>NZ_JBFRGL010000016.1:0-67708 GCF_052115325.1 Arthrobacter sp. 2RAF22 | reverse complement strand
TCGCCGGAAGGCTCCGCGCAGACCTGAGCTGTGCCCTGGGTTGCTGCGCCCTGGGGTGTGCGGGTTCGGGGGTTGGTGGCGGTGTTCATGACCGTGAGCAGGTGTTCGTATTGCTCGGTGGTGGCGAAGATCTCCACATGCGCCAGGCCGTGTTTGGGGCGGCGCAGGAACGCTCCYTGGTGGTGGCGSAGGGATTCTTCGGACGGTTCCGGTCCGTCCTGGTCGATCGCCTCGATCCAGCGCCGGGCCACCCTGGCCAGGAAGTCCTGGTCGTTTTCCTCCGCGGTGCGGGCCAGGGCRTRTTCCATCTCCGTGGCCTTYTCCGGGCTGCACAACGGACGCACCTTCGCCACGGCCATCGTGATGATCCCGGCCGAGCGGGACCCGATCACCCCGGACGCCAGCGCCGCGGCSGTTTCCCCRTGCCGGGCAGGGACCGTTTGCCCGGTGAGGCTCCGGCCCGGCAGCAGCTCCCGGGCGAGGGCGAGCCGGTGCCTGGCCTCGGCGGCACCGATCCGCAGCAAGGACCGCAGGTGCTCGGCCGTGGACCTGAACTCCCCGCCCCGGGCGCTGCCCGTTCCCGGGGAAGGAGCCGCACCGGCCTGCACGTCCGCGGGGCCCGCGGTGGTTCCGGACGTCCAGCCCGCGCCGGCGCCCGGATCCGCGCCGGCGGCCCAGCCCGTGGTCCAGCCCTGCCTGGCGGCGGTTTCATCGTTCCGGGCCCTGTCCAGCCCGGCAGCGGCGGCCACCTGGAGATAGTCCAGGGTCCGGGAGAGCTCCTCCACCCCGGACGCGAACGCAACAGCCTCTTCGAAACCCAGGACCCCGACGTCGTCCGCGGCTTTGTCCGCCAAAGACCTCGCTGCCGCCACGGCCCCGTCCAAAACGGCCAGCCGGCCGCCCCGCCCGCGCGGATCCACCAACACCAGCCCGCCCGGAGGCATGCCCGGGGCCCCGGCCAAGCGCCGACCACGGGCACGATGCGACGCCACGAAAAGCCCACCGGACCCAAGGCCCTGCCGGGTGTCGACGCATCCGATCGCTTCCATGGAAACACTCTGCCCGGAGGCTACGACATTTTTAGGCCTTCGCTCAGGATGCGCATTGCCTCATTTGAAAACTTACGCCTAGCGCCGCCATTCGAGAGTGTGGCGGCAGTTAGGGGTTATGCCCATTTTCATGGAGCTAACGACGGACCGGCAAAAAGCTCAGGACCTCTGCCCGCGAAACTTGACCGCGGTTACGGTTTGCTCCGCATAGTGTTCGCCGGATCCGTTGCGGCTTTCGCGCTGTCACCCAAAAGCGTCGCGGCGCCAGGCGTACTGCTTTCCCCCACAACCACGGCCAATACGCCGAGCCCGGCGTGGGCCGCGAGAACGGCCGGCAGTGCGCTGATCTGTGCAGGCGGGCAGTCGGGGCACCCCTCGCCGAGCCGGGCCGCGAGCCTCTCTGCCTCTGCCAGGTTTCCAAAGTGATGCACGGCGAGCCGCGATTGTCCTGGAGGCCGGGAATTGACATCGGCGGCAACGATTTCTTCCAGCCGGGCAACGGCCTTCGCAGCCGAGCGCACCTTCTCGAGCGGTACGATCTTGCCGTCGGCGACCGCAAGGATCGGCTTGATGGACAGCATTGTCCCGAGCCAAGACGCAGCAGTGCCGATACGACCCCCGCGCCTAAGCTGCTCAAGGCTCGGCACATAGAAGTAGACCTTGGTGCGGCCCAATCGCTCCTCGGCAAAGTGCCGGACTTCGGCTGCCGAACGGCCGTCCGCGGCGGCAACCAGCGCGCTTTGGACGCCCATGCCTTGAGCCATTCCTACGGTGCGGGAGTCAATGACTTCGACCGGAATGGAGACGCGTTGCGCAGCCAGCCTGGCGGCGTCCGCGGTGCCGGACAACCCAGCGGAGATGTGGATGGAGACGACGGCTTCGAAACCGCGGTCCCGTGCGGCGAGATAAGCCTGTTCGAACTGGCCGGGTGAAGGACGTGAAGTCTTTACGGACGATCCCGCGGCCAGGGCCAGCGCGAGCGTCTGGGTGATGTCGTCCTCCCCCTCGCCGTAGATCTCTTCGCCCACCATGACGGGCATCGGCACGACGGCGAGGCGGCCGTCCGCGACGAAAGCCTTGACCCACTCGGCCGGGAGAGCGGCAGCCGAGTCGGTGACGACGGCGATGCGCACGACGCGCGCCGGCTCTGCTCCGGCGCGTCCCGGCGTCGTGGACTGGCGCAGGCGGGCCAAACGTTCCTTGAGCCACAACCAAGCGGGTGGTTCGCGGTCCGTCAAGGGAGCCTCCTGGAGCTGGTGGCCGGCCGCCGGCAAGCGCCGGCGGCCGTTTCCCGACTAGGCCGGGACGATGTTCACCAGTTTAGGCGCGCGCACGATCACCGTGCGGATGCCGCGGCCATCGAGTGCACGCTGTACGTTTTCGCTTGCGAGAGCGAGCTCTCGCAGCTCATCCTCACTGATGTCCGGCGAGACGTCCAAACGGTCGCGGACCTTGCCCTGGACCTGCACGACGGCCGTCACGGTGTCCTGGACCAGAAGCGAAGGATCGTGGGAAGGCCAGCCGGCGTTCGCCACGGAGGCCGGGTGGCCCAACTGGTTCCACAGGTCCTCGGCCGTGTATGGCGCGAAGAGGCTCAGGATGACCGCCACGGCCTCGGCGGCTTCACGGACGGCGGGGTCTGCGCCACCGGCACCGGAGTCGATGGTCTTGCGGGTCGCGTTGACGAGCTCCATCAGCTTGGCGACCACGACGTTGAACTTGTTGTTGTCCAACAGCTCAGCGGCGTCGGCAATGGTCCTGTGGGTGACGGTGCGCAGCGTGCGGTCACCAGTGGAGACATCGACGCCGGGCTCGCTTGCGACATCCTGGCCAAGGCGCCAGGCGCGGGCGAGGAACTTCGCGGAGCCCGACGGCGAGACGTCCGCCCAGTCGACGTCGTCCTCCGGCGGCGACGCGAAGACCATGGTCAGGCGGACGGCGTCGACGCCGAACTTATCCAGTTGCTCGCCAAGGTCCACGCCGTTGCCGAGGGACTTGCTCATGGCCTTGCCGCCGTTGAGGACCTGCCCCTGGTTGAGCAAGGCGCTAAAGGGTTCGTCCGCGTCGAGCATGCCCATGTCGTGGATGACCTTGGTGAAGAATCGCGCGTACAGCAAGTGGAGGATGGCGTGCTCGACGCCGCCCACGTACTGGCCGACCGGCATCCAGTCGTTGATCTTGGCAGGATCGAACGGTCCCTCGGTGAAGTGCGGGGACACGAAGCGCAGGAAGTACCAGGAAGAGTCCACGAACGTGTCCATCGTGTCCGTGTCGCGCTGGGCGGCGCGTCCGCAGTTCGGGCACTCGACGTTGACCCATTCCAGCGCCGCGGCCAGGGGTGACGTGCCCCTCGGCGACAGCGCCTCGCCGCGCAGGTTTTCGGGCAGCGTGACAGGCAGCTGATCGTCCGGCACCGGCACTTCGCCGCATTCGGCGCAATGGATGATGGGGATCGGGGTACCCCAGAAACGCTGGCGGCTCAGGAGCCAGTCGCGCAGGCGGAAGTTGACGAACTTCTCCCCTGTACCCAACTTCTCCAGGATGTCGATGGCTGCGGGGATGGCATCGGCCTTGGACAAACCGTCCAGTTCGCCGGAGTTCATCAGGGTGCCCTCGCCGGCGGTCGCAATGCCGGTCTCCGCCGGATCTTCCCCGCTGGTGTTGAGGACCGGACGCACCGGCAGGTCAAACGCGCGGGCGAAGTCGAGGTCGCGCTGGTCGTGCGCAGGCACTGCCATGATGGCGCCCGTGCCGTAGTCGGCGAGCACGTAGTCGGCTGCCCACACGGGCAGTTTTTCGCCGTTGAGCGGGTTGATGGCGTAGCGGCCGGTGAACACGCCGGTCTTCTCGCGCTCAGTGGACTGGCGCTCGATGTCCGACAGGGCCTTGACCTTTTCGCGGTACGCCATGAGGGCATCGTGTTGTTCGGGCGTGACCAAGTCCAGCGCCAGGTGCGCGTCCGCGGCGACGACGAAGAACGTTGCCCCGTACAGGGTGTCCGGGCGCGTGGTGAAGACAGTGACTTCGCGTTCGGGGCGGCCGTCCGTGGCTTCGATCGCGAACCGGACGTGGGCACCCTCAGAGCGGCCAATCCAGTTGCGCTGCATTGCCAGCACCCGCTCGGGCCAGTGTCCCTGGAGCTCGGACATGTCGTCGAGCAAACGGTCGGCATAATCGGTGATCTTGAAGTACCACTGATTCAGGGACTTCTTCGTGACAGGGGTCCCGCAGCGTTCGCACGCGCCGTTGACTACCTGCTCGTTCGCCAGGACGGTCAGGTCCTTCGGGCACCAGTTAACCGGGGAATCCTTGCGGTAGGCCAGCCCGCGCTCGTAGAACCGCTTGAACAGCCACTGCGTCCAGCGGTAGTACTCCGGGTCCGAAGTGTGCAGCCGGCGGGACCAGTCGGCAGAGATCGCGTAACGCTTGAACGACGCGGCCTGCGTGTCGATGTTTGCGTACGTCCACTCGCTGGGGTGTGCGTTGCGCTTGATGGCGGCGTTCTCCGCGGGCAGGCCGAAGGAGTCCCAGCCGATGGGGTGCAGGACGTCGAAACCCTTCTGGCGGAGGTATCGCGCCACGACGTCGCCCATCGCGAAGGCCTCAGCGTGGCCCATGTGGAGGTCGCCTGAAGGGTACGGGAACATGTCCAGGACGTAGCGCCGCTCGCGGGAGCCGTCGTCGACAGGAGTGAAGACTTTGAGGTCTTCCCAGACCTGCGGCCACTTGGCCTCCATCGAGGCGAAGCTGTAGACACCCTCCTCGGGCGTCTCGCCTGCCACTGTTGACTGTGCTCCGGTTTCTGTCTCCGGCTGAACGCTCACTGCTGCCCTCTTCTGTTCTTCCATGACGGTTTTGCCTCCTGCTCCGGGCCCCGGAAGGTCCCGGACACACAAAAGCCCCTCGGCAAGGAGGGGCGGCCGCTCGGTTCGCGATGCTTTAGATCGACGTATACCGGGCGGCTAGCTAAGCAGAAGGATCGCACGCATAAAGCCACCTTACCGCACCAAGCCCTTGGCGTGGATTCAAGGGGCACTACGCGCAGGTGAGGGTTGAAGGAGGCCGCACTTCGCCCGGGTGTGGTGGGCACCGCGAAGCGGGCGGGGAAAGTGCGGCCTCCCTCAACCGAGGTGAGACCTACTTAACGTCCTCGTCCACCCAATCCATGGACTTGGTAACAGCCTTCTTCCACAGGCGCATCTGCCGCTCCTGCTCTTCGGCCGGAAGCTGCGGCTCCCAGCGCTTGTCCTCGCCCCAGTTGGAGCTGAGTTCGCCGAGGTCTTTCCAGAAGCCGACGGCGAGGCCCGCCGCGTAAGCGGCACCCAAGGCCGTGGTTTCCACGACCTTCGGACGGACCACAGGCACGCCCAGGATGTCGGCTTGGAATTGCATGAGCGCCTCATTGGCGACCATTCCGCCGTCGACCTTCAACTCAGTCAGCGGAACGCCCGAGTCCGCGTTGACGGCGTCGAGCACCTCGCGGGTCTGGAATGCGGTGGCCTCGAGTGCCGCGCGGGCGATGTGGCCCTTGTTGGCAAAACGGGTTAGGCCAACGATGGCACCGCGGGCGTCGGCGCGCCAGTACGGGGCGAACAGTCCGGAGAACGCGGGCACGATGTAGACACCGCCGTTGTCCTCGACGCCTGCCGCTAGCGTCTCCACTTCGGGAGCGGAGCTGATCAGGCCGAGGTTGTCGCGGAGCCACTGGATCAGTGATCCCGTGACGGCGATGGAGCCTTCCAATGCGTAGTGCGGTTTCGCGTCGCCCAGCTTGTAGCCCAGCGTGGTCAGCAGGCCGTTCTTCGAGTGGACGATCTCCTCGCCCGTGTTGAAGATCAGGAAGCAACCGGTGCCGTAGGTGTTCTTGGCTTCGCCCGCCTGGAACGCCGCCTGGCCGAAGGTTGCCGCCTGCTGGTCGCCCAGGATGCCTGCGACGGGCACTTCGCGCAGCAACTGCGAGGTGTGCACCGTGCCGTAGACCTCGGAGGAGGACTTGATGGCGGGCATCATTGACGCCGGCACGCCGAACGCGTCGAGGATGTCCGGGTCCCATTGCAAGGTGTCCAGGTCCATGAACAGGGTGCGCGAGGCGTTGGTGACGTCTGTGGCGTGTACGCCGCCGTCCACGCCGCCTGTCAGGTTCCACAGGACCCAGCAGTCGGTGTTGCCGAAGATGAGGTCCCCGGCTTCGGCCTTGGCCCGCGCTCCTTCAACGTTGTCCAGGATCCACTTGATCTTGGTTCCGGAGAAGTAGGTTGCCAGGGGAAGGCCGACCTTTTGCTTGAAGCGCTCTGGGCCGCCGTCCTGGGCCAGCTCGTCCACGATGGACTGCGTGCGGGTGTCCTGCCAGACGATCGCGTTGTAAATGGGCTCGCCCGTGTTCTTGTCCCACACGACGGCGGTTTCGCGCTGGTTGGTGATGCCGACGGCTGCGATGTCGTGCCGGGTCAGGTTGGCCTTCGACAACGCAGAGCCGACGACCTCCCTGACGTTGTCCCAAATCTCCACCGGGTTGTGCTCTACCCAACCGGCTTGGGGGAAGATCTGCTCGTGCTCCATTTGGCCGGTGGAGACAATGTTGCCTGAGTGATCGAACACGATGGCACGCGAGCTGGTGGTTCCCTGGTCAATGGCGATGACGTATTGCGACATTTTGACGTCCTTGTCTGCTTGCTTTGGTGTGGATGCGGTGTAGGTACTGAGCGGTTTGCTACTTGGCGACAGTGGCCATGATCGGTATGGAGTGGGCGACGAGTCCGGCGATGGTTCCACCCAGGAGCGGGCCGACAATCGGAACCCAGGAGTAGGCCCAGTCGCTGGAGCCCTTGCCCTTGATCGGCAGAAGTGCGTGGGCGATACGCGGACCGAGGTCACGGGCGGGGTTGATTGCATAGCCCGTCGGGCCGCCAAGGGACGCGCCGATGCCGACGACGAGCAATGCCACCGCGAGCGGCCCTAGGCCGGAGGGAGTGCCGCCGAAGGTCAGGATCACGAAGACCAGTACAAACGTGGCGATGATTTCGGTGACGAGGTTCCAGGGGTACGAGCGGATGGCCGGTCCCGTGGAGAATACGGCGAGTTTGCTGGCTGCCAAGGGCTCGGCGTCGAAGTGCTGCTTGTGCGCGAGCCAGGCGAAGACAGCGCCTAGGAAGGCGCCGAGCAGTTCTCCACCGAAGTAGGTGAACGTGGATGCCGCACTTACGGCCACACCGGGGGCGAACTCGGCCTTACCGTCAACCAGGAGACCAAGCGTGACCGCCGGATTCAGGTGCGCACCGGACATGGCCGCTACGTAAACGCCGGCAAATACTGCGATGCCCCAGCCAAAATTCACCATCAGGAACCCGCCGCTGTTGCCCTTTGTGCCCTTGAGCGCGACGTTTGCCACAACGCCGCAGCCAAGGAGGGTAAGCATTCCGGTTCCGAACACTTCGGAAAGGAAAACAATTCCGAGAGACATCTTTGACTCCTCATTTTCTTCTGTTGTCAGCCCTGCAGGTTTTGTGGGGGCCGTTGGGACGGCGTCTGTTAGCGCCGTCCCGATTGCGGTCCCCCCCTTCCGGAGCGGAAGACCGCAACCCTTGTGTCCAGGCTTCTTGGCCGGAACAATCAAGCTGATGTGACGTACATTACGTTCATGCGACGAGGCTGTGAACAGTCACGCCATGAAAACGTAGAAGCACCTCCTGGGCATGCTGGATTTCCGCTTGACGCTTCGCCGAATCCCAGCCAAGCTGCGTGGCGAGGACTTCGGCGATTTCGTTCAGGAGCTCTCCGGTCACGAGTCCCCGGAAGGCCAGCGAGGTGCGGCGGATGAGGACATCCACGAGGTGCCCGATTTGTTCGTTGGCGGCCATGAACTCGAGTTCCCGGACGCTGAGCTCGTTCGTGGAGCGGAGCTTCCGGTCTTCGCCTGCCCCGAGGTAGGCGATGACGTCCTCGGCGCGCGTGCCGTAGCGGGTCAACAGGCCGCTGACCCGGTCGGCGTCGAGCCCGGGAGCCATGTGCTTCTTGACCCAGTCCTGGATTCCGTCTTCGCTGTCCGGGAAATCCAAGCCGCCTCCGATGGCGAGTTTCGCCGTCGAGACCTTCCGCTCCAAGCCCAGCTCGCGGAGGACGTCGTTGCTCAGGTGTTCGGCGAGGGCCCGGAAAGTGGTCCACTTGCCACCGATCAATGAGAGTACGACGGCGGCCTTGCCGCCTTGGGCGGCCGCGGCACCGGAGGCTTCCCGTCCGCTTCGCTCGATGCGGTAGTCGCGGGATACGAAGCCCGGCTGCGTGTCATCGTGGCGGGGAAGCGGCCGAACGCCGGCGAAGCTGTAGACGATGTGGCTGCGCTCAACCTTGATGGAGGGGAAGACGTGGCCGACCAGGTCGAAGAAGTAGTCGATCTCGGCTTCGGTGCACACGGCATCCTGCGCCATGTCCGCCTCGACGTCGGTGGTGCCCACCAGGACGCGGTCACCCATGGGGTAGATCAGGACGATCCGCCCGTCGGTGTGTTCGAAGAAGATCTCACGGCCGCCGCACGCTGCGAGCAATTCCGGGTGGTCCAGGACGATATGGGATCCCTTGGTTCCGCCCATGAAGCGGCTCGCGGCACCCATCGCCGCGTTGGTGAGGTCAACCCAGGCGCCGGTGGTGTTGACGATCACGTCGGCCTGGAAGCTGAATTCCTCGCCAGTGAGCTCATCGCGCAGCAAAACAGCGCCGGCTGAGTCGTCCGCGGAGGCCATCGAAACAAGGGAGACGTAGTTGCTGGCCCGGGCGCTGCCGCCCGGCAAGCCGCTTCCGATGCCCGCCTTTTCGCCGTCCTGCAGCACATCGAGCGTCAGGCGCTCCGGGTTGTGCACGGACGCGTCGAAGTAGGTGGCTGCGTATTTGATGCCGGGGTGCAACCGGGGCAACTCAGCCAGGGCCTTCTCCTTGCCACGGAACTGATGGCGGGGGACGCTGCCGCCGTCGCGGGAGAAGAAGTCGTACATGCTCAAGCCGAGCTTGATGAGGAAGGCGCCGCGCTCCTTCGGCTTGCCTTGCTTGTGCGTGAGGAAGCGGGTGGGGGCGGAAAGTATTCCGGAGAAGGTGCTGAAGATCGGGATGGTCGTCTGCAGGGGCTTGACGTAGTGCGGAGCGATCTTCAAAAGTCGGTTGCGCTCGACCACGGATTCCTGGACGAGGCGGAATTCCCCGTTCTCGAGGTAGCGGATGCCGCCGTGGATCATGTGGGATGACGCTCCGCTGGCGCCCTGGCAGTAATCGCCGCGTTCCACGAGGGCGACGTCCACGCCTTGGAGTGCCAAATCGCGGAAGGTTCCGACGCCGTTGATGCCGCCCCCGATGATCAGCACCTGGGCCTGCGGCCGTTCGCGGAGTGCCGAAACCGAAGCCCGACGTGGTGATTCTGCTGAGGAACCGGAATTGCTGGTGTATCCCAAAACTGCTCCCTTGGGCTTTGGTGTATGCGCTGCATCACTTGACGTCGCACCTTGCACAACTATTCTTCGAAGGAATGGAAAATGAAATCAAGCTAGTTGCACAAACGTGCAGAACGGAATTGAGATGCCACGATCACGACATTCAGAGGCCCTCCGGGCGGCACAGATGTACTACCTCCAGGACCTCACCATGGACGCCATTGCCCGCGAGCTTCGGACCTCGCGGTCAACCGTTTCCCGCTTGCTGTCTTCGGCCCGCGAGTCGGGACTGGTCCAGATCCAGATCCGCAGTCCCCTGGATTCCGCCCCTGAACTGGAGCGCATGATCCGCAACCACTACGGGGTCGATGTGCACGTGGTGCCCGTCCTGGACACCTTGAACGAGGCGGAAACCCTTGACCGGGTGGCGACGCAGGCGGCAAAGACCATTGGTCCCCTGGTGGATTCCAACGCCATCATCGGCGTGGCCTGGGGTGCCACCATCAGTGCCGTCAGCAGGCACCTGACACGCAAGATCACGCACGGCAGCACCATCGTGCAGCTCAACGGCGCCGGCAACATGCAGACCACCGGCATTACTTATGCCAGCGACATCATGCGCCGTTTCGGCATCGCCTTTGGTGCGCGGGTAGAACAGTTCCCGGTGCCCGCCTTCTTCGACCATGCCTCCACGAAGACCGCCATGTGGAATGAGCGCAGCGTCCAACGCGTGCTCGATCTGCAAGCCAGGATGAGCATCGCCATCTTCGGTGTCGGCTCGGTGCATTCGGACTACCCCAGCCACGTCTACGCAGGTGGGTACCTCGATGAAACGGACTTGAACTTGTTGGCCAGCTCGGACGTCGTGGGCGACGTTGCCACCGTCTTTTTCCGCGCCGACGGCTCTTCCGACGGCATCACCCTCAACGAGCGGTCAACCGGCCCAAGCCACGAGCAACTACGGCAGGTGCGTCGCCGGATCTGCGTCGTCTCTGGTGCATCCAAGATCAACGGGCTTCGCGGAGCACTCGAAGCGAAACTGGCAACAGATCTGATCCTGGACGAGGCCACGGCGAAGCGCCTGGTCAGTTTCGGCAGCCCTTCCTGAATAATTGAAGGACCCTGAAACATTCCCGGCATCGAGGTAGGTAGAGTCTTGGCTATGAAACCCTCGCCTAGGCTCAGTCTCAACAATGGTGTCTTGATTGACCAGTTGGGGTTCGGGCTCTACAAGGTGCCGCCGGCGGATGCCACTTCTTTGGTCGCCACTGCGCTGGGCGCCGGCTACAGGCATTTCGATACAGCGTCCATGTACGGCAACGAGACCGGGGTCGGACGCGGCATCGGCAGTGCGGTCATACCCCCGCCCGGCATCGACAGCAACACGGGAGGCTCCGGGGAAGGAACTCACGGCCTCTCCCGCGAAGACGTCTTTGTCACCACCAAGCTCTGGAACGACGACCAGGGGTACGACTCCACGCTGCGCGCCTTCGATACCTCCATGGCCAATCTCGGCCTCGACTACGTCGACCTGTACCTGATCCATTGGCCTTGCGCTGGGCGTGGATTGTTCCAGGAGAGCTACCGGGCAATGGAAACCCTGTACCGTGAGGGCCGGGTGCGCGCGATCGGCGTCTCCAACTTCCAGCCGGCCCACCTCGAAGCGCTCATGCAAAAAGCCGAAGTGGTTCCTGCGGTGAACCAGATTGAGCTGCACCCGTGGTTGCAGCAGACCAGGCTCCGGACCCTCCACGAGCAGTTGCGCATCCGCACGGAGGCGTGGAGCCCGTTGGGGCGTGGCCAGGTCCTCCAGGATCCGGCAGTCAGTGCTCTCGCGGATAAATATGGAAAGACACCTGCCCAAATCATCATCCGCTGGCACCTCCAGCTCGGAAATATCGTGATTCCCAAAGCCAGTACCGCGGCACGCATCCAGGAGAACTTCGACGTCTTCGGCTTCGAGCTTGATGCCGACGACATGGATGGCTTGGCCGCCCTCGAACGCCACCACCGCACCGGGTCACACCCGGACAACGTCAACTAGGACCTGCCGAATGGAACAAGTGGACACCAACCACTCCCCCGAACCCGCACCAGCCTCCCTACGGGAGTTCTTCAGCAAGGCCTTGGCCTCTAGGACGAGTGCCTCGGACATCGACCTCGACGGCAGCAACGTCGCCTATTGGTGCTACGAACCGGTCACGGTGACCCCGGCGACGCGCACCATACTGGTCATTCACGGTTTCCGCGGCGACCACCACGGCCTGCTCCGCGTAGTGGACCACCTGCCGGAAATGCGCGTCATCATGCCCGACCTTCCCGGCTTTGGCAGCTCGGAGCCTTTCGCCGGAGACACCCACACCGTGGAACGCTACGGGAAGTTCATCACCGGTTTCATGGCGGCCTTGGGCCTCGGAGCGGACACAGTTCTCTTGGGGCACTCCTTCGGATCCATCGTCGCCAGCCACTTCGCCGCCGCGAACCCGGGCGCCATCCGCCCGCTGATCCTGGTCAATCCCATCGCCGCCCCCGCGCTTGAGGGCCCCAAAGGCCTCATGACCAAGCTCGCGGTCCTGTACTACCAGGTCTCCGCCAAGCTCCCGCGCCGGCTTGGACTCGCCGTCTTGCGCAGCCGCCTCATTGTCCGCGTCATGAGCGCCGCGATGGCCAAGACCCGGGACAAGGAACTCCGGGCCTTTGTCCATGGCCAGCACGATGCGTACTTCTCCGCGTTCGCCGACCGCGCTAGCCTGCTGGAGTCTTTCCGGGCTTCGGTGTCCAGCCATGTGGCCGAGGTCGCCGGGCAATTGGACCTTCCTGTGTTGTTGGTGGCCGGCGAGAAAGACGAGATCGCGCTGCTCAAGGACCAGCACAAGCTACTGGAGATGCTCCCGGACGGCGCGCTGGAAGTGATTCCCGACGTCGGGCATTTGATCCATTACGAGACACCGGCGCCGGCCGCCGCCGCCATCCGCAGTTTCCTGGAGGAACACCCCGCGTGAAAATCGTCATAGATGCCCGCTTCACCCGCACGGACCATCATGACGGGATCAGCCGCTACGGATCGAGCCTCATCGCGGCGACGTCCAAGATCGCGGATGTCACCATGCTCATCAGTGACAAGCGCCAATTGGCGCTCCTCCCGGACGTCCCCTACGTTCACATCAGCAGCCCGCTGTCCCCCCGCGAACTGTTCGTGGCGCGTGAAGTCAACAAGCTCGGCGCCGACGTCGTGGTCTGCCCCATGCAGACCATGGGAACCTGGGGCCGCAAGTACGGGCTGGTCCTGACCCTGCACGACCTCATCTACTATGAGCACCCTGCCCCTCCGGGCTTCCTGCCCGCACCCGTGCGGCTGCTCTGGCGGCTCTACCACAAGGCCTACTGGCCGCAGCGATTGCTTCTCAACCGGGCCGACATTGTGGCGACCATCAGCCACACCACCGAGTCGCTCATGGCGAAGTTCAATCTCACGCGCCGCCCGGTCCGGATCGTGGGCAACGCGCCACAGCCGGGCCAGAAGCCGCGCGATCCCGCAGCCGGCGCCGAGAAATCCCTGCTCTACATGGGCTCTTTCATGCCCTACAAAAACGTGGAGACCATGATCCAGGGAATGGCCGATTTGCCAGGATTCACGCTGCATCTGCTCAGCAGGATCACCCCCCAGCGCCGTGCGGAGCTGGAGCCCCTGGTCCCGCCTGGCGCCCAGGTCGAGTTCCACAACGGCGTCACGGATGCCGAATACGATTCCCTCCTGCTCCGGGCCACCGCCCTCGTCAGCCTGTCCAAGGCAGAAGGTTACGGGCTGCCCCTGGTCGAGGCGATGGCACTTGGCACTCCCGTGATCGCCAGCGACACCCCCATCTTCCGTGAGGTCGGCGGGGACGCCGTGAGCTACGTACACCCCGAATCGCCCGGCGAGTTCGCCGCAGCGGTCAAGGCCCTTGAAGACGGCGAATTGTGGCAGGCACGGTCGCGCCGCTCCGTGGAACGCGCGGCTGATTTCAATTGGGACGAGTCTGCGCGCCAACTGCTGGCGGTGGCCGAAGAGATCGTTGCGATGCGGAGCCGCAAACGGCGCTGAGGACGCTAGAGGACGTCGACGCCGTCGAGCCGCAGTTGCACCGGTCCTGAGGTGCGCTTCGCCGCACTGGCGGCTTTGACGGCCCTCATGGAACGGGTGGCAACGGCTGCTTGGGCATACGGAATGAAGATCAGCGTCCGGACGTCCGGATCGTCGTCCCTCCCTGAAGCGCGCTGCGCCGATAGTGCAAGGGAGACCGGCGCTGGGCCCGCAGTGCGGAGCTGGATGGTGTCGGCCAGGCTTTCGGTGAAATGCACGACGTCGGCCCGCTTGCCCGTCACTGAGGCGATCCGCACGGCGGGCGGTAACTGGAGTTCCTGCCGCAGTGCCAGTTCTCGGGAGGCATATCCAGCGGGGTCCCAGCGCAGCAGGGCACCCGTCGCGGCGGTGTCGTCTGCGGTGACAACGACGAGCCCGCCTTCGTTCGCGGGCCGCACGAGGGCCGCGGCATTGAACCATCGCCGAACGGTGTCCTCCCCGGCACGCAGGTTTTCCCTGCGCAGGAGCGAATTGCCATCCAGGAGCAGCGCCGCTGCGTAGCCGCCGGCTGCGATCGGCTCAGCCCCCACGGTCGCCACCACCAGGGCGCGGGCATCGGACACTGTGGCTTTGACTTGGTCTCCCGACGATGTCACCACAGCCTTGCCTGGAAAAGCCCTGCCCAGTTCTTCCGCTGTCCGCAGCACACCGGCTGCGCCTCTGCGAAGGCGGCCTGCGCCGCAATGCCGGCAGCGCCATTCCGGGGCCGGCGTGGAGCACCAGCGGCACTGCGGCAGGGCCGATTGTCCGGCGATTGCGAGGGGTCCCTGGCAGTTGTTGCACCTGGCGGTTTCGCGGCACTCCTCGCAGACAAGGGAGGGGGCGTAGCCGGCCCGGGCCACCTGCACCAGGACGGGGCCGCGTTCCAGTCCCTCTTTGGCGGCCCGCCAGGCGGCGCCGGGCAATCGTGCGATCTTCGCCAAGGGGTCGTGCTCCTGCTCGAAGCTGTCAGCCGTATTGAGCACCCGGGGCGTCCTGGCGCGGACCACTTGCCGGGGAGCTTCCACCGGCACGGCCCACCCGCCCTCAACGAGCCGTTGAAGCTCGGTGCTGCGGCTATGCGCAGCCATGAGGCACGCCGCTGATTCCTGTTCGGAACGCAAGAGCAGGATTTCCCTGGTGTGGGCGTAGGGAGCGCGCTGGTCAATGTGGAGGTCGTCGCCGTCGTCCCAGCACACCACGAGGCCAAGGTCCTGCACCGGAGCGTACGCGGCGGAGCGGGTGCCGACAGCCACCTGTGCCGCGCCGCTGAGGAGCCGGAGGTAGCTCCGGTACCGCGGCGTCTGGCCGTCGTCGGCCGTCAGCCGCGCGACGTCTCCTGGTGGCAGGACAGCGCGCAGTGCCGCCTCCATGCGGTCGAGATCACGATAGTCGGGAACGACGACGACGGCGCCCCGCCCTGAGGAGCGGACTGCCGCCACCGCGGATGCCACGAGCTCGGGCCAGCCTGCGGTTCCAAAACCCTGCGTTGCCGTCAAGACCGCGCGGGGTGAGCCACCCCCGGCCAGGTGTTGCAAGTATGGCGCTCCGTTGGTGTAGGAAGCCCACGCCGCGTGCGCCTGCGAGGCCGAGCCCTGGGGCGCCTCGGTGTGTTCGGCAGGGGTGGCCGGCTCGTCCGAAAGGGAATCGCCGGACAGGAGCAGCTTCTCCAGCCGCGCGACGCGGGGCGGAATGGCGGTCCGGAGGACATCGCTGAGCGTTCCGGCGTAGCGGGCCGCGACACTCGTGGCAAGGTCCAGCAACGCCGGAGTCAGCACCGGGACGGCTGAAACCACCTTAAGAAGGGGAGTCAGGGCATGCCCGGCTTCCGACGATTCCATGCGCTCCAGGACGTAGCCGCTGAGTTCCTGGCCGCTGAAGCGGACTTTGACCCGGACGCCTGCCAGGGCCGTCTTCTCCAACTCGGCCGGGACACTGTAGTCAAAGGGCCTGTCGAGATGCGGCAAGGATGATTCGATCAAGATCCGCGCCACCGGGTTGCTCGCCGCGAGCGGCGGCCCGCCGACGTCGTTCGCGCGCGAGGGGAAGCCTTGGAGCAAGGACGGCTGATGGGCCGGCGAAGACGACACCATGGCAAACGGAAGCAGCGAACCATCGCTCATGCTTGTCACCTCCCTGGAGTGCCGGATGCCTTCGTCCAATCCAAGCAGGCCCCACCGACAATTCCGGATTCCGGCCGGCACCGACTGTCACGGGCAAGCCGATTCAGGCGTTGAAGAATTCCTTCAATTCGTCCACGCGGTCCAATCGTTCCCACGTGAAATCCGGCTCGTCGCGGCCGAAGTGGCCATGCGCCGCCGTCTTGGCGTAGATGGGGCGCTTGAGGTCGAGGGCGTCAATGATGGCGCGCGGACGGAGGTCGAAGATCTCCGCAATCGCTTCGCTGATCTTGGCCGGGTCGACAGTCTCGGTACCAAAGGTTTCCACGTAGGTACCCACCGGACGTGCCTGGCCGATCGCGTAGGCGATCTGGATTTCGGCCCGCTTGGCCAAGCCTGCTGCCACAACGTTCTTTGCTACCCAGCGCATCGCGTAGGCCGCCGAGCGGTCCACCTTCGACGGATCCTTGCCGGAGAAGGCACCGCCACCGTGGCGGGCCATGCCGCCGTACGTATCAACGATGATCTTGCGGCCTGTCAGCCCGGCATCGCCGACGGGACCGCCGATGACGAAGGCGCCGGCGGGATTCAGGATATTCGCGACGTGGGAGATATCCAGGTTGGCCGCAGCCAGGACGGGGTCGATCACGTGCGAGGCGAGATCGGCGCGCAAGAGATCGAGGTGGGTTCCCTCTGCGTGCTGGCTGGAGATAACCACCGTTTCAACGGAAACCGGACGGTCACGGTCGTAGCCGACCGTCACCTGGGTCTTGCCGTCGGGGCGCAAGTAGGCCAGTTCGCCGCTCTTGCGGACTTCGGTAAGGCGCTCCGAAAGGCGGTGTGCGAGCCAAATGGGCGTCGGCATGTAGGACGGGGTCTCATCGCTCGCGTAGCCGAACATGATGCCCTGGTCACCGGCGCCCTGAAGGTCGTAGTCGTCCTCCTGGCGGCCTTCGCGGGCTTCGAGCGAATTGAAGACGCCACCGGCGATGTCGTTGGACTGCTGTCCGATGGAGACAGACACCCCGCAACGGGCGCCGTCAAAGCCATTGGCCGACGAGTCGTACCCTATTCCGAGGATGGTCTCGCGGACGATCTGCGGGATTTCAACATACGCGTCCGTCGTGACTTCACCGGCTACATGCACCAAGCCCGTGGTGGCCATGGTTTCAACAGCCACGCGCGACTCAGGGTCTGCCGCCAGGAGCGCATCAAGGATGGCGTCGCTGATCTGGTCGCAGATTTTGTCCGGGTGCCCTTCCGTAACCGACTCCGAGGTGAAGAGCCGGAGCTTGGACGGGGTGCCGTGGGATTCATGGTGCAGCGGTAAAGTCACTCGACTACCTTACTCGGTTGGGGGCGGCCGGCTTCCGCCGTATGTCCCTATGCTAAGGATGGACCAGCCAGGAAATGAGCCTCGCCCGGCGCCTACGTCGCCGGGCGTACTCGGCTTAGTTCAGTGCTGATCCGGTCAATGACAGCGGCCGCGACGTCGGATTTGGAACCCGCCGCCGACTGCGGCGCCGCGCCATGGCCGGAGAGAATGATCACAGAGTTCTGGTCCTGGCCGAACACTCGCCCGACGCCGACCTGGTTGACCACCAAAAGGTCACAGCCTTTGCGTTTGAGCTTGGCGGTGGCGTGTTCCAGGACGTCGCCGTCTTCGTCCCCGGTTTCGGCCGCAAACCCGATGATCAACTGCGTGGATGCCGCGGCGTCGCGTCGCACTACCAGTTCATGCAGGATGTCCGGGTTCTGCACGAGGCGTACCACGGGGGCGTCGTTGCCGTTCACCTTCTTGATTTTCGTGTCTGAAACCTCGGCAGGACGGAAATCCGCGACAGCCGCGGCCATGATCACGACGTCGGAGCCGACGGCGGCTTCCAGCGCGGCGTCACGGAGCTCCAGTGCGGATTCAACCTGGACCAGTTCGACGCCGGCAGGTGCCTGGACGTCCATGTGGGCAGCGAGGAACCTCACACGCGCTCCTGCGTCAAGGGCCGCGGCGGCCAGCGCAACACCCTGCTTGCCGGAAG
This sequence comes from Arthrobacter sp. 2RAF22, assembly GCF_052115325.1. Classification (NCBI taxonomy): domain Bacteria; kingdom Bacillati; phylum Actinomycetota; class Actinomycetes; order Micrococcales; family Micrococcaceae; genus Arthrobacter; species Arthrobacter sp. 2RAF22. The sequence continues at coordinate 49,987 of NZ_JBFRGL010000016.1, read as the reverse complement.
ACCTGTTCCCAAGGAAACGGACCGGATCCAGGGCTTCCCGGGTGCCGCCTGCGGAAATCGTGATGGTGCGCCCTGCCAGGGGTTTGGGTCCAGCAAGCGGGGTTGAGGGCGAGGAGGCGTCGACCAAAGCCATGGCCGCCGCGAAGATCGCTTCCGGCTCGGGCAGCCTGCCCGGCCCGGAATCCGCTCCTGTCAGACGGCCCACCGCGGGTTCCAGGACGGTGATGCCCCTGCTGCGCAGTGTTTCCACATTCGCCTGGGTGGCTTGGTTGTGCCACATTTCGGTGTGCATCGCCGGAGCGAAAAGCACCGGACCATGCGCCATGAGCAGTGTGTTGGTGAGCAGATCCCCCGCTTGGCCGGTTGCCGCCTTGGCCAGCAGGTCGGCAGTTGCCGGGGCGACCACAATGAGATCCGCTTCATGGCCGAGGCGGACGTGGTTGACCTTCTCGACGTCGTCAAAGACGCTGTTGCTCACCGGATTGCCCGAGAGGGCCTCCCACGTAGCCACGCCGACAAAGCGGATGGCGGCCTCCGTGGGAATGACCGTGACGTTGTGTCCGGCTTCAGTAAAAAGCCGGAGGAGCGATGCAACCTTGTAGGCTGCGATCCCTCCCCCGACTCCGAGGACTATGCGCACGTGACCTCCGTCAACAGGCAGTCTGTTTACTCTGCGGGCTCGATGGGCGTGGAAACCAGCAGGCCTTCGTTGATCTCGCGCAGGGCGATGGAAAGCGACTTCTCGTTCAGCTTGGTGTCGACCAGCGGGCCAACGTACTCGAAGAGGCCCTCGTGCAGCTGGGCGTAGTACGCGTTGATCTGGCGCGCGCGCTTGGCGCCGAAAATCACCAGGCCGTACTTTGAATCGGCAGCAGCAAGCAGCTCGTCGATCGGCGGGTTGATGATGCCTTCAAGGTTCGTGGACACGAATTCTCCAAATTCTAACGGGCTGACAAGTGCTAGCGCTTAGCGCTGGTGCGGGGTAAGCCCCATGAGTGAAACAAGCTCGTCCGCTGCCCGGCGTACGTCGTCATTGATGACGGTGTGGTCAAACTCCGGTTCAGCGGCAAGTTCCAGTTTAGCGGTTTCCAGCCGTCGCTGCTGTTCCTCCGGGGTTTCGGTGCCGCGGCCCACCAAGCGGCGGACCATTTCGTCCCAGCTGGGCGGAGCGAGGAACACGAAGTTGGCGTCCGGAACTGCCGCCTTGACCTGGCGGGCGCCCTGCAGATCGATCTCCAACAGCACGGACTTGCCTTCGGCGATGGCAGCGTCCACGGTGCTGCGGAGCGTGCCGTAGCGGTTCTTTCCGTGGACGACGGCCCACTCAAGCAACTGGCCGTCCGCAACGAGTGCGTCGAATTCTTCGGCGGACTTGAAGTAGTAGTGGACACCGTCCTTCTCCCCCGGCCGCGGTGCGCGGGTGGTGGCTGAAACCGACAGCCAGACCTCGGGGTAATTGTCCCGGATGTATGTAGATACTGTTCCCTTGCCAACGGCAGTGGGGCCTGCGAGGACGGTCAGTCCCGGATTCTTGCTCACATCGTCCTTCGTGGAGATTCTATATATGCTGCGTATCTTCTAAACGCTGCATTTGTTGAACGCTGCATTCGTTTAAACTCTGTATTTGTCTTCCATAAAATCTATCAGCGACCGGGATTGGTGAATTCCCAGGCCCCTGAGCCTGCGTGAAGGAGCGATCCCGATCTCCGCCATGATGGCCGCTGCCCGTACGGGGCCAATGCCCGGTACGGCCTCGATCAGCTCGGAAACGCGCATTCGGGCGATGGCCTCGTCAGTCTGCGCCGACTTGATCAGACCGGCAATGCTGAGTTCGCCCGTCCTAAGCTGTTCCTTCGCGAGTGCGCGTCTTGCCCGGGCTCTCGCTGCCTTTTCCAAGGCATCGGAACGTTCCTCTGGCGACAGAGCCTTTAAGGTCACTGACACATCCCCCTTTGGCCGGCATCGAGTGCGTAGCGGATTGGACTGATCCCGAAGCTATCGCGTGCCCAGTGCGGAGCGCAATGCATTGGACCGACGAAGATCAGGCTCAGGCTTCCAGCAAGCCGTCGCGGGTGGACTCGGTGGCGGATCGTAGTCCGGCAATTGTTGGACCAGCCGCCAGGATTCCGCGGCTCGACGTCCCGAGGACCGCCGGGTATGCCGCGCCGAAAGTGGCACGCAGATCCGCCGGCGTGGCTCCTTGCGCGCCCAGCCCGGGCGCAAGGATGGGCCCATGGACGGCGTCGAGGTCCAGCCCGAGTTCCACGAGCGCCCTGCCGATCGTGGCACCCACCACGAGACCGACAGACCCCATGGCACCGGGATAACGGCGGTTCTCCTCGGCCGCGGCTTCGGCGATCCGCCGGGCCACCGATTCCGTACCGCCAACATGCTGCACGGACTTGCCCTCCGGGTTGGACGTCAGGGCGAGCACGAAAACACCACGGCCGGACTCCGCCGCGAGGTCGAGCGCCGGGCGCAGCGACTCGAAGCCGAGGTACGGGCTCAGCGTCACCGAGTCTGCTGCCAAGGCGGAGCCATCCCGTAGCCAGGCGTCGGCGTAGGCAGCCATCGTGGAGCCTATGTCTCCGCGCTTGGCGTCGGCGATGCTCAATACTCCGGCGTCCGATGCGGCCGCAAGGGTCCGTTCCAGGACCGCCATGCCTGCCGAGCCGTGACGCTCATAGAGTGCCACCTGCGGCTTGACCGCGGCAGCGAGCGTTGCCACGGCCTCCACGACGGTGAGCGAAAAGCGCTCCAGGCCGGCGACGTCGTCGTTCAATCCCCAGTCCGCCAAGAGCCCCGGGTGGGGGTCAATGCCGACGCACAAGGGGCCGCGGGCGGCCATTGCGGCAGCCAGGCGGGAACCGAAAGGCTCCCTTCCCGGCTGCGCAAGTGAACGCTGCCCGGCTGCGGCAGACTCAGGCATTGACGGCCTCGGCTGCCGCGGCCTGGGAAGCTGACAGTGCCGCTGCGTGCTCCTGCAGGCTCGTCACCGACCACTCGTAGGTGCGCAGTGCCTCGATGGCCTGCACGGCGGCGTTGAACTCGGCAACCGTAGTGATGCAGGGGATGCCGATGGACGTTGCGGCCGCCCGGAGTTCGTAGCCGTCGCTGCGGGCCTCGCCGCCGGAAGGCGTGTTGAAGACCATGTCGATTTCGCCGGCGATGATGAGGTCCGCGATGGTTCCTTCGCCTTCGGCGCTGCTGCCTTCGGCGACCTTGCGGACCGGGGTGGCCTGGATGCCGTTGCGGCGCAGGACATCCGCGGTGCCACCCGTCGAGACGATCTCGAAACCGAGATCGGACAGGCGCTTGACGCCCATGATCACCGATCGCTTGTCCCGGTTGGCCACAGAGACGAAGATCTTGCCTTCGGTGGGCAACGCGTTGTTGGCCGCGGCCTGGCTCTTGGCGAAAGCGGTGTCGAAGTGCTTGTCGATGCCCATGACCTCACCGGTGGAGCGCATTTCCGGGCCGAGCAGCGAGTCCACTACCTTGCCTTCCGGGGTCCTGAAGCGGCTGAACGGCAGCACGGCCTCCTTCACCGCGACAGGCGCGTCGAGGGGCAGGGTTGAACCGTCGCCCGTCTCCGGCAGCATCTTGTAGGCGCTGCGGAGCTGGTTGATGGTGACGCCGGTGCCGATCAGGGCCGCAGCCTTGGCCATTTGCACGCCCGTTGCCTTTGAGACGAACGGAACGGTGCGGGAAGCGCGCGGGTTGGCCTCGAGCACGTAGAGCACGTCTGAAGCCAGCGCGAACTGGATGTTGATGAGGCCACGGACGCCGACGCCTTCAGCGATGGCCCGGGTGGCCGTGCGGACGCGTTCGATCACGTTGCTGCCCAGGGTGATCGGGGGCAGGACGCACGCGGAGTCACCGGAGTGGATGCCGGCTTCCTCGATGTGCTCCATGATGCCGCCGAGGTACATGTCCGTGCCGTCGAAGAGCGCGTCGACGTCGATTTCGACGGCGTCCTCGAGGAAGCGGTCGATCAGCACCGGGTGGTCCGGGGTGATTTCGGTGGCGTTGGCGATGTAGCGCGAGAGGTTGGCCTCGTCGTAGACGATCTCCATGCCGCGTCCGCCCAGCACGTAGGACGGGCGGACGAGGACCGGGTAGCCGATTTCGTCGGCGATCTTCTTCGCGTCCTCGAAGGACACAGCGGTGCCGTTCTTCGGGGCGATCAGTCCGGCCTGGTCAAGCACTCGCGAGAACATGCCGCGGTGCTCGGCAAGGTCGATCGCTTCCGGGGAGGTACCCAGGATCGGCACGCCGGCGTCCGCCAGCTGCTGTGCGAGCTTGAGCGGGGTCTGTCCGCCGAGCTGCACGAACACGCCCATGACGCCGCCCGTGCGCTCCTCGGCCGCGATGACTTCGAGGACATCCTCGAGAGTCAACGGTTCGAAGTAGAGGCGCGTTGAGACGTCGTAGTCCGTGGAGACGGTTTCCGGGTTGCAGTTGACCATGACGGTCTCGTAACCGGCCTTGCGCAACGCCATGGAGGCGTGGACGCACGAGTAATCGAACTCGATGCCCTGGCCGATGCGGTTCGGTCCCGAACCCAGGATGATGACGGAAGGCTTGGAGTGCAGGCCGACCTCGTCCTCCTCGTCATATGACGAGTAGTGGTACGGGGTGTAGGCAGCAAATTCAGCGGCACAGGTGTCCACCGTCTTGTAAACCGGACGGATGCCCAGGGCCTGCCGGACGCCGCGGACAACGGCCTCCGGGTTGTGCGTCAGGGCGCCGATCTGCTCGTCCGAGAAACCGTGGCGCTTGGCGTTGCGGAGCATGTCTTCCGTCAGGGCGCCGGCCTTGCGGATCTCGTGGGACATTTCGTTGAGCAGCTGCAGCTGGTCGAGGAACCACGGATCGATCTTGGTTGCGGCGTAGAGTTCCTCAACCGAGGCGCCGCCGAGCAGGGCGCGCTGGACCTGGTGGAGGCGGTCCGTCGTCGGGCGCTTGGACTTCTCGATGAGTTCCGGAACTTCCCATTCGGGAACGTGGCTGAAGTCCAGCTGCGAGCCCTTCTGCTCGAGGGAGCGAAGGGCCTTCTGCAGGGCTTCCGTGAAGTTGCGGCCCATGGCCATGGCTTCACCGACGGACTTCATGGTGGTGGTCAGCGTGTTGTCCGCGGCCGGGAACTTCTCGAACGCGAATCGCGGAACCTTGACGACGACGTAGTCGAGCGTCGGCTCGAACGATGCCGGAGTCTTCTGCGTGATGTCGTTGGGGATCTCGTCCAGGGTGTAGCCCAGGGAGAGCTTGGTGGCGATCTTGGCGATCGCGAAGCCGGTGGCCTTGGAAGCCAGCGCCGAGGATCGCGAAACCCGCGGGTTCATTTCGATGACGACGACGCGTCCTGTGTCCGGCTCAATGGCGAACTGGATGTTGCAGCCACCCGTGTCGACGCCGACTTCGCGGATGACGGCGATGGAGATGTCGCGCAGCCTCTGGTACTCGCGGTCCGTCAGGGTCAGGGCCGGGGCAACCGTGATGGAGTCGCCCGTGTGGACACCCACCGGATCGAAGTTCTCGATGGAGCAGACAACAACGACGTTGTCGTTCTTGTCGCGCATCATCTCCAGCTCGTACTCTTTCCAGCCAAGGATGCTCTCTTCGAGCAGGACCTCGGAGGTGGGGCTGTACTGCAGGCCCTGGCCCACGATGCGGCGCAGGTCGTCCTCGTTGTACGCCAGGCCCGAGCCCAGGCCGCCCATGGTGAAGGATGGGCGGACAACCATCGGGTAGCCGAGGTCTTCCGCCGCAGTCAGTGCTTCATCCATGGTGTGGATGATGTGGCTGCGCGCCGACTCGGCGCCGCAGCGTTCCACGACGCCCTTGAACTTTTCGCGGTCCTCGCCGAGTTCGATCGCGGCAATGTTGGCACCGATGAGTTCGACGTTGTACTTCTCGAGCACGCCGTTCTTGTCGAGCGCGATGGCCGTGTTGAGGGCCGTCTGTCCACCCAAGGTAGGCAGGACGGCGTCCGGGCGCTCCTTGGCGATGATCTTTTCCACTACCTCCGGGGTGATGGGCTCCACGTAGGTGGCATCGGCGAACTCGGGGTCCGTCATGATGGTGGCCGGGTTGGAGTTCACGAGGATGACGCGCAGGCCCTCCTCTTTGAGCACCCGCAGGGCCTGGGTTCCGGAGTAGTCGAATTCGGCCGCCTGGCCGATGACGATCGGGCCGGACCCGATAACGAGGACGCTCTTGAGATCTGTACGCTTTGGCATTACTTGGTGTCCTCGTTCTTCGCGGAGTTCGATGTCTGAGTGTCGGTGCCCTGTGCGGCGTCCTGGCCGTTCTTCGTGCTCTCCATCAGCTCGATGAAGCGGTCGAAGAGGTAGGCGGCGTCGTGCGGTCCGGCCGCGGCTTCGGGGTGGTACTGGACCGAGAAGGCCGGAATGTCGAGGCAGGCGAGTCCTTCGACGACGTCGTCGTTGAGGCTCACGTGGCTGACCTCGACCCGGCCGAAGCGCTCTTCGGGAGCCATGGTGGCACCGTCCATGGGAGCGTCGACGGCGAAGCCGTGGTTCTGCGAGGTGATTTCGACTTTGCCCGTGCGGCGGTCCATCACCGGCTGGTTGATTCCGCGGTGGCCGTACTTGAGCTTGTAGGTACCGAATCCGAGGGCGCGGCCCAGGATCTGGTTGCCGAAGCAGATTCCGAAGTACGGCAGCTTCTCATCGAGCACGGAGCGGAGCAGTTTCACCTGGGCATCCGCCGTGGCGGGGTCTCCGGGGCCGTTGGACATGAAGAAGCCGTCAGGGTTGACTGCCTTGACGTCTTCCAGTGTTGCGGTGGCCGGCAGGACATGGACACGTACGCCGCGTTCGGCGAAGCGGACCGGGGTCATGGCCTTGATGCCAAGGTCGATCGCGGCGATGCTGAATTTCGGCTCGCCGTCCCAGCCATGGTCCGCGGGCTCGACGACGTATGCTTCGTCGATGCTCACTTCTTCGGCCAAGCGGGCACCTTCCATGGGTGCGCTGGCCAGGACGGTGTCCAGGAGCTCCTTGTCGGTGGCCTGGGCTGCCTCGCCGGAGAAGATTCCGGCCCGCATGGTCTTGTGCTCACGCAGGTGCCGGGTGATGGCGCGGGTGTCCACGGCCTGGATGCCGACGATGCCCTGTTCGACGAGCTCTGCGTCGAGGCTGCGCTCCGAGCGCCAGTTCGATGGGCGGCGCGCGGCGTCGCGGACCACGTAGCCGGCCACCCAGATGCGGCGGGACTCGGCGTCTTCTTTGTTCACACCGGTGTTCCCGATATGCGGAGCCGTCTGGACCACCAGTTGGCGGGCGTAGGAGGGGTCCGTAATGGTTTCCTGGTAGCCGGTCATACCGGTGGCGAAGACCGCCTCGCCCAGGGCCACGCCCGTGGCGCCGTAGCTGCGGCCGCGGAACGTGCGGCCGTCTTCGAGGACCAGCACTGCCGCGGAGGACTCTGCTGGGTTGGTATTGCCTGTCACTGCGTTGGTGTCCGTCACTTTGTTACTTTCCACTATCGGCATCTGCCTGGGGGGCTGCAGAGATCAAATCTTGAAGTGCTTCGAGGAGCGGTTGCTTGTCAGCGGCGCGCCTGGGCCTGAATCCGGTATCGAGTTCGTGTTCTCCAAGCATCCAGCTCAAGACCACGAGTCCATCCTTCTCCACGAACTTGCCTGCCATTCCGTTGGCGCTGCCGCAATCGGTCACGGCTTCCGCCGGAACGAACAATGGTGAGGTCCCCTTCCGGTCGAAGAGGATGCCTTCCGGATGGACGCTCATTTCCGCGTTGCCGCGGAAGCCAAGCCCGTGGACGGCCACCCGGTCGAGCCAGTCTCCCGCCGTCGTCGTGGCCACATACTGCCCTTCAGCCACAATGCCTGCCGGGCCGAGCGGTTCAGGTACATCCGGAAGCTGCCCGAGGCCGGCCTGCCGCTTGAGCCTGCCGCGCCAACCTATCGCAATGAGTCCGGCCGCGACCGCGGCGAGAACCACAACGAGGAGCAGCGAAGCAATCTTGGTGTCCATCAGTTGCTGCCGGCGCCGGCCGGCTCCGCTGCGTGGCGGTACGGCGTGTTGAGCTTTCCGTCCAGTACGGTCGGGTGGCCCTTGAAGAAGGTGGCGACGACGGCGCCCGGCAGCTCTTTGCCCGCAAAGGGTGAGTTCCGGCCCATGGTCGCCATCTTATGCGGATCCACGGTCCACCGGGCAGCCGGATCCACGAGGATGACGTTCGCGGGCTCGCCGGCCTCGAGCGGACGTCCCTGATCCGCCACGCGGCCAATGGCCGCGGGAACCGTGGACGTGACCCGGGCGAAGTCGGCCCACGTCATGAGTCCGGTTTCGATCATGGTTTCCTGGACTACCGACAAAGCAGTCTCCAGTCCCGTCATGCCCATGGCCGCCTGGGCCCACTCGCACTCTTTGTGCTCGCTCGGGTGCGGGGCATGGTCCGTGCCGACGACGTCGATGGTGCCGTCCGCGAGCCCGGCACGGAGCGCCTGGACATCCGCGTCGGTGCGCAGGGGCGGGTTGACTTTGTAGACGGGGTCGTAGCTGCGGACCAGTTCGTCGGTGAGCAGCAAGTGGTGGGGTGTGACCTCCGCGGTGACGTTGATCCCGCGTTCCTTGGCCCAACGGACGATCTCCACCGAGCCGGCGGTGGATACGTGGCAGACGTGGAGGCGCGAACCGACGTGCTGGGCCAGGAGGACGTCCCGGGCGATGATGCTTTCCTCGGCGACTGCCGGCCAACCGGCCAGGCCGAGGACCGCGGACACGGTGCCCTCGTTCATCTGGGCACCCGCGGTGAGGCGGGGTTCCTGCGCGTGCTGGGCTACGACGCCGTCGAACGCCTTGACGTACTCCAGGGCGCGGCGCATCAGCACGGGATCGTGGACGCAGATGCCGTCGTCGGAGAAGACCCGGACCTGCGCGCGGGAGTCCGCCATGGCGCCGAGTTCGGCGAGCTGCTCGCCGGCGAGCCCGACCGTAACGGCGCCCACCGGGCGGACGTCCACCCAACCGGAGGCGCGGCCCAGGCTGTGGACCTGCTCGACGACGCCGGCCGTGTCCGCCACCGGGTTGCTGTTGGCCATGGCGTGGACCGCGGTGTAGCCGCCAAGGGCCGCGGCGCGGGTACCCGTCTCCACGGTTTCCGCGTCTTCGCGGCCAGGTTCGCGCAAGTGCGTGTGGATGTCTACCATGCCCGGAAGCGCCACGAGGCCCGCGGCCTCGATCACGGTGGCACCGTCGGCGGTAAGGCCGGTGCCGCGCTCAGCGATGACGCCGTCGCGGATCAGCAGGTCCTCGGCGTCGCCACCCAGGATGGCCGCACCTCGGATCAAATAGGTACCCGTTGCTGTCCCTGTTGAGGTCTGGGTCATCAGTTGCTCTCCTTATCGGAACGGGCGGTGCCCGGCATGGGGGCGGCTTCACGGGAATCCCCCGAGAGCAGCAAGTACAGGGCGGCCATCCGGACCGACACGCCATTGCGGACCTGGGCCAGGACGGTGGAGCGCGGCGAATCGGCGGCGGCGGAAGAAATCTCCAGCCCGCGGTTCATGGGGCCGGGGTGCATGATGATGGTGTCCTTGAGCCCGAGGTCGTCGAGGGCGCGGAGGCGGGCATCGTCGAAGCCCCAGCGCCGCGAATACTCGCGGGTGGAAGGGAAGAAGGAAGCGTTCATGCGCTCACCTTGGACGCGCAGCATCATCATGGCGTCCACTCCGGCCTCGAGGGTCTCGTCGAGGTTGTAGCTGACCTTGCAAGGCCAGTGTTCGACGCCGATCGGCAGCAAAGTGGGCGGGGCCACCAGGGTTACTTCCGCACCAAGCGTGCGCAGGAGCCACACGTTGGATCGGGCGACGCGGGAGTGCAGGACGTCGCCGGCGATGGCGACGCGCATCCCCGTGAGGTCCGCGCCCGTGGACGCCGAGCCGTGCAACGCGGACCAGTGGCGGCGCATCGTGAAGGCGTCGAGGAGTGCCTGCGTGGGGTGTTCGTGGGTACCGTCCCCGGCGTTGATGACGGCCGCATCGATCCAGTCGGTGGCGGCCAGGCGGTGCGGAGCTCCGGAGGCCCAGTGGCGGATGACTACCGCATCGGCCCCCATGGCTGCGAGGGTCTGCGCGGTGTCCTTGAGGGACTCGCCTTTCGAAACCGAGGAACCCTTGGCTGCGAAGTTGATGACGTCGGCGGACAGCCGCTTCGCCGCGGCCTCGAAGGAAATGCGGGTGCGGGTGGAGTCCTCGAAGAAGAGGTTGACCACGGTGCGGCCGCGCAGGGCGGGCAGCTTCTTGACCTCCCTGTCCCCCACTGCGGCCATCTCTTCGGCGGTGTCCAGGATCCGGATGGCGTTCTCGGCACTCAGGTTCTCGGTGGAGAGCAGGTGTTTCATGCGCCCGCCTCGATCACTACTTCATTGATGGGCTGGCCATCAACGGAATCGAGTTCCTCGAGGTGGACCCGGACCTTTTCCGAAGAAGACGTGGGCAGGTTCTTGCCGACGTGGTCCGCGCGGATCGGCAGTTCACGGTGCCCGCGGTCCACGAGGACGGCAAGGCGGACGATGCGTGGCCTGCCGAGGTCGATGATGGCGTCGAGGGCTGCCCGGATGGTGCGGCCCGAGTACAGGACGTCGTCGATGAGGACAACAACCTTGTTGTCGATGCCGGACAACGGCAGCTTGGTGGGGTATGGAGGCCTGGCGGGCTGGTGCGAAAGATCGTCACGGAACATGGTGACGTCCAGCTGACCGACAATCGCGGAAGCGTTGACGGACGGATCCGCGGCGGCGATTTTCTCTGCCAGCCGCACTGCCAGCGGATAACCGCGGCGCGGGATGCCCAAAAGAACCAGGTCCTGGGAGCCTTTGTTGGCTTCGAGGATCTCGTGGGCGATACGAGTGAGCGCACGATCGATATCCGCGTGGTTGAGAACAACCCGGGACGGCACCGGCGCAGTGACTTCAGTCATCGCTCGTCTCCCCTTTCCCCGCCTCACGGGACGGAATTAAAAAAGGAACATTTGCTCTTCAAAATTACCACAGGGCTCAGGCCTGCCGGACGCGCCCGGGGCCAGGGCGCTGCGTTTTAGCTCACAGTTGCGGGTACGACGAAGGGCCGGTGCCCGCGGTTTCCCGTGGCTCCGGCCCTTCGTCTGCTTCCAATGCCGCTTATGCGAGCAGTGAAGGCTTCAGCGTCTGCAAGCGGCCGAGGAGGCCGTTGATGAACGCAGGAGATTCGTCGGTGGACATGACCTTGGCCAGGGCTACCGCTTCGCTGACTGCTACGCCGTCAGGCACGTCGTCGTTGTAGAGGAGTTCCCAGGCGCCGATCCGCAGGATGATGCGGTCTACCGCCGGCATCCGCTCCAAGGTCCAGCCCTGGGCGTAGGTCTGCAGGAACTCGTCGATGGTGGGCTGCATGGCAACCACGCCTTCCACGATGTCCACCGTGTACGGGTTGACGACGAGGTCGGTCATTTCCCGGCGGGCCTTCAAGACCTCGAAAGCGGAGGCGGAACGCTGCTCCGCCTCGAACAGTACTTCGAGGGCCCTGTTACGGGCCTTACCACGGGCGCTCACTAGTCGTTGACCCGGCCCAGGTAGCTGCCGTCGCGGGTGTCGACCTTGACCTTGGTGTTGTTCTCAACGAAGAGGGGCACCTGGATCTCGTAGCCGGTCTCGAGGGTAGCCGGCTTCGTTCCGGCCGAGGAGCGGTCGCCCTGCAGGCCCGGCTCGGTGTAGGTGATTTCGAGGACAACGCTCGGGGGCAGTTCGATGTAGAGCGGGGTGCCCTCGTGGATGGCGATGTTGACCATCTGGTTTTCCAGCATGAAGTTGGTGGCGTCGCCTACCGTGGCACCGGAAACCGTGATCTGGTCGAAGTCCTGGGTGTCCATGAACACGAAGTCCGCGCCGTCCTGGTACAGGTACTGGTAGTCGCGGCGGTCAACCGTGGCGGTTTCGATCTTGAGGCCGGCGTTGAAGGTCTTGTCGACCACTTTGCCCGACATGACGTTGCGCATCTTCGTGCGCACGAACGCGCCGCCCTTGCCCGGCTTGACGTGCTGGAACTCAATGATGTTCCAGAGCTGGCCCTCGAGCTTCAGCACGGTTCCATTCTTGATGTCATTTGTGGTTGCCACTAGTATCCTCTGGTTTCTCTCACTGGTGCTAGCTACTGCTTTAGCTACTGGTTTAGCTTCCAGCCGACTATGCCAAGCAGGCATGCCGTGACGGCCGCCAGCGCGTATTTATCAAAAATCCAAAGTCCATTCTACCGGCAAAATGCGCCGAGCCTGGCCGCGCCCGTGTCAGGAGGCGAACTCGAGGACGTTCCGGGCGCGCTGCAGGGCCACAGCAGAGGAGTAGATCAGCGAAGCGTCGGCCGCCAAGGCGACCCGCAGGTCCAAGGCCTTGGTAAACGATTCTGCAGCGGCGACGTGATTGCCGGCCACAAAATAAGCCCGCCCCAAGTATTGGTGCACCACAGGTTCCTTGGCGGTGCCGTGGACTTCGCCCAGGAGTTGGCGGAAGAGCTCCACGGCCCGGTCAAAGCGGTTGGTGGCACGGTGCAGTTCGGCCTCGAAGATCCGTAATTTGAACGACTCGGGATCGTTGTAGCGCGCCTCGGCCAACAACTCGGCGGCTTCACCCGGGTGGCCTTCGAGCATGAGGGCCATGATGCGGTCGGCCGGATCGCTCGACTCGGCCAGTGCGGACTGCATGGCTTCCTCGTTGACGATGGCCGGCAGGAGGGTGTCAGGGTTGGTGCGCACCCCGGGGAATCCGCCCGTGGGCCAATCGCTGATGCTGCTGAAGGTCTCGGTGGTCATGATGCGATCTCCTGGTAGGCAGCGAAGAGCAACGAGGTGTCCGGGACGTCAAGGATTCCGGGCTTTGCGACGCCGTCGAGCACCACGAAGCGCAAGAGGTCTCCGCGGGATTTCTTGTCACGGCGCATGCCGTCCAGCAGGCCCTGCCAGCGGTCCCGGCGGTAGGTGACCGGCAACCCGAGTCCCTCCAGGATGGTGCGGTGCCTGTCGGCGTCGACGTCGGAAAGCCGGCCGACGCTGCGGGCGAGCTCGGCGGCAAACATCATGCCGACCGAAACCGCTGCGCCGTGGCGCCACGAGTAGCGTTCCACGAGTTCGATCGCATGGCCAAGGGTGTGCCCGTAGTTGAGGATTTCACGCAGGCCGGATTCCTTGAGGTCTTCGGAAACCACCTTCGCTTTGACCGCGATGGCGCGTTCGATGAGCTCGCGGAGCACCGCCGAGCCTGGATCGGTGACTTCCTCCGGCTTGTTTTCGACGAGTTCCAGGATGGCGGGATCGGCAATGAATCCGCACTTGATGACCTCCGCCATTCCGGAGATCAACTCGTTCTTGGGCAGCGTCTGGAGTGTGTCCAGGTCCGCGAGGACAGCCGCGGGCGGATGGAAGGAACCTACCAGGTTCTTGCCTTCGGCCGTGTTGATGCCGGTCTTGCCGCCAACCGATGCGTCCACCATACCGAGGAGGCTCGTGGGCATGTGGATGACCTTGACGCCGCGCAGCCACGTTGCGGCGACGAATCCGGCCAGGTCGGTGACCGCGCCGCCGCCGACCGCCACGATGGCGTCGGAGCGGGTGAAGTCGTTCTGGCCAAGCACTTGCCAGCAGAAGGCGGCAACCTGGATGTGCTTGCCTTCTTCGGCGTCGGGGATCTCGGCTGTGAGGGCCGTGAACCCGGCAGCCTCGAGTTCGGCGCGGACCGTATCGCCCGTGAGGCGCAGGGCACGAGGGTGGATCACGAGAACCCGCCGGACCCGCTCGCCCAGCTTCGCGGGAAGGGTCTCCAGGAGCCCGCGCCCGACAACGACGTCATAGTTCTCGTTGGCGGACTGGCCAGTGACCTTGATGACAGTTGCTTCGTTGCTCACTTTTGCACTTCCTCTTTCAAGGCCGCGTATTCACGCAGTCTTTCCTCCACGTGGAGGGCGATTTCCGCCACTGTCCCGGACCGGACGTCGACGATGATGTCTGCAAGGCGTTCATAGACTGGACGCCGGGCGGCAAAAAGGGTCTCCCAGCGGGCCATGGCGTCACCGGCCAGGAGTGGCCGGCCTGTGTTGCGGGCAATGCGCTCGGCGACAGTCTCGGCGTCGCACTCAAGGTAGATCACGGTGCAGTCGCCCAGCAGCTGCTGCGTGCCCGAATCGAGCACTGCGCCGCCACCCAGCGAGACTACGGCACGGTTGATGTTCGCAGCGTCGACGGCGCGTGCCACCGTCCTGGCCTCGATCTCCCGGAATGCGTGTTCTCCGCGACCGGCGAAAATATCCGCAATCGTGCCGTGGTGCTCAACGATGACGGCGTCCGTGTCCACGAAGGGCACGCCCAATTGTTGGGCGAGTTGCTGGCCGATGACCGACTTGCCGACGGCCATTGGCCCAACCAAAACGATCGCGCGCCCATAACCGGCGCCCGAGTTACCGCGGACCACTAGTGGCCGACCGAGTCCAGGGTTGCCGGGATGCTGTCCAGGTAACCCCGAAGGTTCCGGGCGGTCTCAGCGACCGAGTCACCGCCGAACTTCTCGGCAACGGCCTCGGCCAACACCAGGGCAACCATGGCCTCGGCCACGACACCCGCCGCCGGAACGGCACAGACGTCGGAGCGCTGGTGGTGCGCCTTGGCTGCCTCACCGGTGCTCACGTCAATGGTCTTCAACGCACGCGGGACGGTGGCGATGGGCTTCATGGCGGCACGGACACGCAGGACTTCGCCGATGCTCATGCCGCCTTCGATGCCACCGGCCCGGTTGGTCTTGCGGACGATCCGGCCGGTCTTGTCCTTGACGATTTCATCGTGCGCGGCGGAGCCACGGCGGGCCGCTGTCAGGAAGCCATCGCCGACTTCGACGCCCTTGATTGCCTGGATGCCCATCAGGGCAGCGGCCAGGCGGGAGTCGAGGCGACGGTCCCAGTGCACGTAGCTTCCGAGCCCCGGCGGAAGGCCGTAGGCCAGGACTTCGACAACACCGCCGAGGGTTTCGCCTTCCTTGTGTGCTGCGTCGACCTCGGCCACCATGGCGTCGGAGGTCTCCCGGTCGAAACAACGCAAAGGATCGGCGTCGAGGGCCAGGACGTCGGACGGCACGGGCAGGGGGCGGCCCTCGGGCACGGTCACGCTCGCGATGGATACGGTGTGGCTCACGAGCTCGATGCCAAGCTGCTTCAGGAATTGCGAAGCGACGGTACCCAAGGCGACACGCGTGGCGGTCTCGCGGGCGCTGGCGCGTTCCAACACAGGGCGGGCCTCAGGGAATCCGTACTTCTGCATGCCTGTGAAGTCCGCATGGCCGGGCCGCGGACGTGTCAACGGCGCATTGCGGGCTTGGTCCGCGAGGACTGCGGGGTCCACCGGGTCGGCAGACATGATCTGCTCCCATTTGGGCCATTCGGTGTTGCCGATCTGGATCGCGACGGGGCCACCCTGCGTCACACCGTGCCTGACGCCGCCAAGGATGGTCACTTCGTCCTGCTCGAACTTCATCCGGGCGCCGCGGCCATAGCCGAGACGGCGACGCGCCAAGGCGTCACGTATTTCCTCGCTGGTCAGTTCAACACCGGCGGGGACGCCTTCAACAATTCCGAGCAGTGCCGGGCCATGGGATTCACCGGCAGTCAACCAACGCAACATATATCCAATCCTGCCATGTAAGGCCCCTACTAGACCCGCCGGGGAAGCCCGACTGAGTCACACATCACATCTATGACATCGGCGGTGACGTCGGCTCCTGAAAACAAACGGATTTGCTCCACGGCCTGATAGAGCAACATCTCGAGGCCCGGAACCACCACTCCGCCCCGCGAACGCCATGCTTCGGCAATACGGCTGGGCCAAGGATCGTAGGCCACATCGAGCAGCACACCTGTGCCGACGTCGGGAAGCGTGCCGACGGGAAGCTGCTCAAGCTGCGCCGCAATGCCGTCCGCCGCCCGCGGCGGAAGTGTGGAGATCACCAGATCCGCTCCTGCCATGCCAACAGCCGCTTCGGTCATCGGCCGGAGGTGGATGGAAAGCCCGACGGCGGCTGCCGCGGCTTTCGCCTCGGCGGCCCGCCCGGCGTCGCGCACAAAGACGTCAACGTGTTTCGAGCCGAGCTCCCGGAGCGCCGCAATAGCCGCTGCCGAGGTCCCTCCGCCGCCAAGGACCGCCGAGCCCGGCTGCTCCTTGACTCCTGCATTCCTGACGGCGTCGACTATGCCCGCCACATCCGTGTTGTGGCCGACCCGCCGCACGCCGTACTCAGTCGCTTCGAAAGCCACCGTGTTGATGACGCCCAAGTACGCACCGGCCCCCCGGACCTCGTCGACTTCGTCCACCATGGCGGTCTTGAGGGGCATGGTGACGGACAAACCGCACCAGTCATCCCCGTCCACGAGGCCCGCCATGAAGGCCGGGAGCCGCTCCACCGTTACATCGATCGCCGAGTATTCGATGTCGAGCCCGAGCTTCGCGTAGGCCGCTCGGTGGAGCGCTGGTGACTTCGAGTGGCTGATGGGGTGCCCCAGGACGGCAGCACGTCTACTCACACGCACCGTCCGGCGTTGGCAGCACACCAGGCGTTGTATTGGTCAACGTATTTGAGGTGTTCCGCCAGGGTGCTGGAGAACTTGGTTTCCTTGGTGTCGAGATTGATCGTCACCCAGTAAAGGTAGTTGTTGGCTGTCGGCTTGGCGGCGGCATCGATCGCCGTCTTGCCGGGTGAACCGATGGGGYCGACCGGCAGGCCCACGTTGGCGTAGGTGTTGTAGGGGTTGCCCTTGTCGGCCTTCTGGGCGTCGGTCAGGTGGAAGGTCTTGGTACCCAGGCCGTACGTAACGGTGGCGTCGGACTGGATGAGCCCGTTCGTCTCGGTGTTGCCCGGCTTGAGCCTGTTGTAAATGGCGCCGGCCACGTTGCCGTAATCGGCCTGCCCGCCTTCAGCCTGCACGATGCTGGCCACCGTGATGGTCTGGTACTGCTTGGCGGGATCCGTGACACCCTGGGCCTTGAGCTCGTCGGTAGTGGCCGTGACCAGCTTCTGGAGGATGTCCTTGGCAGAGGTTCCAACGGGGAAACGGTACTCCCCCGGTGCCAGGAAGCCTTCCAGGTTCTTTGCCTGGGCAGGGACGCCAAACTGGGCCGGCGAGTCGCTGAGCGCCTTCAACTCGGAGAGAGGTATGCCCGAACCCTTGGAGATCGCGTCAAGGGATTCACCGATGCGCAATCCGGCACTCAATGCGAAGTACATGATCTTGGAAGAATCCTTGCCGAGGAGCACATTCACCGCATCGGAGTTCTTCATTTCCGTTTTGAAAGTGAAATCACCGGGTGAGAGCTCACCACCGGCGGCAGTGAAGGCTGCCACGAAAGAATCGGCGTCGGCAATGACGTGCTGGCTCTGGAGGTTGCTCGCGACCAGCTTGGGGCCGGAGCCCGGAGCAACCGTGATGGTGACCGAGCCGGTGCCCGGGCCTGGGTAGTCGCTGACCTTGTCCATCCCGAGCAATGGCTTCAGGAACTGTGCACCAACGGCAACCGCTGCGACGAACACCGTGAGGGTGAGCAGGAGCGCGACAAGCCGACGGCGCCTGCGGACTTTCTTCGAGGGGACCTTCGGCGCAGGAGTCGCAGCTGCCATGAGGTCGTGCGCACCGTGCTCCTCGTGGACCCCGTAGTCGAACTGGGGGTCGTGGTGCGCATAACCTTCGTCATGGGCCTGCAGGTCGTGAAACTCGTCATCGTGTGCAACGTCGTAGCTGTGAACAGCGTCGTGCTCGACGACATCGGGGTGGAGAGTATCGTGCCTGACGTCGTCGGGGTGCGCCACGTCGTAGTGCTCGACCTCTGGCTGCACTGTGTCGTCGATGGGGTGCACAGCGTCAACGGGCTGCAGGGGAACTTCAGGCTGCGCTGGGTCAGGGTGCTCCTGCAGGTCCTCTTGGGACCGGACTGCTTCTCCATGGTTACCGTCGCCATGGATACCGTCGTCGTGGAGGTCAGCGGCGTGCGTGGTCGCTTCCGGGGCCGCCGGCGCATAGTCCGGGACGAATGCAGGCTGCGGTTTCGGGACTGCGACAGGTTCAAAGTGGACAGGCACAGGTGGTGGCAACACCTCCTGGTTCTGCGTCTCCAGGAATCGTTCCCTGGCACGGATTTCACGACGCGTCAGAGGCCGGGTACGGTCTTCTGCTGCGTCGTTGGAGGGGTCGTTGTTGACCGGGCTCACTATTGTCTTCCCCTCGTTGGAGAGTGTGGATCAATGCCGGAGGCCGGCAGCGGCGCACTGGCACCGTCAATGTGTTGGGGTGGCATTGGCGCCTGCACGCGCCTGCCCACATCCGCACCTCTGGCTTTTTGCATGTCGATCGCGTGCTGCAGAATTCCGGCAGCGGCAACCTGATCCACCACTTTACGATGATCCTTGCTGCTCATGCCAGCTTCATGGAGATTGCGGTGGGCCGTCACAGTACTGAGCCTCTCGTCCACCATGTTGACTGGAACATCGAGTCCTTGGCGCTGCAAGTGGGCTGCCAGCAAGTCCGCGTAGTCCGTGGCCATGGCCGCAGAAGCGTGTTCTTCGCCCTTCATCGTCCGCGGCAGGCCGACGAAGATCTGGACTACGCCGAGCTCCTCGGCATGCCGGACAATGACCCCGATATCGGAATTCTTCTTGGCGTCCCGGCTTACCGTCTTGAACGGCGTGGCCAGGATCCCGTCCGGGTCGCAGATGGCGACTCCCACACGGACGGTCCCGACGTCTACCCCCAGTTTGATGCCCCGGGGGTAGTCGTCGTTGCTCGCAATGGCCTCCAAAATCAGCGCTTGGCGATCGCGTCCACAACGGCCGCAAGGGCCGGTGCGATCTTCGCGTCGTCGGTTCCGCCGCCTTGGGCGACGTCGTCCTTGCCGCCACCGCCGCCACCGAGGATTCCTGCGGCCACGCGGACAAGGGCGCCTGCCTTGACGCCCGCTTCACGCGCTGCCTCGTTGGTGGCGATGATGATGACCGGACGATCGTTGCTGACACCGGCCACGGCAACCGTGGAAGCTTCGGAGCCGAGCCGGTTTCGGATGTCCATGGCGAGGCTGCGGAGGTCGTCCGCTCCCCCGACTTGGCCGGCGTCGTGCGCCACTACCCGGACGCCTGCGGCATCCTGGGCCGTGGCAACGAGGTTCGCAGCGGCTGCGGTCAGCTGTTCCTTGCGGAGGCGGTCGAGTTCCTTTTCCGTTGCCTTGAGCTTGGCCAAGGTGCTGGAGATCCGGTCCGCCAACTGGCCCGACGGGACCTTGAGCATCTCCGTAAGCTCGGTGACCAAGGCTCGCTCAGCTGCGAGGTGCCGGAAGGCGTCGAGGCCGACGAAGGCTTCCACGCGGCGGTTTCCCGAACCCACGGATTGCTCGCCGAGCAGCGACAGGCTCCCGATGAGGGAGGTGTTGGCCACATGGGTGCCACCGCAAAGCTCACGGGACCACGCGCCGTCGATCTCCACGACGCGGACTTCGCTGCCGTAGTTTTCGCCGAAGAGGGCCATGGCGCCCAGGGCCTTTGCCTCGGCGAGGCCCATCACCTTGGTGTCCACCCGGAAGTTATTGCGGATGGCGATGTTCGAGACCTCTTCGATCTCGGACTTCGTGGCTGCGCTCAATCCCTCGCCCCAGGCGAAGTCGAAGCGTAGGTAACCGGCCTTGTTGAAAGAGCCACGCTGGGTGGCTTCCGGGCCGAGGATCTGGTGCAGGGCGGCGTGCACGATGTGGGTGCCCGTGTGGGCCTGCTCGGCGGCGTGGCGGCGTTCGCGGTCGACGGCGGCACGCACCAAAGCGTCCGAGGCGATCTCGCCTTCGCGGACGATAGCCTTGTGGACGCTCAGGCCCTTCACGGGGCGCTGGACGTCGAGGACCTCGACGACGAAGCCGTCACCGGTGATGAGGCCCTTGTCGGCCGACTGGCCACCCGCCTCTGCGTAAAACGGGGTCTCGTTGAGCACGAGCTCGATTTCGTCGCCCGTGGAGGCGTGGGCAACACGCCGGCCGGAGCTCACGATGCCGCGGACCCGGGCCTCGCCTTCCAGTTCGGTGTAGCCGGTGAAGACCGTCTCGCCCTCGGCCAGGAGCTCCTGGAAGGCCGAGACGTCGGCGTGTCCACCCTTCTTGGCCTTGGCATCCGCCTGGGCGCGCTGGCGCTGCTCCAGCATGAGGCTGCGGAATTCGGCTTCGTCAACCTTCAAGCCGGCCTCCTCGGCCATTTCGAGGGTGAGGTCGATCGGGAATCCGTAGGTGTCGTGAAGGGCGAAGGCATCCTCGCCGGACAGAGGCTTTCCGGCGGCCTTGGAGAGCACCACGGCTTCCTCGAGGCGCGCGGTGCCGGAGGCGATGGTGCGCAGGAAGGCTTTTTCTTCGGCGTAGGCGATGCGGCTGATGCGATCGAAGTCGGTCTCCACCACGGGGTAGACACCCTTCATGGCGTCGCGGGAAGCCGGGAGCAATTGCGGCAGGCAGGCTTCTTCGACCCCGAGGAGGCGCATCGCACGGACGGCACGGCGGATCAGCCGGCGCAGGACGTAGCCGCGGCCTTCGTTGGACGGGGACACGCCGTCGGAAATGAGCATGAGGGCCGAACGGATGTGGTCGGCGACGACGCGCATCCGGACGTCGTCCGTGTGGTGCGGGTCGTCAGCGGACTCGGCAGAGGTGTATTCCTTGCCGGAAAGGGCTGCGGCCTTGTCGATGACGGGACGGACCTGGTCCGTTTCGTACATGTTTTCGACGCCCTGCAGGATCATCGCGAGGCGTTCCATGCCGAGGCCGGTATCGATGTTCTTCTTGGGCAGTTCGCCAACGATGTCGAAGTCCACCTTCGAGCGGACGTTCTCGATCTGGTACTGCATGAACACGAGGTTCCAGATTTCGACATAGCGGTTTTCGTCCGCGATGGGACCGCCTTCGGCGCCATAGGCCGGGCCGCGGTCATAGTAGATTTCCGAGCACGGGCCGGCAGGACCAGGCTGCCCGGTGGACCAGTAGTTGTCGGCCTTCCCCATCCTCTGGATGCGAGACGCAGGGATGCCGGTGTTCTTCAGCCACAAGTCCTGGGCTTCGTCGTCTTCCTCGTAGACGGTCACCCAGAGGCGCTCGACGTCGAGTCCGTAACCGCCGTCGTCGACGCTCTTGGTGAGCAACTCGAAGGCGAACTTGATGGCGTCTTCCTTGAAGTAGTCCCCGAAGGAAAAGTTTCCGCACATCTGGAAGAACGTGCCGTGGCGGGCGGTCTTGCCCACTTCCTCGATATCGCCGGTGCGGATGCACTTCTGGACGCTCGTGGCGCGGTCGAAAGGCGGCTCCTCGCGGGCGGTGAGGTAGGGAATGAAGGGAACCATGCCGGCCACAGTGAAGAGCAGGGAAGGGTCGCTGGATACGAGCGATGCTGAGGGGACGGCTGTGTGGCCCTTGCTGACAAAAAAGTCCACCCAGCGTTTGGTGATCTCCTGCGACTTCATTAGCTGATTACTTACCCTTCTCAATTCACTGCACATGAGTTTGTGCGCGGTTCTGGCATGCGCCATTGCCGCAGCTTCTAATTCTGCCCTGTTGACGGCCGCTTGGGCGAACCGCGGCTGCTAACGGCTGCCGGCGTCGGACTCTACGATGCCAAGCGCGGCCCTGAGGTCGACTTCGCGTTCATTCATTCCGGCGCGCACGGCGTCGGCGAAGTCGTACACGCCGTCGGCCAGCCGCGCAACGGCACGGTTCAGGCCTTCGGGGCCAATGGCGGCCTGTGCTTGGGTGATCTTGCGGAAGGCGATGACTCCGATTGCCATGCCGATCCCCATCCAGACAATTCTTTTCACAGTTTTCCTGACATACGAAGGTCGTGACTTACGAACGGATTCAGCGGCTGCGGCGGCCACTGCCCGGTTTGCGGCGGGCGGCAAAAGCCGAGCGCACTCCATAGCTGAACGCTGCCACCTTGATGAGCGGCGAACCGACTGTTGCGGCCACCAGCGAGGACAAGGCAGAGATGTTGGCGGAGGCGTCGGAAACGTTGGAGGTGATGCCATCCACCTTTTTCAGCTGCTGGTTGGTGGTGGAAACCGTCGCCGTGACCTCGTCCATCAGGGGGGTCGCTCCGTCGCTCAAGGAACGGATGGAGGTGCAGACCTCRTCGAAGACGCGCCCTAGTTTGAGGATCGGCACGGCCAACAGCACTACAAGGAGCGCGAAAACTCCGGCCGCGATCAGGCCTGCAATATCGCCACCAGTCATGGACACTCGTCTCCTAGCATTTGTTGCTTTGCCGCTGGTTCGCCATGTGGTTCTACACAGGCACCCCGGCGTGGCTTCCCCAAGTACCTTACATACAAAGAAGCCCGCGGCGCGTGCCACGGGCTTCTTTGTATGTGCTTGCTGGGAATTAGCGAGCGTAGAATTCGACCACGAGCTGCTCTTCGCAGGTCACGGGGACCTCGGAGCGCTTCGGGCGACGAACCAGGCGTGCCTGGAGGGCGTCGATCTTGACGTCCAGGTATGCCGGAACGACGTTCAGGACGTGTGCGCCGGCAGCTGCAACCTGGAACGGAGCCATGACTTCGCTACGGCTGTGAACGTGGATGAGCTGGCCTTCCGCAACGCGGAACGACGGGCGGTCCACGCGGATGCCGTCAACGAGGATGTGGCGGTGCACAACCAGCTGGCGGGCCTGGGCGATGGTGCGGGCGAAGCCGGCACGCAGCACGAGGGCGTCGAGACGCATTTCGAGCAGTTCGATCAGGTTTTCACCGGTCAGGCCCTTGGTGCGACGTGCTTCTTCGAAGGCACGGGTCATCTGGGCTTCGCGGATGCCGTACTGGGCGCGCAGACGCTGCTTTTCGCGCAGACGTACGGCGTAGTCAGAGTCCTGCTTCTTGCGGGCACGGCCATGCTCACCGGGGCCGTACGGACGGCGCTCCATGTACTTGGCGGCCTTGGGAGTCAGAGCGATGCCGAGTGCACGCGAAAGGCGTGCGGTACGGCGAGCACGAGTGTTGTTAGCCACTTGTGTCCTTCCAATATCTGCGGTGTGTCAGTGTTACTGGCCTCCATGAGGGAGAGCATCGGCCAACCGCTGCCTTTTGCTACGGGGCGCAGGGCACAGCATCAAAACCTGGATTTTGATGGATTGTGCGCCTGAGCCTTGCCAGACAAGCATCTAGCCTACCATGACGGCTACTTGCCCCGGATGATCCTGCGCAGCCGCTCAAGCCTCGGAGCAATATCCCGTTCGGCGCCGTTTGCCGTGGGCTCGTAATAGTCCCTGCCGACCAGATCGTCCGGAGCGTACTGCTGGGTGGCAACGCCATGCGGGGCATCGTGGGCATACTTGTAGCCTTGGCCGTGCCCAAGGCCTTTCGCTCCTTGGTAGTGCGCGTCCCGCAAATGCGCCGGAATCCCGACCCCCATCCCCGCACGCACATCTGCGATGGCTTTGTTGATGCCCAGGTAGGCGGCATTTGACTTGGGCGCAGTCGCCAGATGCACCACCGCTTCGGCGAGGATGATCCGGCCTTCGGGCATGCCGATCAACTGCACTGCCTGGGCAGCGGCGACGGCGGTCTGCAGCGCCGTCGGATCCGCCATGCCGATGTCCTCGGCGGCCGAAATGACGATCCGGCGCGCCACGAAGCGCGGATCCTCGCCCGCCTCGAGCATGCGGGCCAGATAGTGGAGGGCCGCATCGACGTCGGAACCGCGGATCGACTTGATGAACGCACTGGCAACGTCATAGTGCTGGTCTCCCGCACGGTCGTAGCGGACGGCAGCCGCGTCCAGCGCCCGCTCCGTATGGCGGAGTTCGACGACGACCGGAGCCTCGGGGGCACCGTCACCGGCCAGCCCTTCCTCTTCAGAAGCGTCTTCGGACGCGTCGCCGTCGTCGTGGTTCCTGTCACCGTAGGCGACGCCGGCAGCGGCCTCGAGCGCGGTGAGCGCACGGCGGGCATCGCCCCCGGACAAGCGGACCAGGTGCTCCAAGGCTTCCGGGGTGAGCTCCACTCCCCCTGCCAAGCCGCGGGCATCGGCAACGGCGCGCTGCAGCAGCGCTTCGATGTCGCTATCGGTGAGCGGTTTCAAGGTAAGCAGCAGTGACCTGGAAAGCAGCGGCGAGACCACCGAGAACGAAGGGTTCTCGGTGGTAGCTGCAACCAGGACCACCCAGCGGTTCTCGACCCCGGGAAGCAGGGCGTCCTGCTGGGCTTTGTTGAAGCGGTGGATCTCATCCAGGAACAGCACCGTGGTGGTCCGATAGAGATCCCGGGCAGTCAAGGCATTTTCCATGACCAGGCGGACATCCTTGACGCCCGCGGTAATGGCGGACAATTCGACGAACTTCCGGCCGGGTCCGCGGGCAATGACGTGTGCCAGCGTCGTCTTGCCCGTACCCGGGGGTCCCCACAAGATGACCGAACTCGGGCCGGCAGGACCGGCGGCGTTGGCCCCTGCGGCAAGCTGCCGCAACGGAGACCCCTGGCCCAGCAAATGCTGCTGGCCCACAACGTCGTCGAGGGTCCGGGGCCTCATACGGACAGCCAAAGGGCTCCGCGGCGACGCCGGACGCCCTGTGCCTGCGCGTCCATCGCTGGAACGGTCCGAATCCGCCTGGCTGCCGGCGTCGTCGTCATTGTCCGCGTCGGCACCAAAGAGATCTTCCACATGGATAGGCTACTCATGATTCCAGCGAAGGAGACATCAACGTGGAGACCCGGCCGTCCGGCCCCAACGAAAAGCCGCCGCCAGGGGCGGTGCGCACCGCTTTCATCCCCGGTCCGCGGTTGACCGGCTGGGTGGAGCGCTTCGCCGCGAGCCATGGCGCCGTTCAGGAAGAGCCCGACGACGGCGGCACGCTCCTGCGGGCGGCCGATGGCGCTACCGCGCTATTAAGGGCCCCCTGGCCTGTCGATGGACGGCCCGGCAGGGGCGCAACCGCGGTTGAGCGCCTGGCGTCGCTTGCTTCGCAGGAACGGCGGCTCGGAATCATCCTGGTGCGCCGGGGCGGCTACGCGGTGGGGGTGGTGAGCGGCGGCAAAGTGTCCGCCTCCAAATCGGGTTCACGTTACGTTCAATCCCGCTCGGCTGCAGGTGGATCCTCGCAGCAGCGCTTTGCCCGTCGTCGTGAGAACCAGGCCAACGCACTGACGGAAGCGGTGGCCGGTTATGCCGCCGCTGTGTTCGCCGGAGACAGTATTGAATATCTCGTTCTGGGCGGAGACACCGCACTCTCCGCGGCGGTCCTCGAAGAAAAGGCGTTGAAGGAATATTCGTCCCGGGCGAAGCTCGTGTTCCTGGCGGTTGCCGACCCCAACGCAACCGTACTTCGCAGGGCTGCGGCGGATGCCTGCGCCGTGCGGATCGACGTCACGGATCCGTTGTAGGAGGGGCGCCGGGCCAGCTAACAGCCCGACAACGCCCGCTGCGGCCGGGCCTGCCGGTAGAGGTACCTGCCGTGCTCTGCGAACCCCGCGCCGTCGTACAGGGTCCGGGCGCCGGTATTCGAGGCCGTTACCAGTAGCCAGAACTCGGACACGCCTCGGTGGGCGCCCGCTTCCAGAAGCGCTTCAAGCACCTGCCGCCCGTAGCCACGGCGGCGGTGCTTGGCCGCAGTTGCCATGCAGTAGATGCCTCCCTTGCCGCCCACCAGGGCGAGGCGCCCGACGGCGGCCGGGACGCCGTCGTCGTCCTTCGCGAGAGCGTAGACGGAAGGGCAAGACACCAGAATCCTCCGGGCGATGTCCAGCTCGGCGTCTCCCCCGCGGCCGTCAACGGACCACCACAGCCGGAGCCACTCTTCGGAAGGCTCCTCCGAGATCTCGACGCCGGTTGCCGGGCCACCGGGCAGGGTAGCTGGAAGGGCGCCGCCCGGACGGACCATGATGAGGGTCTCCGACTGCCGGGTGAATCGCTGCGCATCGAGCACACTGTTGAGGCCCGCGCTTCGCTCATCGTCGAAAATCTGGAAGATCAGCGGCAGGCGCCGGGAGCGGTACCACTGCGTGGCGGCCCGTACTGCCGACTCGTGGTCGCTGGCCTGCTCCCTGGGCCAGACCGAGTTTGCCCGCTGTGTCACGCCTCCGGCGGCCCGCATGACCCATCCCCCGGTGTCCTCACGGTCCGGGGCGGGCCATGCCCGGTCCATGAGCTCCTCGATCGATTCAAGGCCCATTTCCTGTGTCACGCGTCCTCCTCGAATTCAGTCGACGTCATGCTACGCCGAAGGCCCCCGCAATGTGCGAGGGCCTTCGGGCTACTTCTACGGTTCCAGCTACTCCGGCTTCGCTGCCGCTGCCTGCGGCTTGGCTTCAGGCTTGAAGTCGACTCCGGCTTCCTTGCGCTGCTGCGCCGTGATGGGCGCAGGAGCAGCGGTCAGGGGGTCGTAGCCGCCGCCGGACTTCGGGAAAGCGATGACGTCGCGGATCGAGTCCACGCCGGCCAGAAGGGCCACGACCCGGTCCCACCCGAAGGCCATGCCGCCGTGCGGAGGTGCGCCGTACTTGAATCCCTCGAGCAGGAAGCCGAACTTGGTCTGCGCGTCTTCCTTGTCCAGGCCCATGAGCTCGAAAACGCGCTCCTGGACATCGGCCTCGTGGATACGGATGGATCCGCCGCCGATTTCGTTGCCGTTGCACACGATGTCGTAGGCGTACGACAGGGCCGCTTCCGGGTCCTTGTCAAAGGAGTCCAGGAACTCGGGCTTCGGGGAGGTGAAGGCGTGGTGCAGGGCCGTCCACTGTCCGCCACCTACCGCGACGTCGCCGGAAGCGACGGCTGCGGCAGCCGGTTCGAACATCGGGGCGTCCACGATCCAGACGAAAGCCCAGTCCTTGGGATCGATCAGGCCGGTGCGGTGGCCGATCTCGACGCGGGCAGCACCCAGCAAGGCGCGGGATGGTGACTTCTCGCCGGCGGCGAAGAAGATGCAGTCGCCGGGCTTTGCGCCGACGGCGTCAGCCAGGCCGGCACGCTCGGCGTCCGTGAGGTTCTTGGCAACGGGGCCCGTGAGCTCGCCGTCTTCCTTGAACAACACGTAGGCGAGACCCTTGGCGCCACGCTGCTTGGCCCATTCCTGCCAGGCGTCCAGCGCGCGGCGGGCCTGCGAGGCTCCGCCTGGCATGACGACGGCGCCAACGTAGGGCGCCTTGAAGACGCCGAAGTTCGTGTCCTTGAAGAACTCCGTCAATTCAGTGAGCTCCAGGCCGAAGCGCAGGTCCGGCTTGTCGGAGCCGTACTTGGCCATCGCCTCGTGGTACGTCATGCGGCGGATCGGCGTCGGGATCTCGACGTCGATCAGCTGCCATAGTGCCTTGACGATGCCTTCGCCGAGCTCAATGATGTCGTCCTGGTCAACGAAGCTGGCTTCGATGTCGAGCTGGGTGAATTCCGGCTGGCGGTCCGCACGGAAGTCTTCGTCGCGGTAGCAACGGGCGATCTGGTAGTACTTTTCGAAACCGCCAACCTGGAGCAGCTGCTTGAAAAGCTGCGGGGACTGCGGAAGCGCATACCAGGAACCCGGTGCCAGACGCGCCGGAACCACGAAGTCGCGGGCGCCTTCCGGCGTCGAGCGCGTCAGCGTGGGAGTCTCGATCTCAACGTAACCCTGCTGGTGAAGCAGCTCGCGGGCCACGCGGTTCGCTTCGGAACGCAGGCGCAGGTTCCGGGCGGGGCCGGGGCGGCGCAGGTCAAGGTAACGGTGCTTGAGTCGCGCTTCTTCACCGACCTCCACGTGCTCGTCGATCTGGAACGGAAGGGGATCCGAAGTGTTGAGGATCACCACTTTCTCGGCAATGACCTCGATCTCGCCGGTGGCGAGGTGCGGGTTCTCGTTGCCCTCGGGACGCTTGCTGACGGTGCCCACGATCTGCAGCACGTATTCATTGCGCAGGCCGTGGAAGACCTCTTCCTCGCGGACAACCACCTGGGCGACACCGGACGCGTCACGCAGATCGACGAAGGCCACGCCACCGTGATCTCGGCGGCGGCCTACCCAGCCAGCCAGGGTGACGGTCTGTCCAATGTGCTCGGAACGCAGGGATCCGAGGTCATGTGTGCGCAGCACAGCATTCCTTTCAACATGATTTTCAGGACCATGACAAAACGATCCCGTTCGAGTTTACCCGTATGAACGAAGCGTGGCCCCACCGGGCGCGGCCCGCTCCCGCCCGGGCCCGCGGGGTTTTGCCTTGAGGCGCCGGTTCGTGGCTATCGCGTGGTGATGCGGACGTGGAGATCCTCGGGTGACGGCTCCCAGTTGGCCGGATCCGCGTCGACTTGCTCCCCGGTGCGGATGTCCTTCACTTGGTGCTTGCCGTCGTCGTCCGTGAACCAGACGAAAGGAATGCCGCGTCGGTCGGCGAATTTGATCTGCTTGCCGAACTTCTCGGCCTTCGCCGCAACTTCGGTGGCGATCCCCCGTCCACGCAGCTGGGCCGCCACATCCTGGGCCGCAGACCAGCTGTCGTCGTTGTTCAGCGCCACCAGGACTGCCGTGGGAACCGAGCGCGACGCCGTCGCGAATTCCTGGCTCAGGATGCGGGAGACCAGGCGGGTCACGCCGATCGACAGCCCGACGCCGGGGAACTTGCGGTTGCCCTTGCTGGCGAGGGCGTCGTAGCGGCCGCCGGAGCAAATGGAACCGAGTTGCTCGTGTCCCACCAGGACGGTTTCGACGACCGTACCGGTGTAGTAGTCGAGGCCGCGGGCGATGCTGAGGTCGGCAACAACTTTGCCGGGGGCGCGCTGCACGGCAGCCTCGATGACTTGTTCCAGCTCGCTGAGGCCCTCTTCAAGAAGCTCGTCCGATACGCCAAGCGCACGCACCTGCGCCACGAAGGACGTGTCCTCGGTGCGGATGCTGGCAAGCTTCAAAGCAAGCGCTGCCTGCTCATCCGTGGCGCCAAGCTCGCTCCTGAGCAATTCGGCAACTTTCGCTTCGCCGATCTTTTCGAGCTTGTCGATGCTTCGAAGCACGCCGGCAGTGTCGGTGAGGCCGATACCGCGGTAGAAGCCCTCGGCCAACTTGCGGTTGTTGATGCGCAGGCGGAAGTCCGGAATGGGAAGGGCGCTCAACGCTTCCGCGATGACGAGGGCGATCTCGACGTCGTAGCGGAAAGGCAGCTCGCCGTCGCCCACGACGTCGATGTCCGCCTGCGTGAACTCGCGGGCGCGGCCCTCCTGGGGCCGCTCCCCCCGCCACACCTTCTGGATCTGGTAGCGGCGGAACGGGAACGCCAGGTAGCCGGCGTTCTCGACGACATAGCGGGCAAACGGCACCGTGAGGTCGAAGTGGAGCGCCAAGGCGTTGGGATCTGCCTTGTCCGACTTTCCGCCTTCGCCGCCGTCCTCGTCTTCCTGCAGCCGGCTCAGTCCGTATACCTCTTTGTCTATCTCGCCCTTGCGGAGAAGCTGGCCGACGGTTTCGACAGCGCGCGTCTCGATGGAAGAGAAGCCGTGGAGTTCAAACGTCTTGCGCAACGTGTCCAGCACATGCAGTTCCACCAACCGTTCCTGGGGAAGCCACTCGGGGAATCCGGACAGGGAGGCGGTACGGGCCATGGTGGAAATTTCTCCTCAATGATTGCGCGGGCCGGACCCAGCGCCACGAACCACGGGCCGATTCGGCTCAGGATGGGCTGGCGTCCAGCCAGTCATGCATAAACTATGTGCGGCAGCCAGTTTATGCTTTCGGCGCCTGCACATCTAATGCGGGCGCCCGGGTTCGGCTTGCTTGCGAGGGAAGCTTGTCCAGACAACCAGGAGGACCATTGTCTACAAGGCCGCGGGACAACCGTGAAGCCAAACGGCGCATCAGGCAGATGGAAGCCAAGCGCGAGCTTCGGCGTGCACAGGGCAAGCGCCGCCGCCGGGACAATGTGATCGCGGTCAGCGTGGGTGCCGCCGCCCTGATTGCCGCCGTCGTGCTCCAACTCACGGTGTTCAACTCGAATCCGAGCGAATCGGAGTTCGCAGCGGCCCAAGCCGGGCTGAGTTCGCCGTCCGCCTCTGCCAACCCCTCCGCTTCGGCCGCGGCGACGGGCTCGAATAGCGCCGGCATTCCCAAAGCGGACACGGCCGCAGGTAAGACTTTCACTGGCCAGCTCAGCCTCAATGGAGGGACAGTCGGCGTCGAACTGGATGGCACAACAGCTCCCCAGGCCGCAGCAGTGTTCAAATCCCTCACTGACGCGAGTTATTACAGCGGCCTCAAGTGCCCTCGATTGACTACCGCCGACAATTTCTCGGTGCTGCAGTGCGGAGCCAAGGGGACGGACACCACAGACGACCCCAACTTCCACTGGGGACCACTTGAGAACACCCCGGCGAACAACACCTACCCGGCCGGAACCATCGCCGTCGCCAGGACCGGCAACAACGCCTATGGCAACGGGCACCAGTTCTTCATTGTGTACAAGGACACCGTCATTCCCCCGGACTCCGCCGGCGGGTACACGGTGGTCGGCAAGGTGACGAGCGGCATGGACGTGGTGACGAAGATCGCCCAAGCCGGTATTAATCCGGGGAGCAGCGCCACCGACGGCACCCCTGTGGCAGCTGTCACGATAGACTCGTTTTCTCTGAAGTAACTAGCCCGGACCATGGTCCACGGCGCATTACCTTAGTAATCCCTCCAAGCGAAAGACTTTTAGCGGTGACAGACAGTCAGAAATCCGACGAAACTGCAGTAGTGGCCAACGACGAAGAAACCCAGGCTCCCGTAGCTGAGCAGGCCGGCGTTGCGCCGGTTGCCCCGGTGGCCGACGCGGCAGAACCCGCGCCCAAGCCTGCCTCTCCGGCGCCACGTCCGGCCCCCTCGCATGCGCCTTCCCCCGCAGCATTTGCTGCCCGCCCCAAGGCAGCCGCCAGTGTTATTCCGGCCGCGCCGGCAGCCCAGCCTACGGCTGTGTCCCTGGCGGAAGCCGCCAAGTGGGGGCGCGCCGAGGGTGACGGCCACGTCTTCCTGACCATCGACGGCGAAGAGCAGCCGGTGGGACAGTACCCGGGAGTGAGCACCGACGAGGCGCTGGCATACTTCGCCCGGAAGTACGACGACGTTGTTGCGCAGATCGTTTTGATGGAACACCGCGTGGAGTCCAAGGCCCCGGCCACGGACATGCAGAAGACGGTCGAGCACCTGCGTGAGCAGCTGGCAGAGCGAAACATGGTGGGCGACATCCGCACTGCCGAGGCTCGACTCGATGCCTTGGCTGGACAGATTTCCGAGTTGGAGAAGTCCGAGAAAGCTGCACACGACGCCGCACGATCCGCGGAGCTCGCGGCACGCGAGGCGATCGTCGCCGAAGCCGAATCCATCGCATCCCAGGATCCGTCCCAGGTCCAGTGGAAGACGTCCAGCGCCCGCATGAACGAACTCTTCGAGAGCTGGAAGACAGCCCAGAAGAACGGCATCCGGCTTGGACGAAGCAACGAGGACGCGCTGTGGAAGCGGTTCCGCTCGGCCCGTACCGTCTTTGACCGCCACCGCCGTGCGTACTTCTCCCAATTGGACAGCACCAACTCGGCGGCCAAGGTCGCCAAGGAACAGCTGATCGTCGAGGCCGAAGCCCTCTCCAGTTCCACGGATTGGGGATTCGCCGCCGGCGAATACCGCCGTCTCATGGACCAGTGGAAGGCTACGCCTCGCGCCAGCCGCAAGGATGACGACGCCCTCTGGCTCCGTTTCCGTGCCGCGCAGGACGTATTCTTCAGCAACCGCCAGGCTGCCAACGACGAGATCGACCAGCAGTACACGGCAAACCTTGCCGTCAAGGAAGAGCTCGTTGTCGAGGCACAGGCCCTGCTGCCGATCACGGACCTCAATGCTGCCAAGAAGGCCCTGCAGTCCATCCGCGACCGCTGGGAAGAAGCCGGCAAGGTCCCCCGCGCCGACATGGGCAGGATCGAAGCCGGCCTTCGCAAGGTTGAGGACGCCGTCCGCGACGCCGAAGAGGACAAATGGCGCCGGAGCAACCCGGAGACGAAGGCCCGCACCAACAGCGCCTTGTCGCAGCTGGAAGCGGCTATCGCCGGCCTGAGGGAAGACCTGGAAAAGGCCGAAAAGGCCGGAGACCAGCGCCGCATCAAGAACGCCCGTGAGGCCCTTGAAGCACGAGAGGCCTGGCTTGACCAGATCCAGCGTTCGGCAAGCGATCTCGCGTAGTAGTAGTTGTAGTAGTTGTAGTAGTAGTAGAGCTTGAACCAACAGGCCCCGTGCCGGTTATCCACATAACCGACACGGGGCCTGTTCCCGTTGCGGCAGCCACGCGATGATTGCTGAATGGCCCCGAGATTACCGCCTCCGCAGCAACAGGACTTCCCTGCCCAAGAGCTGTACGCGCCCAGCCCGCAGTTCACGTGGGCCGAGCTTCAATCAATGGCTACGGACGGCGTGCTCACACCACTCTACGAGAAGAGTTTCACTCCCTCGGGGCTGGATGTCACGCCTCGGCTCCGAGCCCGCGCGGCCGCCCTGGTGGTTCCGGATCGCATTCGCAGGAAGGTCATCGCGGGGCGCATGACGGCGGCCTGGATTTACGGTTGCGCGGATGCCCCAGAGAGGCTTTCGCTTCTCGTGGACGCCAAACACCGTATATCGAGCTTGCGTTCGGCCCGCGGCTGTATCTTGCACGAAGTCCGTTTAGGCCAACTGGACGTGGTCAGCATCGGCGGGCTGCTCGTGACCAGTCCCCTGCGGACGGCCGTGGATGTGGCCCTACACGTAGAAGCCAGCAGGGCCTTGCCCGCACTGCGGATGCTGCTGTCCCGGGATGAATTGGGCGTCCGGCTGCGGCTCTTGACCCTCGCGGTGGAGGCGTCCACGAGGGTGCCCCACAAGAAAGCTGCACTGCGCAAGATTGCCGCGTTGGCTCGGACCGCTGACCCGCCGCCTTCCGACGTCTTGCCGCCTGAGGTAGCCGCCTGAGTTGCTAGGTTCAGCTTCTCCTGCGGTTGCCCGTGGTCCGGTAGACGTCAAAGACCCCGTCGATCCTGCGCACGGCACTGAGCACGTGGTGAAGGTACTTAGGATCGCCCATTTCGAACGCGAAGCGGGAGATGGCTACCCGGTCGCTGGAGGTGTGCACGGAAGCAGCCAGGATGTTGACGTGGTTTTCCGAAAGCACGCGGGTGACATCCGAAAGCAACGACTTCCGGTCCAAGGCTTCCACCTGGATCTCCACCAGGAAGACGCTGGATTGGGTCGGAGCCCATTCAACCTCGACGATGCGATCGGGCTGGTCACGGAGGTCCGAGACATTCGTACAGTCCGTGCGGTGTACCGACACCCCCGAGCCGCGGGTCACGAACCCGAGGATCGGATCAGGCGGTACAGGCGTGCAGCACCGGGCCAGCTTCACCCAGACATCTCCCACGCCGCGGACAATGACGCCGGAGTCCGAGTACCGGGTCTTCTGGAGTTGCGAGGGAATGCTGACTTCGTCGAGGTCCTCATCGGGCGTCTCATGCCCACCGAGGTGCTCCATGAGCTTTTCCATGACGGACTGCGCCGAAGTGTGCCCGTCTCCGACGCCGGCATACAGGCCGGAAATGTCGACGTAGTGGAATTCCTCGGCCACCGTGGACAAGGCGTCATGTGTCATGAGCCGTTGCAGGGGCAGGTTCTGCTTACGCATGGCGCGGGTCAGCTGGTCCTTGCCCCGCTCGATGGCCTCTTCGCGGCGTTCCTTGCTGAACCACTGCCGGATCTTGTTGCGCGCCCGGGCGCTTTTGACGAAATGCTGCCAGTCCTGGCTCGGTCCTGCGCCCTCGGCCTTGGAGGTGAAGATCTCCACCCAGTCGCCGTGATTGAGTTCGCTGTTGAGCGGAACCAGCTTGCCGTTGACGCGCGCACCGATGGTCCGGTGACCCACTTCGGTGTGCACCGCGTAGGCGAAGTCCACCGGTGTCGATCCTGCGGGAAGGGCCATGACCTCGCCCTTGGGGGTGAAGACGAACACTTCCCGGGCATTGATTTCAAAACGCAGCGAGTCCAGGAATTCGCCCGGATCCGATGTTTCCTGCTGCCAGTCGACCAGGGAACGCAACCAGCCCATGTCGCCGTCCTTGGGGCTCCCCGGACCTACGGCGGTCCGGTTGGGCTGGTCCTTGTACTTCCAGTGTGCCGCCACGCCATACTCGGCACGGCGATGCATTTCGTGGGTACGGATCTGGATCTCAACGGGCTTGCCCCCGGGCCCGATCACGGTGGTGTGCAAGGACTGGTACATGTTGAACTTCGGCATGGCGATGTAGTCCTTGAACCGTCCCGGAAGGGGGTTCCAGCGCGAATGCAAGGTGCCAAGAGCCGCGTAACAGTCACGGACGGAATCCACGAGGACACGCACGCCCATGAGGTCGTTGATGTCGTCGAAGTCCTTGTCCCGGACAATCATCTTTTGGTAGATCGAGTAGTAATGCTTGGGGCGGCCCGTGATGGTGGCCTTGATGCGGGCGACGCGCAGGTCTTCGGCAATCTGGTTGCGGATGACGCTCAGGCTCTTCTCGCGCTCTGGAGTGCGGTCCCCCACCATCCGGACGATTTCTTCATACACCTTCGGGTACAAGGCGGCGAAGGAAAGATCCTCAAGTTCCCATTTGATGGTGTTCATGCCAAGGCGGTGGGCCAGCGGTGCAAAGATCTCAAGTGTTTCGCGCGCTTTGCGGGCGGAAGATTCAGCGGAAACAAAGCGCCACGTACGGGCGTTGTGCAGCCGGTCCGCCAGCTTGATCATCAGTACCCGGATGTCCTTGGCCATGGCCACGACCATCTTGCGGACGGTCTCGGACTGTGCGGCCTCACCGAATTGGACTTTGTCCAGCTTGGTGACGCCGTCCACGAGCATTGCGACCTCGGGGCCGAAATCACGCGTCAGGTCAGCGAGGGTGTAGGGAGTGTCCTCGACGGTGTCGTGCAGGAGTGCAGCAGCAAGGGTTGTGCCTGTGAGGCCCAGCTCGGCCAGGATCGTGGCCACCGCAACGGGGTGGGTGATGTACGGATCGCCGCTCTTCCGCTTCTGGCCCTGGTGGCTGCGCTCTGCCACGGTAAAGGCCCGCTGGATGAGATCGAGGTCTTCTTTGGGGTTGTTGGCCCTGACGGTCCGCAGGAGCGGTTCGAGGATGGGCGAATAGGTGCTCGTGCCCCGTCCCGTCAACTTCGCCAGCCTGGAGCGCGTCCGCTCGCGTCGTCCAGGGAACGTCGGGCGCACGCCCGGGGAGTCCACGGGCACACCGTCCACGGTGCTTCCCGTAGCTGCAGTTGCGGTGCCGGGCACGCGGCTCAGGCCGTCCTCTCCGCCCGCCGGCGGCGCCGACGTCGTACGTTCCTCCACAAAAGCACCTCTCACGACTGACTTAATTCTCCCAGTCTATTCCCGCTGGTGAGCTCTCCAAGAACCGGTACCCAGATGACGGAGCCGGGAACGCAAAAGGGCCGGTCACCACTTTTCGGCGGTGACCGGCCCTTCAAGGGGAAACGAGGCTAAACGGCCGCTGCTTCCGAGTTCGCGCTGACGGCTGCCGCGCGCCGGGTCGCCACCTTCTTGGCCTGCTTCTGCAGCTCGGGTTCGCTCTGGCGCAGCCACGCGTAGAGCGGAGCCGCGATGAAGATCGTCGCCGCCGTACCGATCAGGATGCCGACGAACAGGGCGAGGGACAGGTCGCGGAGCGTGCCGGCGCCCAACAATCCGGCGCCGATGAACAGAATCGCGGCGACCGGCAATACTGCCACCATCATGGTGTTGATGGAGCGCACCAGGGTTTGGTTGACGGCAAGGTTGACCTCTTCGGCGAAAGTGCGCCGGCTGGAGGTCGCGATGTCCGAGGTGTTTTCACGGATCTTGTCGAAAACCACCACGGTGTCGTACAGGGAGTAGCTGAGGACCGTCAGGAAGCCGATGATGGCCGACGGTGTCACCTCGAAATCGCTCAAGGAGTAGACACCGGCCGTAGTGAACATCGTGACCAGCATGCCGGCAAGGGCAGAAACCGACATCTTCCAGGTGCGGAAGTACAACGCCATCAAAAGAGCGGCCAGCCCAACGAACACCGCGAGGCCGATCAGGGCCTGCTTGGTGACATCCTGCCCCCAGGTGGGGCCGATGAAGGTCGAGGTGACCTGGTTTTCGGTCACGCCGTAGGCCTTCGCGAGATCCGTCTTGATCTTGATGGTCTGGTCATCGCTGAGTTTGTCGGTCTGGATGCGCATAGTGCTGCCAGCGACGTTGGCGACGCGCGGAACGGCACCAGCAACGACGTCGTGGACTGCCTTCTCGCCCGGGGCGGATTCGGTGGTCTTCACGTTGGACACCGTGAACTCGGAGCCGCCCCGGAAGTCGATTCCGAGGTTGTACCCGCCCTTGACCACCGGCAGGAGGATGGAGATCGCCACCGCTACTGCGGCGATGATGAACCAGATCTTCTTGCTGGAAACGAAGTTGTAAGAACGCTTGCCCGTGTAGAGCTCGTTGCCGAACTTTGCGAAGCTCGTGGTCATTACTTCTCCTCCTTGGTGCCGTTGGAAGAACCAGTCAACTGGGCCTGCTTCTCGGCAAGCCGGCGTTCGGCGATGGTCATGCGGCGCTCGGCTTCAGCGGCAGCACCGGTGTTGCGGGCGCGCACGACGGCGGGCTTCTCCGTTGGCGTGCGGAGCCGGCCGGCACCGCGGTACAGCGGCACGGCGCCCAGTCGCTCAGGGTCGAGGCCGGAGAAGCGGTGCCCCTCGCCGAAGAACTTGGTCCGGGCCAGCACTTGGAGCGTGGGGTGCGTGAACATGAACACGACCAGGAGGTCTGCCAGCGCGGTGAGGCCAAGGGTGAAGGCGAAGCCGCGGACGTTTCCAACAGCGACGAAGTACAGCACCAAGGCCGCGAGCAGGTTGACGGCCTTGGACGCGAGGACCGTGCGCTTGGCGCGCTTCCAACCGTTAGCGACGGCGGACACGAGGCCCTTGCCCTCACGAAGTTCGTCACGGATGCGTTCGAAGTACACGATGAAGGAGTCGGCTGTCTGGCCAATGGCCACGATAAGACCTGCCACACCGGCAAGGGACAGCCGGTAGTTTTCAGTCCAGCCAAGGATCGCGATGGCTAGGTATGTCAGTCCACCAGCCACAACGAGCGAGAGGATGGTGACAAAGCCCAAGGCCCGGTACTGGAAGAGCGAATAGACCACCACGAGCAGGAGCCCGATCACACCGGCCATCAGGCCAAGACGAAGCTGCTCGCCACCGAGGGTGGCGGAAATCTGTTCCTCGGACTGAATATCGAAGCTGATGGGCAAAGCGCCGTAGCGAAGCTGGTCCGACAACGCCTGTGCCGAGGCCTGCGTGAAGTTACCCGTGATCTGCGGCTTGCCATCGGTAATGACTGCGAGGGCACGCGGCGCGGAAATAACCTGGTCATCCAGGACGATGGCGAACTGGGCCTTGGGGTCGTTGCCGCCCTGCGCCTGCGATGCCACGTAGAACTGGTTGAGCCTCTGCGTAACGTCCTTGAAGGTCTTGGTGGCGTTGGCATCGAACGTGATGGTCACGCCCCACGCATTGGTGACCGAGCCCTGCGCGCCCTGGACGGGATCGAAGGAGGACGACACGATGTCCTGGCCCTTCACTTCGACCGGGCCAAGGATGTACTTGACGGCAGGAGTCTTGGCCGTTGCCGGCTCGCAGGTCACCAGCGGCTTGGCGGGATCCGACCGCGGCTGCTTATCCTGGGCCGGGTTGACGCAGTCCAAGGCTTCGAAGGCCTTGTAGACGTCGGCTGTGACCCAGTTGCTGTCGCTGGCGTTGGTCGGCGCAGCGGTGGGCTTGGGCAGGCTCGCGTCCGGCGTGCGGGATGCGACCGGAACGGCCGCAGGGTCACCGGTGGTGATCACTGGGCGGAAGTTCATGTCGGCAGATGCCTGGATCAGGGCACGGGTTTCCGAACTTGGCGTACCGGGAAGGCTTACCACGACGTTACGGCCGGACTGCGTGGTGATTTCCGCTTCGGCGACACCGGAGCTGTCAACGCGTTGGCGGATAATCGCGACGGCCTGGTTCAACTGTTCTTCGTTGATGCCGGTTGATCCTTCGACCTTGGGCGCGAGAATCATTTGCGTGCCGCCCTCGAGGTCAAGCGCGAGCTTTGGGGCCCAGCTGGCGTGACCAGTGATGACGCCGCCACCGAGGACTGCTGTCAGTACAGCGAATATTGCGACAAGCCAGATCAGCACCCTGCGGGCTGCATTTTTGTGGCCGGTTCGTGCCATGTTCGATCTTCCTGTTGATGACGGAACAGCCGCCGACGTGCACGGGTGAGCGCAGGCCGGCGGCGATTCATTGCCGTAGAACTATTCCCGCTTGTAGAGCGGGTACGGGCTAGTTGTCCTTCTTGCCCTCGTCGTTGAGGCGCTTGAGGGTCTCGTCCGGGGTCTCCGCGGATGCAGATGCATCGGCATCCGCGGCCGTCAGCGACGACGCGTCGTCCGGAACGTCAACTGCGGCCTCCTCGGCGGGCTCAACGATCTTGGTGACGGCCTGGCGGTGCACCGTGGCGAGGTTGCCCGGGGACAGTTCCAGGACAACCTTGTTCTCGGCGTCGTCCATTGAGACGATTCGGCCGAACAGTCCGAAACTGGTCATGACGTCAACGCCGGGGGCAAACTGGGACTGCAGCTTGGCCTGCTGTTGCTGCGTCTTCTTGTTGCGGCGGAACATCATGAAGATGAAGACGCCGAGCATGGCGAACAGCAGGATTGTCATTGGATCCACAGGGAAGTTCCGTTCTTTACTTACGTTTTTGGTTTCACGGCCATGTCTGCCCGGTGGATCCGGCGGCCGTGGAGCTTTCGCCCACTTGGCCGCACAATGCTCCGACGGGCGGGCACAGAACCAAGGACTCGAACGTGCCGAGTGTCATACCAGTCTAGAGGGTTAAGCTGAATGGATCGTGCTAACGGCCGGTGTCGATGCTTTCCGCCCCGTTTTCGCTATCCTCGAACAACGCCAGCGGGTCCTGCCCGAACACTCCTGGCGGCACGGCGTATCCGAGGTGCGTCCAGGCTGACGCCATGGCAATCCTGCCGCGCGGCGTCCGTCCCAAGAGGCCTTCGCGCACCAGGTACGGCTCAGCGACCGTTTCGACGGTCTCCGGTTCCTCCCCCACGGCGATAGCGAGGGTGGAGAGCCCTACGGGACCGCCGTTGAACTTGAGGATCAGGGCTTCCAGCACAGCACGGTCCAGGCGATCCAAGCCACGCTGGTCCACCTCGTACATGTCCAACGCAGCGGAGGCGGCACGGGCATCGATTTGTTCGATGCCGTGAACCAAAGCCCAGTCCCGGACACGGCGAAGCAGCCGGTTGGCGATACGCGGGGTTCCGCGGGAACGGCCCGCAATCTCGCTGAAGCCGGCCGAGTTGACTTTCAGGTCAAGCAGTCCGGCCGAGCGGCGCAGTACGAGTTCCAGCTCCGCCACTGAGTAGAACTCCAGGTGCCCGGTAAAACCAAAGCGGTCACGCAGCGGTCCAGGCAGCAGGCCGGCCCGCGTGGTGGCGCCCACGAGGGTGAAAGGCGGCAGCTCAAGCGGAATGGCAGTGGCGCCTGCGCCCTTGCCCACCACGATGTCCACCCGGAAGTCTTCCATGGCCATGTACAGCATTTCCTCTGCGGGCCGGGACATCCGGTGGATTTCGTCGAGGAAGAGCACTTCGCCTTCAGAAAGCGAGGAGAGGATGGCCGCAAGGTCTCCGGCGTGCTGGATGGCCGGCCCGCTGCTGATGCGCAAGGGTGCGTTCATCTCGGCGGCGATGATCATGGAGAGAGTGGTCTTGCCGAGCCCAGGAGGGCCCGAAAGCAGGACGTGGTCCGCGCTGCGGCCGCGCATCCTCGAGGCTTCCAGCACGAGCGAGAGTTGCTTTCGGACACGGTGCTGGCCTACGAAGTCGTGGAGGTTCTTCGGGCGAAGTGCGGCTTCGATGATGCGCTCTTCGGGTTCCTCTCCCCCGGTAACGAGGGACTGCTCAGCCACGGCTGCCTACCCGGTTTCCGGCGCGGGCGCCGTCCTGCCCGAGCCAGCGAAGGGTTGCGCGCAGGATCTGGGCGACGTTGCCGGCGTCGGCAAGTTCCGGGGAATCGGCCATTGCCTTGTCGATGCTGCCGGCAGCGTCCTTCTCCGACCAGCCCAGGCTCGTCATTGCGGCGACCACCTGCGGCTTCCAGACAGACTCGGCCGCGACGGCGGGGGCGGCCCCGGGCGCGGTGCCGTGGGGAACGAGTTTGCCCGCCAGTTCCAGGACGATCCTGCCGGCCACTTTCGGGCCGATACCGGGGACCTTGGTGAATGACTTGGCATCGCCGGAATGCGCGGCCACCCGGATCGCCTCGGGCTCGTGGACGGCCAGGACTGCAAGGGCCAGGCGCGGCCCCACCCCGCTCACACTGAGCAGGACATCGAAAACTTCGCGTTCGTCGTCGTTCGAGAAACCAAAGAGCGTCAGGGAGTCCTCCCGGACGATCAACGAAGTGAACAGCTTCGCTTCCTCGCCGACGTGCAGGTGGCTGAGGGTTTGGGGCGTGGCGTAGACGCTCATACCGGCGCCGTTGAGATCGATGACGGCCGTGGAGAGACTGACGTGTGCCACGGTTCCGCGGAGAAAACTGATCAAGACCCGGCTCCTGAAGTACTGCCCCGCGCATGCTGCGCCGCGGGCTATCCGAACATATCTACGAATACCCTAGCAAGGGCCACCGACAATTACCGGGCGCGGCGCGCTTTCGCTTCGGCTTCAGCCCAGGCTCGCTGGGCGGGCGTCAATGCGCTGCTCCCCGGTCCGGTGGTGGCAACTGCGGCACCGCTGCCGGCCCGCCACGCGTGGGTGACAGCGAGGGCCAACGCGTCCGCGGCGTCGGCCGGGCGGGGCGGAGCGTCAAGACGAAGGATCTTGGTGATGAGTTTCGTCACCGCTTCCTTGTTGGAGGTGCCGCTTCCCGTCACGGCGGCTTTGACCTCCGACGGCGTGTGGAGCGCCACCGGGATGCCCCGCCGCGCGGCGGCCGCGATGACGACGCCGGATGCCTGGGCAACGCCCATGACCGTACTGACGTTCAACTGGGAGAACACCCGTTCGACCGCGAGAACGTCGGGTTTATAGAGGTCCAGCCATTCATCGATGGCCTTGGCTATGACCAGCAGTCGCTGGTCCAATGATTGCTCCGGGGAGGTTCCCACGACGCAGACAGCCACCATCGTGGCGCGGCGGTTCCGTTCGACGTCGACCACTCCGAAGCCGCAACGGGTGAGGCCCGGATCGACTCCCAATACGCGAAGAGTCAAGTCCGGGCCTCCCTGTTTGTTGTGAAGCTGTGTGGCAAGCGGGCGCTACTCGGCTTCGAGCGCAGCCTGGACTTCCTCGCTCATGTCCGCGTTGGTATAAACGTTCTGGAC
Source organism: Arthrobacter sp. 2RAF22 (assembly GCF_052115325.1). NCBI lineage: Bacteria > Bacillati > Actinomycetota > Actinomycetes > Micrococcales > Micrococcaceae > Arthrobacter > Arthrobacter sp. 2RAF22. Next base: position 8,520 of record NZ_JBFRGL010000016.1, on the reverse strand, counting down.
GTCGTCGAGATCTTCGAGGGCGTCGACGAGCTTCATGAACTTCTTGGCACCGTCAAGGTCCAGCGGCACCTGCATGGACGGGACGAATTCAGCTTCGTCCGTGTCGTATTCGATGCCGGCCTCCGTGAGGGCTTCGCGGATTGCCGGGAGATCGGTGGGTTCCGAGTGGATTTCCCAGTTGTCGCCGTTGTCCTTGACTTCTTCTGCGCCGGCGTCGAGCACTGCCATCAGGATGTCGTCTTCGCTGAGCCCGTTCTTGGGCAGGTTGACCACGCCCTTGCGGGTGAAGAGGTAGCTCACGGAGCCGGGATCGGCGATAGTGCCGCCGTTGCGGGAAATCGCCAGGCGGACCTCGGAGGCGGCACGGTTCTTGTTGTCCGTGAGGCACTCGATCAGGAGGGCGGAACCCTGCGGGCCGCGGGCCTCGTACATGATCTCCGTGTAGTCGACCACTTCGCCGGTGAGGCCGGCTCCGCGCTTGATGGCGCGGTCGATGTTGTCGGCGGGGACCGAGGTTTTCTTGGCTTTGGTCACAGCCAGTTCGAGGCTCGGGTTGCCGGCAAGGTCCGGTCCGCCCATGCGGGCCGCGACTTCGATGTTCTTGATCAGTTTGGCGAACGACTTGGCCCGGCGGCTATCGAGGATGGCCTTCTTGTGCTTGGTCGTCGCCCATTTGGAGTGGCCTGACATGCTTTAAACTTCCCCTCTGATCATTCGAATAAACAATTCATGCACACGCTTCTCCCCAGTCACTTCCGGGTGGAAGGAGGTGGCCAGCAACCGACCTGAGCGCACTGCAACAATTCTAGCCAACCCGTGCAAAGTGTCCGTGTGGGTCGCTTTGCCCGGTTCCACCTGCGCAAGGATTTCGACGCCGGGTCCGACCCGTTCCACCCACGGTCCGCGGATGAAGACGGCGTGGACGGGGTCGACGCCGGACTCGCCTGCGCTGAACTCGAGGCCCTTGAAGTCAAGATCGGTTTCGAAGGACTCGCGCTGCCGGCCGAAGGCATTGCGACGGACCGTGATGTCCAATCCACCGAAAGTCTGCTGCGGATTTCCGGCAAGGTCCGTGGCGGGATCGGCGATGTCGTCCGCCAGCAGGATCATGCCGGCGCAGGATCCATACACCGGCAGCCCGGACGCGATCTGCTTGCGGATGGGATCGGCGAGTTCGAAGATGCGCGCCAGCTTGTCGATGGTAGTCGACTCGCCGCCGGGAATGATGAGGCCGTCAATGTCGTCGAGCTCCGCCGGACGCCGGATGCCGACGCCGGTGGCACCGGCCGCTTCGACAGCGTGGATGTGCTCACGAAAATCGCCTTGTAGTGCGAGGACGCCGATGCGCAGGCCCGCGCCCACGCTTGATGACGCCTCGGAAGGGGGATTGGTCATTCGACCATCATAATGCGCTGCCACTGCCGGGCTTGCGCCTGCAACCCGATCGCGGCTTTACGGCACGTGGTTTATGCACCAACTGGGATATATTACAGAGCATGTTTTCGTTCACCGTTCCACTCGGCAAGCTGGTCCGTGCTGTGTCCCGGCTGCGCGGCGGGGGTTCGGCTTTGCCCGGCCTCGTGGTCGAGAAGATCGACCCCGGCTTCATGCAGAGGACGCTGTCCTCGCTCCCCCACGGTGTGGCGGTGGTGAGCGGAACCAACGGCAAGACGACCACCACAAAAATGGTGGTGGAGCTCCTGGAGAGCCAGGGCTTGAAGGTCTTCACCAACCGGACAGGCAGCAACTTCACCCGTGGCGTTGCGGCCGCTCTCCTGGGTGAGGTGGACTGGCGCGGCAGGTTGGACGCCGACGTCGCGGTGTTGGAACTCGACGAGGCACACGCCGTGCATTTCGTGAACAAGGTGCCGCCGCGCTATTGCCTTCTCCTCAACGTCCTGCGCGACCAACTGGACCGTTTCGGCGAAATCGACACCACGGCGCTACTCCTCCAGCGCATCGCCGAGCGAACCACCGGGACCGTGGTCCTGAACCGCGAGGATCCCCGGGTCGCCCGTATTGCCGGAGCCGTGAGCGGCCCCGAGGTGCTCTACTTCGGATTGGACGAATCGCTCCGCAGCACCTTCCCGAACGACGACGACATGCGGGCCGCGGCTCCGGAAACCAGCCCCCGCGGTGAGGTCCCCGCATCCCCGGCGGCCGACGTCGTGCTCCGCCGGGTCGGTACCGACGACGCCGACTTCGAGTTCGACGGAACCCTTGTGTCCACCTACATGAAACTCCGTGGCGTCTACAACATCTTCAATGCCGCGGCCGCGTTGGTCCTCGCCAGGAGCATCACCGGGGCAAGCGGGAGGCCCGGCGACTCCGCCAAGCTGGTCAAGGCGCTCTCCGAAGTGGCTCCGGCGTTTGGCCGCGGGGAGAGCCTGACGGTGGACGGCCAGCCTTTTGAGTTGGTCCTCGTGAAGAACCCGAGCGGTTTCCGCCTGGGCCTGAAGTCTTTCCCGGCGAAGGGCTACGCGTCCATGATCGCCATCAATGACAACTATGCCGACGGCCGGGACATGTCGTGGCTTTGGGACGTTGAATTCGACTCCCTGCGCGAGGACGGTGTCGAGGTCGTCACCGGCGTCCGTGCCTATGACATGGCACTGCGCCTCCAGTACGACGAGGTCCGCTTCGGCTCAGTGGACACCGACATCACTGCGGCCTTGGCCGAATTCATCCGGGGTTCGGCCGGCAAACCGAAACGCGTATTCTGCACGTACACCGCGATGTTGGCCATCCGGCGCGAACTCTCCAAAATCACCACAGTAGAGGTGGTCTCATGACCCCGGCCGAAGGTACCGCACACACTAGCAAAGGCACCATCCGGGTCCTGCAGCTGTACCCCCGTGACATGAACATCTACGGGGACTGGGGCAATGCGCTCGTCTTGCGGCAGCGCCTGCTCTGGCACGGTTACACGCCCGAGCTCCTTGAATACAATGTGGGCGACGACTTCCCCGAAGATGTCGATCTCATTGTGGGCGGTGGCGGCCAGGACAGCGGCCAGGTAGTCATCCAGGACGATCTCCAGTCACGCGGCGAGCAACTGCGCGGGATGGCCGAGGACGGAACGCCCATGCTGGTCATTTGCGGGCTCTACCAGCTTTTCGGCAAGTTCTTCAAGACGAAGAGCGGACCTGTTATCCCCGGTATCGGCATCCTTGACGTCGAGACCATCGGTACGGACGAACGCCTCATCGGAAACGTCACGCTCACTTCACCCGAGTTCGGTGAAATCATGGGTTACGAAAACCACAGCGGACAGACCTCCCTGGGTGCCGGCGTCGAGCCGCTCGGCACCGTGTCCAAGGGCGCCGGCAACAACAGCAAAGACAACCACGAAGGCGCCAGGCACCGGAATGTGGTTGCCAGCTACTTGCACGGTTCCCTGTTGCCCAAGAATCCGGCCATCGCCGATTTCCTGATCCGGACCGCCGTCGAACGCAAGTACGGTACTTTCGTCCCCGGAACGCCCGACGACGACTTTGCCCGCCTCGCGCGCGAACACGCGGCGCGGCGGCCGCGCTAACACGGGGAAAACCGTTGTGGGCGGGGCCCCTGCATGAAAGGGTTGCTTCATGACGAACCCTCTCTTGGAGCCGAGTACCCTTCCCTTCGGCTTGCCGCCCTTCGCAAAGATCCAGGACAGCCACTTCGCCGAAGCCGTGGATGCGGGCCTCGTTGAGCACCTGGCCGAGATCCAGTCCATCGTCGACAACCCGGAGCCCGCATCCTTCGAAAACACGGCGGTCGCGATGGAACGCTCCGGCCGCCTGCTGGAGCGGGCAGCAGCGGCCTTCTTCACATTGGTTTCCGCCGACGCCTCGGAGGCCATCCGCGAACTCGAAACCGAGCTGTCTCCCCGGTTCGTGAGCCATCAGGACGCGGTCTATCTCAACCGCGGACTGTACGAGCGATTCGCGGCCGTAGACACTTCAGGACTTGATGACGAAGCCACCCGCCTGGTGCAGGAGTACCTTCGGGAATTCCGCCAGTCGGGGATCCAGCTCGACCCGGCTGACCAGGAAAAACTCAAGAGCCTCAACGCGGAACTCTCCCGATTGGGAACGGAGTACGGGCAACGGGTCAAGGAAGCCATGAAGGCGGCCGCCCTGGTGGTGGATGACGCCACAGAACTTGCCGGCCTGCCGGCGGACGACATCGCCAGTGCTGCGGAGGCCGCACGCACTGCCGGGCACGAGGGAAAATACCTCCTGACCCTCATACAGCCGAGCAACCAGCCTGCTTTGGCTTCTTTGCAGAACCGCGAGCTCCGCCGTCGCCTGTTTGAGGCGTCCGTTGCGAGGGGAAGCGACGGCGGCAGCCTGGACGTCCAGGAACTGGTGAAGGCGATGGTGCGTTTGCGGGCCGAGAAGGCGACACTCCTCGGGTTCGGCAACTACGCCGAAATGGTCATGGACCGCCAGACCGCCCCCGATTTCGCGGCCGTGCAAGCGATGCTCAACCGACTTGCTCCGGCCGCCATCCGCAACGCCGACGCAGAAGCGGCTGCCCTGGCGGAGAGCGCAGGGCACCCATTGGAAGCATGGGACTGGGCGTACTACTCCTCGAAGGTCCGGCGGGAGCGCTACGAAGTGGACGAACAACTCCTTCGGCCCTATTTCGAATTGGACCGGGTACTCGTGGACGGCGTGTTCTTCGCAGCCACGAGCCTCTTCGGTATTACTTTCCACGTGCGGAATGACCTTGAGGGGTACCACCCCGATGTCCGCGTCTGGGAGGTGCGAAACGGAGACGGCTCCGAGCTTGGTCTCTTCCTGGGCGACTACTACGCGCGGGACTCAAAGCGCGGCGGCGCCTGGATGAACTCGCTCGTCGAACAATCAGCACTCCTGGGTAACAAGCCGGTGGTGATCAACAACCTGAACATCTCCAAACCGCCGGCCGGAGAACCCACCCTGCTTACCCTGGACGAGGTCCGGACCACGTTCCACGAGTTCGGCCATGCCTTGCACGGACTCTTCTCCAACGTCATGTATCCCCGGTTTTCCGGCACCTCGGTCCCCCGGGACTTCGTGGAGTATCCGTCGCAGGTCAACGAGATGTGGATCATGTGGCCCGAGATTATCGGTAACTACGCCCGGCATCACGCGACTGGCGAAGCGCTTCCCCAGGACATCATCGACCGCCTCAACGAGTCCAAGCTTTGGGGCGAAGGCTTCGCCACGACGGAATACCTCGGCGCCGCCCTTTTGGACCTGGCCTGGCACGTGCTGGACGTCGACGGCGTTCCTCAGGACGCGCTGGACTTCGAAGCCAAGGCATTGGCTGCTGCAGGCGTGGCGCACTCCCTCATTCCGCCCCGGTACCGCACGGGGTACTTCCAGCACATCTTCGCCGGGGACTTCTACGCCGCCGGGTACTACTCGTACATCTGGAGTGAAGTGCTGGACGCGGAAACGGTGGACTGGTTCACGGAAAAAGGCGGGCTGCTGCGCGAGAACGGCGAACGATTCCGTTCGGAGCTGCTCTCCCGTGGCAACAGCCGCGATCCGTTGGAATCATTCCGCACGCTCCGCGGCCGCGACGCCTCCCTCGAGCCGCTCCTCAAGCGCCGCGGCCTCGAATAGCTGCTGGGCCGCCCCAACTGACTCGCAGTTAATGTCGTTATGGAGCCTCATAACGACAACAACTGGGAGTCAGTTGGGTTAACGCACGATGCCGGCCGGTCACCGAAGAAGGTGACCGGCCGGCGTCGTACTTAGCGGGAGAGCGATGCGATGGACGGTGCGACCCGCCAGCGCAAGGCGCCGGGCGGTGTGATCCGGCAGCCTGCGTAAAAGGGCCCCCGCCCCGAGCCGCGGCAGCGAGTCGCGGGGAATAGCAGGCCGAGGATCAGCGCCGACCGGCGCCAACAAACCGCGCCGTCTGGCGCGTCGGCTTAACGAAGGCCTACCAGCCGCGCTCGGCGAGGCGGTGGGGTTCGGGGATTTCCTCGACGTTGATGCCCACCATGGCTTCGCCCAGGCCGCGGGAGACCTTGGCGATGACGTCGGGGTCGTCGAAGAAGGTGGTGGCCTTCACGACGGCGGCGGCACGCTGGGCCGGGTTGCCGGACTTGAAGATGCCCGAGCCGACGAACACGCCGTCGGCGCCGAGCTGCATCATCATCGCGGCGTCGGCCGGGGTGGCGATGCCGCCGGCGGTGAACAGCACGACGGGGAGCTTGCCGGTGGCGGCGATTTCCTTGACGAGCTCGTACGGTGCCTGCAGTTCCTTGGCCGCGACGTAGAGTTCGTCCTCGGGCAGGGTGGAGAGGCGGAGGATCTCGGCGCGGATCTGGCGCATGTGGGTGGTGGCGTTGGAGACGTCGCCGGTGCCGGCTTCGCCCTTGGAGCGGATCATGGCCGCGCCCTCGTTAATGCGGCGCAGCGCCTCGCCCAGGTTGGTGGCACCACAGACGAAGGGAACGGTGAAGTTCCACTTGTCGATGTGGTGGGTGTAGTCGGCCGGGGTCAGGACCTCGGACTCGTCGATGTAGTCAACACCGAGGGACTGCAGGACCTGTGCCTCGACGAAGTGGCCGATGCGGGCCTTGGCCATGACGGGGATGGACACCGCGGCGATGATCTGGTCGATCATGTCCGGGTCCGACATGCGGGACACGCCACCCTGGGCGCGGATGTCCGCGGGAACGCGCTCGAGCGCCATGACGGCCACGGCACCGGCATCTTCGGCGATGCGGGCCTGCTCGACGTTGACGACGTCCATGATGACGCCGCCCTTGAGCATCTCGGCCATGCCGCGCTTGACGCGGCTGCTGCCCGTAACGCTGGCTGCGGACGAACCGGCTTCGTTGCTTACATCAGGTGTAGACACAAAAACCCCTATGGGTAGATAGAAGACCTTGGCCGGGGCGCAGGCGGACGGAGGCCACACACAGCGCGCACCGGATTTCCAGGTCACATTGACCAAGTAACTTCAATACTAGTCCCCCGCGCTGTGACCGTCGTACTCGATTACCAGCCCCGGCCACGCGGTCGCGCCGGCACCGGCGGGCGTCGCGCACCCGGTGATATTGGTCCCGCGTGTCGCGGATACTTCAGGTGCATTGACGGCAGCAAGTTGGTGGGCGGATTCACGGCGCGGGAATCTGTCTTCTGCAATTGTGAGTTCACCGCCGGCCTGATCGCCGAGGCGATCCGGGTTCATTGGGAGCTCAGCACCTGATTCTTGGGACGTGTGTTCCTTGTTTCGCTTTTCGCGACGCCGAACGGCCGTGCGGGAGGTAAAAATGTCCGACCCCCGTGACAGGGTTTATTCATGGAAGGCATCGGTCAACTCGTCGCACCTCGGGCGGCCGCGCCCGACGGCGGGATCCCGTCGCCGGGACGCCTGTCCCGCCGGCTGAAGCCCGTCCCCGCCCGGCACGCGCAGTTCCGAAACCCGGCCCAGTTCCAGATCCCTTCCCGACTCCAAAACCCGGCCGCCGTGCCGTCCGCCGCGGGTGGCCTTGATCTGGCGGTCGCGGCGATGGATGCGCTGCGCTCAACCGCCGTCGCCGACGCCCGCTCGTTCGGTTTCCTTGATGCCGCGGATTTCGCCGGCACGGTCGAAGAGATCTCCCGGACGGTCGAGTTCCTGCAGCTCGTCGCGGCCCAGGCCGTGGAACGGACCCGCAGCGAAGCCCAGGCCTCCCGCCGGCCGTCCGCGGCGCCGGGCTGGCGGACCGGCTGGAGCGAACCCGCCGCAGCAGATACGGGAACCGCAGCAGCGGACGCGGGAGGTCAGTCAGACCCGGCAACCGCGCCGGATGCGCCGGGCTCCGCGCCCGGCCCCACGGCAGCGGCCGCGGTCGACGACGGCTACCGGAACGCCGCCGAATTCCTGCGCGCCCGGCTGCGGATCGGCATCGGCGAAGCCCGGCGACGGCTCGCCCTGGCCTCCGGCGTGCTCCCGCAGACAGGACTCACCGGACAAGACCTCCCCGCACGCCACGAACTCCTCGCCGCGGCCCTGTCCACCGCAGCCGTGCCGACCCGCTCGGCCACGATCATCAGCACGGCCCTGGAGCAGGTACGCCACCACGCCGACCCGGACACCGCCCGCCAGATGGAACACTCCCTCACCCGCACCGCCCTGGAAAGCGATCCCGACTTCGTGCACCGGACAGCCAAACGCTGGATCGACGCCATCGACCAGGACGGAACCGAACCCCGCGAAGAAGAACTCCGCCACCGCCAAGGAGCGTTCATCCGCAAACCCCGCCACGGCCTGCACCACCTGGAAATCTTCGCCACCGCCGAACAATACGAAACCCTCGCCACCGCCATGAACACCGCCACCAACCCCCGCCTCCAGCACACCACCGACACCAACGCAGCCGACGACGGCGGCGCGGCCGACGCCGACGCAGCCGACGGCGACGGCGCGGCTGACACCGGCGCGCACCCCGCCCTGGACCGCCGCTCCCGGGCCCAGAAACTCCTCGACGGGCTCACCGGCGCCTGCGCAGCGGCCCTGACCACCGGGCAACTGCCCGCCAACGGC
>NZ_JBFRGL010000015.1:0-91598 GCF_052115325.1 Arthrobacter sp. 2RAF22 | reverse complement strand
CGAAGCGCCGTTGCGCATGTTGATGAACAACCTGGACCCGGAGGTCGCCGAGCGTCCGGATGACCTGGTCGTGTATGGCGGCACGGGCCGGGCTGCCCGGTCCTGGGCCGCGTTCGACGCGATCACCCGGACCCTGGAGACCATGGAGAAGGACGAGACGCTGCTGGTGCAGTCCGGCAAGCCCGTGGGCGTGTTCCGCACGAACGAGTGGGCGCCGCGGGTGCTTTTGGCGAACTCGAACTTGGTGGGGGACTGGGCGACGTGGCCGGAGTTCCGCCGCCTGGAGGCAGAGGGCCTGATGATGTACGGGCAGATGACCGCCGGGTCCTGGATCTACATCGGCACCCAGGGCATCCTGCAGGGCACCTACGAAACCTTCGCCGCCGTCGGGAACAAACTCAGGGCCGCAAGGCATGACACTGCCCGCCGCCTGGCCCCGGCCCCGGAGGGTTCCACCGAGGGCCCGCTCGCGGGAACGCTGACGCTGACCGGCGGGTGCGGTGGCATGGGCGGGGCCCAGCCGCTCGCGGTGACCCTGAACGACGGGGCCTGCCTGATCGTGGACGTGGACGAGTCCCGGCTGCGCCGCCGGGTCGGCAAGCGCTACCTGGACGAGGTCGAAACCGACCTGGACACCGCGATCGCCAAAGTCCAGAAAGCCAAGGCCGAGCGCCGCGGCTGGTCCGTCGGCTACGTGGGCAACGCCGCCGAAGTCTTCCCCGAACTCCTGGCCCGCCACCGGGCCGGGGAGATCAGCATCGACGTCGTGACGGACCAGACCTCCGCGCACGACCCGCTCTCCTACCTGCCCGAGGGCATCACCGTGGAAGAGTGGCACGCCGAGGCCGAAGCGGACCCGGAAGGGTTCACCAAGAAAGCCCAGGCCTCCATGGCCCGGCACGTCCAGGCCATGGTCGAGTTCCAGGACGCCGGGGCCGAGGTCTTCGATTACGGCAACTCGATCCGCGACGAGGCCCGCAAGGGCGGCTACGGCCGGGCGTTCGAGTTCCCCGGCTTCGTCCCGGCCTACATCCGGCCSCTGTTCTGCGAAGGACTGGGCCCGTTCCGCTGGGTCGCGCTCTCCGGKGACCCCGAAGACATCGCCGTCACCGAYRMSGCGATCAAGGAACTGTTCCCGGAGAACACCCACCTGCACAAATGGCTCGACGCCGCCGCCGAACGGGTCGAGTTCGAAGGCCTCCCGGCCCGGATCTGCTGGCTSGGCTACGGSGAACGYGCCAAGGCCGGGCTGCTGTTCAACCAGCTCGTCGCCGAGGGCAAGGTCAAGGCCCCGATCGTGATCGGCCGGGACCACCTGGACTCCGGCTCCGTGGCCTCCCCGTACCGGGAAACGGAGTCCATGAAGGACGGCTCCGACGCGATCGCCGACTGGCCCCTGCTGAACGCCCTGACCGCCGCGTCCTCCGGGGCGACCTGGGTCTCCATCCACCACGGCGGCGGCGTGGGCATCGGCCGCTCCATCCACACCGGCCAGGTCTCCGTCGCCGACGGCACCGAGCTCGCCGCCCAGAAACTCGAACGCCTCCTCACCAACGACCCCGGCATGGGCGTCATCCGCCACGCCGACGCCGGCTACGACCGCGCCATCGAAGTCGCCCACGAACGCGGCGTCCGCATCCCCATGAACCCGACCATGACGGAAACCAACTAACCAGACCCCACACCCCCAACTAACTCGCATTAGATGTCGTTATGGGACCCCAAAACGACAACAACTGCAAGCTAGTTGGGAAGGTCAACTGCACATCTGAGGAAGGATCACTTCCATGATCGAAATCGACGGCAAACGGCTGCAGCTGGCCGACATCGCGGCCGTGGCAGGGGGCGGAACAAAGGTGACGTTGGCGCCGTCGGCGGTTGACCGGATGGCCGCATCCCAACGGTCCGCTCGTGCGACGGCACTGTCCCGACCCGTCTATGGGCGGTCAACAGGCGTCGGGGCCAACCGCTCCGTGGCACTGGACGCCGCGAACAAGGACGCCAACGTCCACGGCTTGAACCTCTTGCGCAGCCATGCCGTCGACGCCGGACGCGTCCTTGACCAGGAAACCGTCAGGGCCATGCTTGTCATCAGGCTCTCGCAGCTTGCCGCGGGCTCGTCCGGCATCAGCCCATCTGTGGCCGACGCAGTGGTGGACATGCTCAACGCCGACGCTTTGCCGGAGGTGCGGGAATTCGGCGGAATCGGCACAGCGGACCTGGCTGCGCTGGCGGGAACGGCCCTCACCCTCCTCGGTGAGCGCCCCACCATGGAGGGCAAGGACGTCCCCGCGCCGCTGGAAACCTGGGCCACCGAGGACGCACTTCCCTTCATCAGCTCCAGCGCGCTCACTATCGCCCAGGCCACACTCGCCCACCAAAGACTCGCCACGCTCGTGGAAAACCTGACCACGGTGAGCGCCTTGTCCTTCGCTGCAATGTCCGGGAATCCCGAGGCATTGAGCCCTGAAGTCGCGCGGGCAGCTGATTCGCCCGCAGTCACCGAGGTGGCTGGGGTTCTGCTCGGCCTCGTGGAAGGCAGCGGTGCGCCGGCGAGGATCCAGGACCCGTACTGCTTGCGCACCCTGCCTCAGGCCCTCGGCTCGGTGGTCGAGGAGTTGGACGCGCTCGGTACCCTTTTGGAACGCTTGGTTGTGGCCGGTCATGAAAACCCCCTAGTGTTCGGTTCCGCAGAGGAGGGCAGCAATGGAGTAGCCCACCACGGCCTCTTCCAGATGACCAGCCTCGCCCGCCGCATTGATGCCCTGGAACTGGCCATCGGTGCGGCGTGCGCCACGAACCTTCGGAGGATCAGCTTGCTCTGCGACCCGGCGTACACCGGCCTGCACCGATTCCTTGCGGGCGACGACGCCGGCCAGTCCGGCGTCATGATGCTGGAATACGTGGCAGCCGCAGCGGTGGGCCGAATTCGGGCCAATGCCCAGCCCGTGAGCCTGCAAACCGTGGTGCTCTCGTTGGGCGCCGAAGAGGATGCCAGCTTCGCGAGCGTGGCCAGCTCCCGCATGGATTCCACCGTGCGGGCGCTTTCTACGGTGGTTGGCATCGAACTCCTTTGCGCATCGCGGGCGCTCAGGCTGCAGGGCAGGACACGAGGAGAATTTACGAGTCCTCGGTTCCGAAAAGCCTTCGACGCCGGTCTATCGTTGCCCGCCGACGTGCAGGACCGGGATCTCCGCCCCGACGTCGATGCCGCGTCCCACCTGGCGACCCTTCCGGAGTTCGGTCACTAAGCGTGCTTAGCTATTTACTGTCGCCCCGGACGGGCGTACCTTAATATCCAAACACCGCACTGGGGAGGTGGCGTGTTTGGCTGGGTCTCTGGGGTGCCGTCGCGTTTCTTTGGTTCGCCCCGTTCTTCTCGCCGTTTTTGGCGCATTGGCGTGGTTGCTATGGCTGGCCGGTCCTTCGCAGGCAGCTAGCGTCCTGCCGACGATTCCGGCTGTCCCTGCCGTTCCCTCAGCTCCAACCATTCCCCTTTCATCCTCCCTGCTCCCGTCCCCGTTGCCCGATCCGATCGGGCCAGTGGCCCACAGCCTGTTGTCCGCCATTCCTAGTCCGACGCAAGTGTCTGCCCTTCCCGGAACCGTGGTCAGCCAACTGCCCGGCTCCACGGCGACTCGCCTTGTGACCGCGCTCACCGATCCCGCGAGCTCCTTGGTTGATACGGTGGTCGGCACAATTCCGGCGTTGCCCGGGTTGCCTTCGGTACCCCAACTGCCTCCAGGGCCGGCCTTGCCGCCGCCATTGCCGCCATTGCCTGGTGTCCTGGATCCTCCGGGACGAGGCCTTCCAATCGGCGCAGTCCCAGGCATTCCGTTGAGGGCTCGGGCCGAAAGCGAACACGCGTTGGCATATCCCACGCTTTTGCCAATCCCCGGACGCGGAGCGGCGACGAGCATGCGGATCCCCGGATTCATTCTGGCCGACCTCGTTGTCCTGCCCCCGGCAGTGCTGGCGACGACGGAAATGCCTCAGCTTCCGGGCGGCCCTCCGCCCGGCAAACAGGTCCCTCCGGTGGCACCGCCCCAAGAGTCTGGCTCGACGTCGGAATCGCAAGGCGGCTCGGCCGCCAACGGCGCGGCGGACCTCCCTGAACAACGTGCACTGGCGCCACCGCTCCACAGAAGCCCCGTCCCCGACGGTGGGCAAGTCCCCCCAGCCGAACCTGCGTTCGATCCGGGGTCAACTCCCGACTGAACAGGTCAACCCTGTCCCCGTGGCAGGCACGACCATCCGCGCTAAACAGCGCGGGACCAAGTCTCAGTCAGGAGAAAGACAATGCAAGTCCAAATCAGTAGCAACCACGCAATCCGGGCCACGAAGACATCAACCGGCCGGATCATAGGAAATTGGCCCGACCCCATGCAGAAGGGAGGTATATAGATAGCATCGCGACAGGCGCTCAGCGCCCATAAGGGAACAAGGACGCCGGCCGCGCAGTCAATCTGACTGCACGGCCGGCGTCATGATGCTGAAGGTAGGAACGCCTCCCTTTAGAACAGGGCGTTCACCACAGCCTGGGTGAGCTGGTGGAAGATGTCGGTGCGGGCCGGGATATCGCTCTCGTCCTGGCCTTTGGTGTAGACCACGAAGGCGTAGGAGTTGGTCCCGTTGGTGAGGATGCTGGCGTCGTGGAGTTCGTCGTCGAGCAGTCCGTACTTGTGGAAAACAGTGATTCCGGCTGGCACCGCGGCGGGGATGAGCGATTCGTAGTTGGTGTTCTGCATGTAGGACAAAAGCTGTGCGGTGTCTTGCTGGTTCAACAGCTTCCCGCCGTAGAGCCCGGCCATGATGCTTGCCATTTCGCTTGGAGTCAGCGTGTTGTTCATGGGGTCATAGCTGACGCCGATCGAAGCGGCATAGGACTGGAGTTCCGAAAAGCCAACCGCGTCCATGATCAAGGACCAGGAGTCGTTGTCGCTGTCCTGGATCATCTCTTTGATCTGGAATCCAGCCGTGTAGTCGCCCAAGGGATCGTCAAGGGACACTACGCCCGTTTCGACGAGGTGATAGTACGCGGCGGCAGCCAGGACCTTTGCGGTGCTTGCTGCCTCGAACGGCGCCTGGACCCCGTACTGATGGCTCGAGCCATCGGACAGGTCGATCAGGGTGACGCCAATCTGGTACTGGCTGTTCGCGTCGATGATGGCGTTGATCTCCGAGTCCAACGCGGGAGTCACGCCGGTAGCCGGCGCGGCCGGCGCTGCGGCTGCGGGAGCGGCGACGGCTGGGGCGGCGCTCGGAGTCTCGGCCGCGGTCGACGGCGGTGCGGCGGCTGCCGTCGTCGGGGCCGCTGCCGTCGGGGAGGCGGTTGGAACAGCTGCCGACGGCGTGGCGCTGGCTACCGCCGATACGGTTCGGGAGACGGATGAGCGGGCATGCGCAGCCGAGTAGACCGTGGCCGTCAGGGTCAAGGCCAGAATGGCCGCGAAGGCTGTCAGCAAGGCCGATCGACGTCGGCGGGGACTCCAGCTGTTCCACCGACTTCTCTTTCGTCCGGACCCTTGGCCGGGACGACGGGGCTCTCGCTCTTCCATAATGAACCAACCGTAGCTACTGCAGCTATGTGAGAGCTATGAAAATCCTGTCCATCAGCCACGTGTCGCCTGGGTGAATATCAGGCGTCACGGATCGGCGAGCCCAATACCGTGAACCGGGTGCCGCCCATCTCACCGGACAGCAGTGGCATCGTCTCACTTATCGCGGCCCGGACGCTGTCCAGCTTCAGCGAACCTTGGTGTGCTTCCGCCGATTCCCAGAGTTCGCAGACAAAGACCGTGTCCGGCGATTCTTCGTTGACGCCCACCTCGTAGAGGAGGCAGCCCGCGCCCCGGAGCTCCGGTTTCGGTCTGAGCAGGATGGATACAACGGCGTCGCGTTGGCCGGGTTTCGTGCCGAGGCTTCCTACGTTTGCAAAAGTCATGGGCCCATTGTGCTTCATTCCTCCGACGTTATTGGGGAATCTCGTACCGGCGGACAAAGTTGCCGAGGATCTTCATTGGTTCGGTCGCGGTGATCTTCCGGGCGTCGGCCATCAGCTGCTCAGCAGCCTCAGGCGGGAAGTATCCGGCGTGGCGATAGGTGTCGATCCGTGTGACGAGGCCTTCGGCGTCGAGCTCCGGATGGAATTGAGTGGCATAAAGGTTCTTCTTGATCCGGAACATCTGCACCGGGCAGGCGGCCGAACCAGCCAGCAACACCGCGTGCCCCGGCAGGACCGTGCAGGCTTCCTTATGGCCGGTAAAGGCGACAAAGCGCTCGGATATGCCTTGGAGGAGCGGGTCCTGGATGCCCTCCGCTGTGAGTTTGATGGTTACCCCGCCGAGTCCTTCACCATAGGTACGGTCAATCACGGCCCCCTGGTGAAGTCCCAAGGTTCCCACTCCGTAGCAGGCCCCCAGGAAGGGAAAGTCGGCGGCAACAATCGTGTCCAGCAACTGCGCGAGTTCCTTCTCCACCCGTTTCTGGACCGGGCTCTTGTGCTCCGGCGAGTCGCTCGAAGTGAAGGGGCTGCCTCCCACGATCACGCCGGAATAGTCGGAGAGCCTGAGCGGCGGCAGGGGCGCCGCCTCCATTCGGATGCGCTGTAGCTGCTCGGGAGCGAGCCCTCCAAAACGAAGATACGCCTGGTACTCTTCCTCGGCGGCGGCGTCTTCGGCGCGAGATGCGAGCAGGAGAAACGGCTTCACAGGCTAAGTGTGCGCCCGGTACCCGTGACGCGCCAGCGTTCGGCTGAAACATCCTTTTCGGGGCGGTGAGCCGCCGTTCACGTGCGAGAAATGTCCCGAATTCCGGCCGGGTGAAAGGATTTCACCTCCGTTGACTCGGGAATCCGCGGAATCACGGGGATCCCCGCCACCCTCTCCAGGTGGCCTCGCGTCCCCGCCGGGGGGCCGTTAACATTCCCGAAACATGCCCGTCATGCGTTCTTCACGCCGAGTCAAGTTATGTAACGTCCCCGCAATTTTTCCTCGCATTGCTTGAAACACGGAACCGGAAATATTGGGCAGGGGAAGAACGGGGCCACGCTACGGCGGCCCTCCTAGGCATTCCGATAAGAAGGGAAACGCACGTGGATATCACTGCGGAAAACGTTTGGGTGATGGTGTCGGCGGCACTTGCACTGCTCATGACCCCGGCACTCGGCCTCTTCTACAGCGGCATGACCCGGGCCAAGGCCTCCCTCAACATGATCATGATGAGCTTCATCTCCGCGGGAATCGTAGGCGCCGTGTGGATCCTGTGGGGCTACTCGATGATCAGCGGCAAGAGCGTACTGGGGATCTTCGGTAACCCGTTCAGCAGCTTCGGCTCGGCGGACTTGGTCGGTTCCACCGATCTCATCAAGCTCGGCTTCAGCGCTACGTTCGCTATCGTCACCGTGGCCTTGATCAGCGGCGCTATCGCCGACCGCGCCAAATTCACTTCCTGGGTCATCTTCGTCCCCATCTGGATCACCCTCGTGTACTGTCCCTTGGCTTTCATGGTCTGGGGCGGCGGCCTGCTCAGCCCCGGCGGAGCCATCAGCTCGGTCTTCGGCCAGGTGATTGACTTCGCAGGTGGCACAGTGGTGGAAATCAGCTCCGGCGCCGCCGCGTTTGTCCTAGCGTTGATCCTGGGCAAGCGGCACGGCTTTGGAAAAGACCCGAACCACCGCCCGCACAACCTCCCCTTCATCATGCTTGGCGCCGGCCTCTTGTGGTTCGGTTGGTTCGGTTTCAATGCCGGCGCGGCCACGACGTCGGCGCAGGCCGGCTTGATCTGGGTCAACACCCTTGTAGCCCCGGCTGGTGCCATGCTCAGCTGGTTGGTCACCGAGAAGATCCGGCACGGCCACCCCACATCCTTGGGCGCCGCATCCGGCGTCGTTGCCGGCCTCGTGGCTATCACTCCGGCCTGCGCCAACGTGGCTCCTGCCGCAGCCCTTGGCCTGGGTCTGGTGGCCGGCGCAGCCTGCGCCGTGTTTGTCGACCTGAAACACAAGTTCGGCTTCGATGACTCCCTCGACGTCGTGGGCGTCCACCTTGGTGGCGGGCTCGTGGGCACGCTCGCGCTCGGATTCATCGCGCTGCCGGTAAACGGCAAGGGCGGAGGACTGTTTTACGGAGGCGGACTCCAGCAGCTCGTGGCGCAGATCGTCGCCATTCTGGTCACCCTTGCAGTATCTGGAATCATGACGGCGATCATCGCCCTGGTCATCCACAAGACCGTTGGATTCCGGGTCAGCCACGAAGCCGAGGTGGCTGGCGTGGACTTGTCCGAGCACGCCGAGACCGCCTACGAGTTCGGCAGCATGTCCCGGAGCCATTTCAACGCCATCCCGCACGTTGCTGCCCTCCCCCTCGTCAACATCCCGGTTGCCGCCCGAGCCACCGCCGCCCCGGTTTCAGCCCGTGCCGCCGCCGTCGCCTCGTCGCCCGCCGCCGCCGTCCAGCTCCAGCGCGAAAAGCAAACCGACCCGGCTTAGGCGAGGCGGGCATTTCCGCCACTGCAGGGGACGCGTACGCTCAACTTGTGGATATCGTCGATTTCCTCTCGGACCGCCTGGACGAGGACGAGGCTGCGGCGCGGAAACTCCTCGGCGACCGTTCCGTCTCCGAGGCGGGCAAATGGTACGAGCGGCGCCTTCTCTTGGAATGCGAATCAAAAAGAAGGCTGCTCAGCATCGTGGAATCCGCACGGCAGACGGCCCTGGCCACGATGGTTCGCGGCACGCTTGGGGACACCCCCCAGTGGATCCCGGAATCGATCGAATGGACCACGAAATCTCTGAATGCCCTCGCGCTGCCCTATTCGGACCATCCGGACTTCGAACCGGAATGGCTGGCGGGGACGTAGCCCCGGCCCGCCCATCGCGGACTAGGCTTCCAAGCACAAATCGGCAAGATCTTGCCGAAATGAGGTTTTGACGGCTTCACAACAAGCAAAATCATTACTTTCGGCAGCATCTTGCCGATCTTGGCAAAATGGTTCAGAATTGACCAAGAATACTGTCAAATCGGCAACATCGTGCCGGATCATCGGAGACTCGTGGAAG
This sequence comes from Arthrobacter sp. 2RAF22, assembly GCF_052115325.1. Lineage (NCBI taxonomy): Bacteria > Bacillati > Actinomycetota > Actinomycetes > Micrococcales > Micrococcaceae > Arthrobacter > Arthrobacter sp. 2RAF22. The sequence goes on along the minus strand of NZ_JBFRGL010000015.1, from coordinate 82,540 downwards.
ACCTAGCGGCGATTGCGGCCACCATCCGGAAAGCCCGCAAAGAGGCTGGAATCACGCAAGCTGACCTTGCCGACCTTGCCGGGACTTCCGAAAGGACCGTGCGGGCGATTGAGACCGCCACCGGAAATCCTTCGCTGGGGGCCGTCGTGGCCGTAGCCAACGCCGTCGGCCTGCACATGGCAGCAGTCTGATGGCCGACGATTTCGAGGAGTTGAAGTTCGTTCGTGCAGCGGACGTTCACAAAGGCGGCGTCCTGGCGGGCCACCTTGCCCGCACTGGCCAGGGCGGGGTCAGTTTTTCCTACGCGGCGGAGTACCTGACATCCGGTTTGCCCGCGGTTGCCAGTTCGCTGCCCGTGACGGACCATCCCGTCGAGACTCCCGCTGGCGCTCTTCCGCCGTTCTTCGCGGGCCTGCTGCCGGAGGGGCATCGGCTGAGCGTGCTCAGGGACGCTACCAAAACCAGCTTCGACGACGAACTCACCCTCCTGCTCGCAGTCGGCGCCGACGTGCCAGGAGACGTCCAAGTGGTCCCTAGCGGCGAAATTCCCACCGAACCGGCACCCCTTGCCGACACATCCAGGCCCGAGGAATTGGACTTTGCCGCCCTCGCCAATGCAGTGGACCGCCATGCCATCCCCGGAGTGCAGGACAAGGCAAGTGCCTCCATGCTGACCACGCCACTGTCTCTCCGGGGGCAGCGGTATCTGCTCAAACTCGACCCGCCCAACCACGCACACTTGCTGGTAAACGAAGCGCTGCACCTTTCCGCCGCCAAGGATCTCAAGATCCCTGTAGCGAAGAGCCATATCATCGCCGACATGCACGGGCTGCCTGGGTTGCTGGTGGAACGCTTCGACCGCGTGCAGGACAAGGATCGCTCCTGGGTGCGCCTACCCATGGAAGACGGAGCCCAGGTCATGGGCCTGCCACCGGCTTCCAAGCATTCCGTGACGTCGGAGGACGTCGCTGCTGCGCTGGCCGGGCAGTGCAAGGCCCCACTCGTGGCAAGCCGCAATCTGTACCTGCAGTTCGTCTTTGCCTGGCTGACCGGGAACGGCGATCTCCATGCCAAGAATCTCTCGATCCTCGGGGACCGGCACGGAGGATTCGTTATGGCCCCGATCTATGACATTCCATGCACGCTGTTATACGGAGACGACTCGCTCGCGTTGCCGTTGTCCGGGAAAACCAAAAACCTCAAGGCGAAGCACTGGGCCGATTTCGCGTTCGCCCTCGGCCTACCACAACGCGCCGCAACCGCCGCAAATACATTGGCCCTGTCAGCCTCTGGGAAGGTCAAGTTGGAGGACCTACCGTTCACTGGGTCACCGCTCCGAGGCGCCCTGCGGGAGTTGAGGTTCCGGAGAGGAGAGCTGGCGGGCTGACTGGCGCACCCACACTCTGAGGCCTGCTAGATCGACTGCCGGTATCCGAAGAACTCGTAGTCTTCGTTGTAGCCGCCGAATCCGCCACCCACGTCGGAGAAGTCCGCTACGAACTCGATGCCCTTGATCCATTTGACCATCTTGAAGCCGAGCTGCACTTCGTTGCGCAGCCGAAGTGGCGCCCCGTGTCCGTACGACAGCGGCGCGCCGTTCATGTCATAGGCGAGCATGGTGAGCTGATAGCCCATCTGCTCGATCGGATGCGCATCGTAGTAGTCGCCCTCATCCGGCCCCTCACCCAACGAATAGAACACCACCCACTTTGCTTCGGGTGCCGGCTTGACCAAGTCGAGGATGGCCTGCATCGACACCCCTCCCCATTTGGCTACTCCCGACCAGCCCTGGATGCAGAAGTGTTGCGTAATCTGCTCGTGGTAATCCATTGCTCGCAGCTCGGCGAGGCTCAACTCGACCGGATTGCCCACGAGCCCGTTGATGCGCAAGCGGTAGTCCCGGAAATCGTTGTCAAAGAGATTCTTGTACTCGTCGGATTCGGGATACTGGCCGTTCAGCCAGAGGCGCGGCGAGATGTCCTTCTCCGTGTACTGCCCCGGGCGTGAGTCGATGTGCTCGAACAACCGCTGTGCCGGGCCGATAAGGGCGTAACCGGCCCTCTGGACGAGCCGCGGATGCCGAATGGTGAGCGGAGTAGCAGCGACCCAGCCGACGATGATGACCACCATCGAGGCAGCGAAAATCCAGAACCCCGTCCAAGACTGGTCGTTGCGCCCCGCGTACATGTGGTTGAGGTTCTCCAGCGCCCCGGTAGTGAGAACCAGAGCCACGTGAAGGACGATGAACAACAGGAACCAGCACAGCACCAGGAAGTGCAAGGAACGTGCCATCTGGATGTTGAAGACCGAGCTGATACGCCGAAACCGCGTGGAGAGCGCCGGGGACATGCCTAGCCCGGTGATGAGGGCCAGGGGTGCAGCGATGAAGATCGTGATGAAGTAGGCGATCAGTTGCAGGCTGTTGTAGTTGGTCCATCCGCTCTCGGTAGGCCATTCCAAGGAGAGGTATTGGATGACAACCGAGATCGAGTTGGGGATGACGTCCCAGCTCAGCGGGACCACGCGCATCCACTGGCCCGTCGCGAACAACAGCACGAAAAAGACGACTCCGTTGACCAGCCATAGCGTATCCCAAGGTGCCACCAGCGCGCGAGCCCGATCGAGTGCCGTAGCCCTGGCAGGCCGACCTGCAGAGGGAGGCTGATCGAATCCTTCTTAGCCGTCCACAGTGGATCTTCGGGTACTGGCTTCTGTACCCGGAACCAATCCCGTCCCGGCGTCGAATGTCGCGTCCAATAGAGTCGCGGGTGGTCCGTGAGTATCTGTGCACCCGAACGGATGATGAAGATCAGGAAGAACATGTTGAGGAAGTATTGCCAACCCAGCCAGGCTGGAAAGCCGACGGGGGCGCCCTCCGGCAGCTTTGAGGCTCCCGGATAGGTCTTCAGGAACGACTCGACGGGCGGCAGCCCGCGGATCCCTTTCGCGACGGCGACCGCGACGATGAGCAGCACGAAGCCGATCGGAATCAACCAGAGCAGATTGAACCACTTGGTGGGGCTGATCCGAACACGCGGGGCGATGCCGCGATCCTGCGGAAGCGAACCGGCGAAGGTCATCGGGTCGATGACGTCCTCCCCGCGCTTCAATTCACTCCGGAAGCTGCCCTCGGCACCGGGTCCGGCTTGCGACGTCGGACCCCTCCGCTGCGGGTCCTGCATCGGATCCTGCGGCATCGGTTTGTCAGCTGTCATGAGGCCGAGCCTAGACCCCGGCGGGGTTGGATGATGAAACTGGATCGTCGCCCTTGGCGAATCCACACTGTCCCGCCCCGCTTCATCAGTTCACTGATGATTTAGCTGATGGTTCCCTGTGAGTCGGACCAACGTGTTTCGGGGCTCCTAGCTTTGGGACCATGAAATTCAAAACAATCCCGGTCATCATCGGAACATTGTCTTGTGTGCTGGTCGGCAGCGCTGCGTTCGCGGCGGTCTCCACCTTCGCCGGCCCCCACGAGGACGGAACGGCAGTCACTTCAATCGGCATGCGCGTCACGCCGACCGGACAGCAGACCTCACTTGGGGACCTCCCGCTGAACTCCGCCATCTCCCCCGACGGCAAGCGGCTCGCCGTCACGAACAACGGTCAAGGTACGCAGTCGCTGCAACTCGTGGATCTCGCAGACCACGAGGTAGACCAGACCATCTCCTACAAGTCCCCGGAATCCCTCTACATGGGCTTGGCGTGGAGCCCCGACGGCACCAAGCTTTACGCCAGCGCGGCAGCAAACTCCAAGATCCGCACCTACGGCTACTCCGGCGGCAAGCTGGCCGAAGGGGCGCCCATCCAGCTACCCACCACGACGCCCGCGGGTAAGGCAGTCAATCTCTTTCCGGCCGGATTGGCGATCACGCCCGACGGCAAGCGGCTGGTTGTCGCAGATCAGCTCGCTGACGCCGTGTCCGTCGTCGACCTCGCCACCGGAAACGTCTCGACGACGCCAGCCGGTCACCGGCCGCTTTCGGTCGCCGTTTCCCCGGACGGCACGACGGCGTTCGTCACCAACCAGGGCGCCTCGGACATCTCCGCGGTGGACATCACAGGCGCCGAACCGAAGGTTTCCCGCACCGTCACGGTGGGTCTCCATCCCAACAAATCCGTCCTATCGAAGGACGGCCACACGCTTTACGTTGCCAACGGCGACGACGACACCGTCTCGGTTGTCGACACCGCCGCCGGTACAAGCACGAATATCAGCGTCGCACCTGAAAAGGGCGCACCGGTGGGAACCAATCCCACCGGACTGGCCTTGGACGAAGCCGGCCACCGCCTGTTCGTGAGCAACTCCGGTAACAACGACGTCGCCGTCGTCGACCTCGCCCAGAAGGCAGTCGCTGGTGTGGTGCCCGTGGGCTGGTACCCGAGTTCGCTGGCCTTCCGCGGCGGGACATTGCATGTCACCAACGCGAAAGGGCTAGGCGCCGGGCCAAACAACGGACCTGGCCACCCAAACCCCGAGTCAACCGCTCCGGCCGCCGAAAACCAGTACAGCGGATCGATGATCGTTGGCACACTGAGCAGTTTCAGCGTGCCGGAGGGCGGTCAGCTGCAGAAGGCCACCGAGCAGGTCAAAAACAACAATCGCCCGGACACCGCCGGCGGCAACATCATCCCGCGCCAACCCGGCCAAGAGAGTCCCATCAAACACGTGATCTACGTGGTCAAGGAAAACCGCACCTACGACCAGGTGCTTGGGAGCCTCGGCAAGGGCAACGGGGATCCCTCACTGAACCTCTTCGGCGATGAGTCCGCACCGAATATGCGGGCCCTCTCCAAGAAGTTCACCACCATTGACAACTTCTACGCCGATGCTGAAGTGAGCGCCAACGGATGGAATTGGGTGGCCTCTGCCAACTCGAACCCGTACGCCGAGCAGATGTGGCCGGCCAACTACTCGGGTCGCAAGGCACCGTATCCCAGCGAAGGAAATGCCCCTGAAATCGCGGCCCAACAGCCTGACAACACGTATGTCTGGCAGCGGCTCGCCAAGGCAGGCATCAGTTTCCGCAACTACGGCTTCTACGTTTCCAATAATGCCGGCACGTTCAACGCCGCGGACCCCGTCCTGGATGCGCAGACCGACCACAACTACCACGGTTACGACCTGAACTGCCCTGATTCGGCGGGATCGTTCGCGCCGCTGAAGCCTGGCTGCGGTACCCCACGTATTGAAGAATGGGCCAACGACTTCCAGTCCCAAGTGACATCCGGAACGGTTCCCACGGTCCAGTTCGTGCGCCTGCCGAATGACCACACCCAAGCCACCCGTGTTGGCGCCCCCACGCCAAAGGCTTATGTCGCGGACAACGACTACGCGCTCGGCAAGCTGGTGGACACCGTGTCCCACTCTTCCGCCTGGAAGGACACCGCCATCTTCGTCACGGAGGATGACGCTCAGAACGGCCCGGACCATGTGGATGCGCACCGCACCTTGGCGCTGGCCATCAGCCCCTACACCCAGACAGGGAAAGTCGATTCGACCTTCTACAGCACGGCGTCAATGGTCCGTACCATCGGCCTCATTGCCGGCATCGGTCCGCTGACCCAGTTCGACGCGTTCGCCACTCCCATGAACGCATCGTTCACGGCCAAGCCTGACAACACGCCGTACACCGCGCTCAAGCCCAGCTACGACATGACCACCGTCAACGGGGCAAACGCTCCGATGGCCCCGCAGGTGGCCACCCAAGACACTGCCACCGAAGACAAGATCGATGAGCAGCTGTTCAATAAGTCCATCTGGCAGTCAGTGAACGGTGCTGACTCGAAGATGCCCGAACCCCAACACAGCGTGATCGGCTCCGGTTCCAGCAGCCAGCCGGCTGCGAAGGATCCTGACGGCTAGCCAGATCCTCTTTGGCAGGGCGGTCACCAGAATCGGGTGGCCGCCCTTCGCCGCGCCTGCGCTGAGCCTTGGATAAAAAACGGGCACACTCCCCTGTCAAAGAATTAGTCCAGAATCTATTCTGTTGATGGACCGGTACAAATATGGTCCGCCAGGCCACCGGCACGTCCCGGGAAGCCCATCCCGCTCCGGGGGCCGTCTCTACGAGGAGGCGTCCATGTCAACTCCCGATGTGCCAACCCGGGGGCCCGCAAGGCCCGGTCCGTATATTGCGGCCGGAATCCTGCTGGCCATCTCCATTCTGGTTCCGCTGTTCGTCCCGGCGTATTCGATTGACCAGCCGCGGCTCGCAGGTATGCCCTTCTTTTACTGGTACCAAATGCTCTGGGTTCCGATCACCGCGGCCATGGTGGGCGTCTCCTACCGGCTGGTAACCAAGGAAGACCGTCGCCGCCGCGAGGTCGCGCGGGGCGCACGCACTCGGGAGGAAGAACAATGAGCGGGCTCGCCGTCCCTCTGGCGACCACGGGGGATCGGCCCGTCAACGGCGTCGCGCTCACCGTCGTCGTCGTGCTCTTTATCCTGGTGGCGGTGCTGGGCTTCTTCGCGGCGCGATGGCGCGCTGGCAAGGAAACGGGCCTGCACAGCCTCGATGAGTGGGGCCTCGGTGGCCGCGGTTTCGGAACCTGGGTGACGTGGTTCCTCCTGGGCGGGGACCTCTACACGGCCTACACGTTCGTGGCGGTGCCGGCGGCGATGTGGGCCACTGGCGCCGTGAGCGGTTTCTTCGCGGTGCCGTACACGATCGTGCTCTACCCGATCGTCTTCCTGCTGATGAGCCGTTTGTGGTCGGTCTCGCACCGGCATGGCTTCGTCACGCCGGCGGACTTCGTTGGCGGGCGCTATGGCAGCAGGGCGCTGACGGTTGCGGTGGCCCTCACGGGCATCGTTGCGACCATGCCCTATATCGCGCTGCAACTGGTCGGCATCAAGGCGGTGCTCACCGTGCTGGGCCTCGGGAGCGCTGAGAATGTGCTGCTGACTGACTTACCGCTGATCATCGCATTCGTGGTCTTGGCCGCCTACACCTACACCTCGGGCCTTCGGGCGCCGGCGCTCATCGCCGTCGTGAAGGACCTGCTGATCTACCTCGCGGTCATCGTCGCTGTGATCTACCTGCCGATCAAGTTCGGGGGCTGGGACAACATCTTCGGTGCAGCCCAGACGAAACTCGACGCCGTCAGCCCGGCCACGGGCAAGCCCGCCGGCGTCTTCATCCCGGGTGCCGCCAGTTACTCGGCATACTGGACGCTGGCCCTTGGCTCGGCCATGGCGCTGTTCATGTACCCGCACTCGGTCACTGGAGTCCTGGCGACGAAGAGCAGGAACACCATCCGCAAGAACGCCGCCGTCCTTCCGCTGTACTCGCTTATGCTGGGATTCCTCGCCCTCCTGGGTTACGCGGCAATCTCTGCGGGCACCAAGCCGATAGACCTGAACGGTGCCGTCAATCCACAGCTTGTAGTTCCGCAGTTATTCCTGGACAACTTCCCCTCGTGGTTTGCAGGGATCGCTTTGGCGGCTATCGCCATCGGCGCCTTGGTCCCGGCGGCCATCATGTCGATCGCTGCCGCCAACCTGTTCACCCGCAATATCTACCGCGACCTGATCCGGCCCGACGCCGACCCGCGGCAGGAAGCGAAGGTCTCCAAGATCGCCTCGCTCGTGGTGAAGTTCGGGGCGCTGATCTTCGTCATCGCCATGGACCAGTCCGCCGCCATCAATATGCAGCTCCTCGGCGGTATATGGATCCTGCAGACCTTCCCGGCGATCGTGGCTGGGCTCTACACCCGATGGTTCCACCGCTGGGCGCTGTTCGCAGGGTGGGTCGCCGGGATCATCTACGGCACCGTCGCTGCATACAACGTGGTCAACCCCGTGACGAAGGCTAACTTCGGCGGCTCCATCGCAGCCATCCCGGGCACCAATGTGCAGGTCTACATCGCGGTCGTCGCGTTTGCCATCAACCTCATTGTCGCTGCCGTCCTATCGCTGGTCTTCCGCGCGATGAAACTTCCCGACGGGAAGGACATCACCCGGAACTCGGACTACGGGGCTGACGAGGACGATCCCAAGGTTGCCCAGCTCCAACGCGAGTACCCACTGGGCGAAACGGGAGGCGGCACGTTCTGACCGGATCTGCTCGCTAGCGCTTCATCGACATTGCCACAGCAGCGATATCCCGCGGTGTCGTCCGGCACGAGCGCCAGAAGGGCCTCAGCCTCCGCGAAGGAAGGCAACGTCTCACAGGCCAGCAAGTCCACCCGCGCCTCCACCAGCGCCCCCATCCGCGGCCGGTGGAACTCCTTGAACTCGCGCTGGGTGAGGACGTAGTCGCCCCGATACTCCGGTGGCGAGAGCACCATCCACTGTCAGGTTTGCACCCGAATCGAGCAGGCACGACAAGCTGGCGCTGCGGCTGCCCTTGCTTTCCATAGCTTGAGCCTACGATCCTTCTGCCGGGTTTGTTTGCCTAGGCTGGTTGGCGTAGTTCGCGTTGGTGGCGCCGGTTAAACAGGTCCCCGAAATAGTGTGCCGCCATGACGGGCGGGTCTCCGTTCAAACGCGTTCCTGGCAGGGGTGGTGCTGTGGATCGGTAGGTATGTCCGGTGGGGGTGAGGATGTCGAGGACATGCCGTGTCCCGGGGCTGGTTCTTGCTGTCCTGGTTTTTGCTGGTCTGGTTTGTGCTGTCCAGCCGTTGAGTTCTTTGGTGTGGTTGCATGCCTCGCACAGACCCGCCCCGTTGTGCAGGCTGGTGGGGCCGTCGTCGTGCCAGGGGATGATGTGGTCGAAGTGGCGGATCGGTGCGTCGCAGTAGGGTGTCCGGCAGGTGTCGTCGCGGGCCTGGATGAAGCGCCGCAGCCCGGGCGGGAAAAACCGGGACCGGGAATCGACGGCGACGAGTTCACCGGTTCCGGGGGCCGTGAACAGGCGACGGAGCCAGACCGTGAAGTCGTGCGTCTCTTCGGCTTGGTCCTGGCCGGACCGGCCATCCTTGGTGTTGCCGGTGGTGCTGAGTAGTGTCCTCGCCCAACCAGCAGGCACGATGCCGTAGCCGGGGAGCCGGGCCGGTTCGCTCTCGCCTTGGAACAGGGTGCGGTCGGTCATGACGAGCTGGACCTCAACCCCGCTGATCCCGCCGGGGGTGCCGGTGATGCGTTCGACGAGCGCGTCGGCCATGATCTGCCCCCGGGTCCGCGTGTCCCCGGTTGAGCGCAGGGTGTCGGCGTGCCGGGTCAGGGCCGCGTGCACGGCCACGCCTTGGGCGACGGGAAGCAGGGCGGTCAGGTAGGTCATGGTGTCCGGGGCCGGGCGCAGGGACACGTGACGTTCCTCGGCGGCACGGGCCGAGCGTTGCGTGACGGAGCGGGGGTCGCGCCGGTAGGCCGCGGCCCGCGCCGCGGCGATGATGGCCTTGTCTCCGGCGCCGTCGAAGGTTCCGGTGTCGGCGGCGAGTTCCTCATCCACGGCGCAGCGGTCTTCGGCGGACAGGCAGGCTGTTTCCTTCACCAACAGGGTGGCGCGCCATTCGTTCAGCTGTCCCGATTCCAAGGCGGCCAGGGTGCGCGGCATCTCTGTGACCAACGCCTTCGCCAGTCCGGAGAGCCGGGATCCGCGGGCGGGCGACTCCCGCCGGGCCAAAGCCACCTGGGCGGCCACGCCGCGGCCGCGTTCGTCGGTTGGCACACCTGCCGCCGCCTCGGCGCTGCGCTGGGCGGCATCGAACGTGACAGCGATCCGGGCCTGCGCGGCTGAGGCCGCTGACTTCAGATCCTCCAGTGCCCGCAGCAGGTCAATCAATTCGGCCGTGTCGGCAAGTTCAGCGAAGCCGCCATGTTCGGTGCCGCCGGACGGCGCAAAGGCAGCGGCCGGGCGAAGCGATCTCACGGCATCGATCAACTCGCGCACCCGGAGGCACGGGCCAGCAGCCTCCGGAACCGCGTCGCCGGTTGGCGCGACCGCTCCGATCAGCTGTGTTCCCCGATTGCCATCCATAGGAAAAGCTTCGCAAAGGGGTCTGACATTATTAGGCCCGAGAACCACGCCCGGGCGAAAAATCTTGGGAAGGGGCCCGGTTTTTTGGGGTGGGCCTGCGAAGGGCACCAGACAGCCCGGCCGTCGCCAGGGCCACTGATAGGCGTAGGCTATCGATCGATTCGGAAGTCCAGCCAGAGGAGCCCCATCATGGACACACGAAAACTAAAGTACTTCCTCGCCGTCGTCGACCATGACGGGTTCAACCGCGCCGCCGAGCATTTGCTGATCGCACAACCGTCGCTTTCCCAAACCATCGCGAGCCTCGAGAAGGAAGTCGGCGTTCCGCTGTTCCACCGCATCGGCCGCAGGGCGGTCCTCAGCGAAGCCGGCAAGGAATTGGTCGGGCCGGCCAGACTCGTCATGCGGGACCTCGACGCCGCACAATCAGCTGTTCAGTCACTCCGAGGCATCAGGAGCGGCCGGCTCGACATCATCACTATGCCTTCGCCGGGCATCGAGCCGCTGACGTCTATGATCGCCGCCTTCACCAAGGCGTACCCGGCGGTCCGGCTCAACGTCAGTGCTGCCTTCACGCCCGAAGAAGTGATCGAATCGGTCCGGAACGGCAGCTCCGAAATCGGGCTGGCCGGCTCGCCTACGCCCATCTTGGTCCCCGGCGTCGAGGTCCTCGAACTCGAAAAACAACCGCTCATCCTGATCGTCAACCCGCAGGCCGACACCTTCGGCGCCGAGCAATCGGCCATCCAACGTGAGGATCTCGGGGGACAGCGCATCATTGCGAGCCAGCGAGGCTCCCTCATGCGTTGGCTCGTGGATGATGCGCTGGCGCACGGCGTACAGGTGGAGATCGTCGTCGAAGTCGCCCACCGGACCTCCATCTTGCCCCTCGTTTTGGCGGGCGTCGGGCACGCGGTGATGCCGTCGTCGTGGGCTCCTACCGCGCACAAAGCCGGCCTGCGCACAATGCTCATCGAACCAGTGAGCCACCTGGACGTCGCGGTGCTCAGCCGCAAGGACAACCTCACTCCGGCGGCCAAGGCGTTCTTGCAGGTCGCTGCGGAGCACACCGAAGATTAGCGCGCTCGACTGCAAGAAAAGATAGGCGCCACCTATCAGCCGTATCGAAACTAAGTCTTGGACGCCACCTACCCGCCGCCCGTCTACTTGAAGAGGAAGGCAGTGTGACTCTGCTAACAAACTCAACGAGGAGGTAGGCATGAGCGCCACCCAGAAATTCAGCATCGCATCAATCCCCGCAGACGGCGTCGGCAAGGAAGTTGTCTCCGCAGGCCGCCGCGTCCTGGACGCCCTGGCCGCAAACTCCAACGGCAAGTTCGCCTTTGAATGGACCGAATTCCCGTGGGGCTGCGGCTACTACGAGAAGACCGGCCAGATGATGGACCCCAAGGGCCTGGACGCCCTCAAGGACTTCGACGCCATCTACTTCGGAGCCGTCGGCTGGGAGAACGTCCCGGACCACATCAGCCTCTGGGGCCTGCGCCTGAACATCACCCAGAACTTCGACCAGTGGGCCAACATCCGCCCGGTCAAGTTCCTCCCCGGTATCGAGTCCCCGCTCCGCAAGGCTGACAACACCGAGCTCGACTGGATCGTTGTCCGCGAAAACAGCGAAGGCGAATACGCCGGACTTGGCGGACGCAACCTGAGCGGCCGCGGCCCGGGCAACGAAGTTGCGCTGCAAACCGCGCTGTTCACGGAGAAGGGCTGCGAGCGCATCATGCGTTTCGCGTTCGATCTCGCACGGACCCGCACGGTCAAGAAGGTCTCGTCCGTCACCAAGTCGAACGCCCAGCAGTACGGCATGGTCCTGTGGGACGAAACCTTCAACCGCGTCGCCCTCGACTACCCTGACGTGCGGACCGAGAGCGTCCTGGTTGACGCCATGAGCGCCAAGTTCATCCTCCACCCGGAGGAATTGTCGGTGGTGGTCGCGTCCAACCTGAACGCCGACATCCTCTCGGACCTCGGCTCGGCACTCGCCGGCAGCCTTGGCCTCGCCGCGAGCGCCAACCTGAACCCGGAGCGCCGCTTCCCGTCGATGTTTGAGCCGGTCCACGGTTCCGCACCGGACATCGCAGGCAAGGGCATCAGCAACCCCATCGGGGCCATCGCCAGCGCCGCGTTGATGCTGGACCACTTCGGCCTGCACGAAGAAGCGCGCCTGGTCGAGGCGGCCATCGAACAGACCACAGCCGCCGGATTCTTGACCCGCGACGTCGGCGGCGAAGCCACCACGGACGACGTCACCGAAGCGATCATCAAAACAATCAGCCACAGCCTCGCCGCCGTATAACGTCCGGTGACGTACGACGGCGGCTGGCCGGCCGCCGTCGTACCTCCCGCGGAGGTCCCTCCAACTTTCTCCACAGACATTCCACAATGAGGTAGGAATCATGGAACACATCAACAAAGCCGGCGCAGCTCCGGCACCCAAGACCCGGCGCGTCAAAACAGCGTGGTACCGGCAACTGTATTTCTGGGTTCTGACCGCCATTCTCATTGGCGTCCTGCTCGGCTGGCTCGCGCCGACCGCGGGCATTGCCATGGAACCGATCGGGACCACGTTCGTCAATGCGATGAGGATGCTCATTGGCCCGATCGTCTTCCTGACCATCGTCGGCGGGATCGCGAGCGTCGCGGACCTGAAGAAGGTCGGGATGACAGGCCTGAAGGCCCTCACCTACTTCCAGCTCGGCACCATTTGTGCGCTCGTGTTCGGCCTTGTCGCGATCAACATCTTTCGGCTGGGCGAGGGCGTCAACGCCGCGGCCGGCACCATCAAGACCACTGATGCCGCGGCCAAGCTCATCGACGCCGGCGCACACCAGGAATGGTGGCAGTTCCTGACCAACATCATCCCCACGAGCATCGTTCAGCCCTTCATCGCGGGCGACATCCTCCAGATCATCTTCATCGCGGTTGTCTTCGGCATCGCGTTGAACGCGATGGGCAAGTTTGGCGCGCCCGTGCTCGACGGCGTGCAGCGGCTCACCGGTGTGATGTTCAAGATCCTGGGCTTCATCATGAAGGCCGCGCCGCTGGGTGCATTCGGCGCCATGGCCTTCGCGGTCGGCAAGTACGGCGTGTCCTCCCTGACCAGCATGGGCGGACTGATCGCACTCTTCTATGTCACTTCGATCCTCTTTGTCGTGGTGGTCCTCGGCTCCGTCATGGCGTTCCTGAAGCTGAACATCTTCACGATGATCAGGCACTTCAAAGAGGAATACCTGATCATTCTGGGCACCTCGACCGCCGAACCGGCACTGCCGGGACTGATGCGCAAACTCGAGCACGCAGGGGTTAAGAAGGAGACCGTGGGGCTTGTTGTCCCTACCGGCTACAGCTTCAACCTCGACGGCGCCGCGATCTACCTTTCCCTGGCCGCCGTATATATCGCCCAGGCCACCAACACGCACCTGAGCATCGGCCAGCAGTTGGGGCTCATCGCCGTCATGCTGCTTACGTCCAAGGGTGCTGCAGGCGTCGCGGGCGGCGGTTTCATCGCCCTCACCGCAACGTTGGCCACCATCGGTACCATCCCGGCCGCGGGCATCATGCTCATCTTCGGCATCGACAAGTTCATGTCCGAATGCCGCGCCCTCGTAAACTTCACCGGCAACGCTGTCGCGACGCTGTTCATCGCCTGGTGGGACCGCACCCTCGACGCCGACCGTGTCCGCCGCGTCTTCGCGGGCGAAGTCGTGGAGCCGATTCAGGCGGTTGAAATTCCCGCGCCCGCTACCGCCGTCGAGCCTTTTCAGCCCGCCGACCGCCGTCCCGCCTACTCAGAATCCATCTGACATGAGCAACGCAACTGCCCCGATGAGCGTCCTCATCGCGCCCGACAAGTTCAAAGGCAGCCTCACCGCCGGCGAGGTGGCGGACGCCCTGGCAACAGGGCTCCGTTCCGCCGGAGCGGTGCAGTGTGAGCTGCTGCCGCTGGCGGACGGAGGTGACGGCAGCGTGGATGCCGCCGTCACCTCCGGGTTCGCCCGCCACGCTTTGGTGGTCCCGGGGCCGACCGGACAACCCGTCAAGGCGAGCATCGCGTTCGACGGGGTCACTGCTGTTGTGGAGGTGGCGAATACTTGCGGTTTGGGACTGTTGCCGGACGGGCGGCTCTTGCCGCTTGATGCGTCGAGCCGAGGCTTTGGCGAGTCTGTTCTCTTTGCCCTTTCGTTGAGGCCGGCGCGGATCGTGCTGGCGCTGGGCGGAAGCGCGAGCACCGACGGAGGAATGGGCATGCTCACCGCCCTGGGCTTCCGTTTCCTCGATGCTTCCGGCCGTTCTTTGGAGGGCAACGGGCGGAACCTTGGCCTTGTTCATTCTGTGGATGCGCCTCCTGGGCTGATTGGTGTGGAGCTGATTGTCGCGAGTGATGTGCATAACCCGCTCTGCGGGCCGGACGGTGCGCCGGCGGTTTTCGGTCCGCAGAAGGGCGGATCGCTTGCGGATGTTGCAGCGCTCGACGCCGGTCTGACGCACTTTGTCTCTGTGCTCACTTCGGGCGGGTTTGAGAGTGCGGCGTCCCTTGCCGAGCATCCCGGCGCCGGAAGCGCCGGCGGGATCGGCTTTGCGTGCCTGTTGCTTGGCGCTTCCCAAGTATCCGGGGCGGACTACTTCCTGGACCTCCTGGACTTCGACACCCGCAAGGACGGCTGCGACGTCGTCATCACGGGCGAGGGCAGCATCGACGAGCAGACCCTCGCCGGAAAGCTGCCGGCCGCCGTCGCGCGCCGCTCGGGCACCCGGCCGATCATCGCCGTCGCGGGCCGCTCGTTGCTGCCGCGGGAGCGGTGGCCCGAGATGTCGCTCTCGCGTGTCTACACGCTGACGGACTACACGGATCTGGACTCGTCGAAGGATCCTGGGCTTTCGGTGGAACTGCTGCGGCGGATCGGGCGGGAGATTGGGGAGGGGCTTGGGCGCTTAGGTGGCATGTAAACAGACACGCCCGACTTCCGTGATCTCTTGCTGCCGCGGGTCTACGGTTGGCTCAATGTCGGATTGGTCAAGGGGGACACATGGAATTCGCAGAACGGCTCTCGGCGCTTGCCGCAAAGGTGCGTCAGCAGCGCGAGGCTATTCAGACCGAGGAAGCAACGAAGAACGCATTCGTCATGCCGTTCATCTCAACGATCCTCGGCTACGACGTTTTCAACCCTCTTGAGGTCGTGCCGGAGTTCACAGCGGATGTGGGAATCAAGAAAGGCGAGAAGATCGACTACGCCATCGTGAAGGATGGCGAGATTCAGATCCTCATCGAGTGCAAGAAGTCCATTGGACCGGTAAGGATCGAACACGCTTCCCAACTATTCCGCTACTTTGCAGTCACAAATGCGCGGATTGCCATACTCACCAATGGCGAGGTGTATCAGTTCTTCACTGATCTCGATGCTCCGAACCGTATGGACGAAAAGCCGTTCTTGGTGCTGGATCTCAATGACATCGATGATTCGCTCCTGCCTGAACTCCAGAAACTCTCAAAAGATGTCTTCGATCTTGACTCGATCATTAACGCAGCTGGCGAACTGAAATACATCGGCGAGCTAAAACGGACACTGGCCGCCCAGTTCCGCGAGCCTGAAGACGAGTGGGTCAAGTTCTTGACCACACGGGTGTACACCGGCCCATATACGCAGCGTGTGCGCGAGCAGTTCACTTCGCTCGTCAAAAAGGCATCGAAGCAGTTTCTCAACGATCAGGCCAATGAGCGTCTTAAGAAGGCCCTCGGCTCTCAGACCTTTACGCAGATCGACGATTCGGCAATTCTTCCGAAGGTGACGAGTGAGCCGGTGGTTGAATCCGACCTCGCCGAGGCCGATGGTATTGAGACCACACTCGAAGAAATCGAGGGCTACCAGATTGTCCGGGCGATCGTTTGCAGCGACGTAAAGCCCTCAAGGGTCTTCCAACGCGATGCCAAGTCGTACTTCGCCGTACTTCTGGATGACAATAACCGCAGGCCGATAGCACGCCTGCATTTCAACCGAACACAGAAGTACATCGGACTCTTCGACGAACACAAAGAGGAACGGCGTGTTCCCATCGACTCCCTTGAAGACATCTACGAACACGCTGACGCTCTTCGCGCCAGTGTGAAGGGCTACCTGTAATTGCTGCCGGCTGGGTGGCGGCGCCGATCGTTACCCGCGACGGCCACGAGGTGGCAGAGCTCAAGCCTGTG
This sequence comes from Arthrobacter sp. 2RAF22, assembly GCF_052115325.1. NCBI lineage: Bacteria > Bacillati > Actinomycetota > Actinomycetes > Micrococcales > Micrococcaceae > Arthrobacter > Arthrobacter sp. 2RAF22. The sequence goes on along the minus strand of NZ_JBFRGL010000015.1, from coordinate 66,406 downwards.
CGTCGACGCAGCCGCCAAACAGAACGACTGATCGCCAGCCGCCGGCACCTGCCGCGCGTGGACAGTGAGATATTCCGGGCAGATCTGGACGAGATCCTGGCTTCGAGTTCGGTGTCCCTATGGTCAAGGACAGGAACTCCATGCTTCGTCTGGTTCAAGACCGGCAAATACGTCGCGGACGCCCCGCCCCAAGCCGAAGTATTCGGACCGCCCCCGACCGCGGAAAACGCGGTCGGGGGCGGTTTGCTCGGAGTCTGGGGCACTAGGGGATCTACAGGTCCCTCAGCGAGGAATCCGCGTCGAGCCGGGCGAGTCTTGCGACGTGGCCGAGGGCTCCAAGGCACAAGAACAAAGGAACGCAGAGGAGTGCTCCGAGCACGAGCAGCCAGTTGGGCATGGCCCATGCGGTCACCGGCAGGAGGTCGAGCTGCAGTCCGTTGAAGACCGCCGTTCCTATGACGGAGCAAAGAGTTCCCAGGAGCGCCCCCGTCACGCCAATGATGAGGCCTACTGCAGCCAACTCGACCATGTAAACCCCTGCTATCGAGGCCCCCGACCAGCCGATGGCTTTAAGGAGACCCACTTCGCGGGCCCGCTGCTTGATCCAACTGCCGCCAACGGACACCCCGACGCCGAGGCAAAAGATGATCAGGAAGCCACCGATCACCCAGCTGACAAGGGCAAGAAGAGCGAAGAGGCCTGACAGGGACCGGATTTGGCCCGCTACGCTGTTCACGGAGTACCCGAGGGCTCGGACTTGGTTTTGCACGTTGACCACTTCATCCGCTGAGTCAACGCGCACATATGCGCGGGGATAGACCAGCGTTTTGGTGGCTGGCCGGGCATTGGCGAGTGTTGACTGAAGTACCTTGCTGGAGACGTAGGCAGCTTGTGCGCCATCCGTACGCGGCGACGAGTTGTCATAGATACCTGAGACGCGGAGCGATATGGAAACGGGTTCGCCGTTGCCGGGGCCGATTTCCTTCGTATACACGAAGCTCATTTCCTTGCCGAGCAGCTCGGTGTATTTCTGGCCCTGACCCTTGTCGGGGAGCAGGATCTGGCCTTCCCCAGGGCCGTCTTCGGAGACATCGCCGAGCAGTATTTTCGGGGTGATGCCGCTGATGAATGGCGTACCCATGAACGCGCCTGGGTTGTTCGGTGACGGCCAGTTCGCTGGGTCCTCTATGGCGAGGTCAATTTGTGCCCAGCCGAAGGATCCCACCACATGATCGATTTGGTCGAACCGGGACAACGAGTCGTCAGTGATCTCGCGAGCTGAGTCTGGACCGACTGAAGTCACCTCCACATAATTCAGTGCGGAGTTGGTGCTGATCTTGTTTGAGTATGAACTTATGCCTGCCCCAACGATGCTGTCGGCGAATATGAATACCGCGATGCCAAGACTCATCAGGACCGCGAGTGGCCTCAATTTCGAGAGAGAAAGCCGCACCGACCTCGCAGCAAAGGCTCTATTTCTGTTCAAGGAGCAACTCCTTCATCGGAAGCTGACGGTGGGCCACATGCTGGAAGACTTCGTCATGGGAAGCGACGAGGACACCGCACCCGCCGTCGGCGCCCCTTCGCATGGCGTCCAGGATGGCTTCAGTGTTTGGCGCGTCAAGACCCGAACTTGGTTCGTCCGCTAGTAGCAGCGATGGTTCGTTGATCAGTGCGCGGCAAAACGCGACTCTTTGTTGCTGGCCGCCGGAAAGCCTCTTCGCTTGCCGGTCAGCGACCGCCGCAAGACCGAAGCGTTCCAACTGCTCCGTAATCGTTGCGCGTGTCATGGGCTTGCTGCTGGCAAGGAGAACATTTTCCAGCGCCGTAAGTTCGGGAAGAAGGTTGCTGCTCTGAAACACCATTCCAATTTCGCTCGAGCGGACACGACTAGCCGTCCGGGACGATGCATCGGTTCTGTCGTTACCGTTGATCCACACTTTGCCGGCATCGGGGGTCGATAGAAGTCCGGAGATATTCAGGATGGTTGACTTCCCCGAACCCGATTCACCTCGCAGCCAGACGATTTCACCTGCCTGGACGTTCAGGCTGACTCCAGAAAGGACCAACTGTCGGGTCCCGCGTTCATCTGAAAAAGACTTGGTGATGTTCTCAAGACGAAGTACCGAAGTCACTTGTTCTCCCCGAAATCGTAGGCACCCGGGACCGCGATCATGGCAGCTGAAATCGAGAGGCTGCATGGTGACGCTTTGTCTGGTTCCATCCGATACAGAGACGGGAATTCTTTACAGCCTTTCAGAATCCGCAGTTCCTCGGCCGCCTTGTCGAAGTCGTTTGATCCAAGTCCGGACCGACTTGCGTTCGTCATGGCGGTCAACGCCCGAAAGTAGTTCAGGCCCTTTCCTCTGGATGAACCGATGAGCTGCGGGAGAGCGGACTGGACGGCCGGAAACATTGATCTCACTTCTTCGCTGTTTGAGAAGTACATGGAGTTGGAGAGCGCCATTAGCGCTCCGGAAAGTAGATGTTCAACCCCGGGGTCTGCGTCGAACGTCTCCAGTCGCGCCAACCGGGCATTAGGCTCAAGCTGCACCAGAACATCCACCAGGTCGATGTACCCGCTGAGATTTGCGAATGTCACGGCAGCCGGAAGCGCTGCCCTTCCCTGCTCGATGATCGAACCGTAGCTCCCCCAGGATGAAGATCCGGAGCGCTTAAGCGCCACAAGCGCCTTGAGTTGGGTGATCAGATCGGTTCCAGGTGCCTTCAACACCCGTTCCAATTCGTCTCTGGTTCTTTCGCTCGTGACCTCTGGAAAGTTAGTGTCGAGGAGTCTTGCGGCAAGATACGTCCCGTGGACCGAGCCTTTGGCGAGAGTCGATGAACGGATAAGTCCCGTCGTCTGGTCAACCCTGGGTGCGATACGGTCCTTGACAAGTCGTTGCGCCTCGGTCTGAGCGTTCAGCAATTCCAGGGAACGCAGCATTGAGGCGATCAGCGCGTCATCATGCACCTGGTTTGAATCCAGAAGCCTAACGATATGTTCTCTAGCGTCATTTGGAACGACCAGATCCTTTCCAAGAGTTGCTCTCACTTCAAGAGCGGCTTGAAAGTCAAGGGTTGACTCATAGTCGCCAGGGAGCTTCCTGGAATCCACGTTCTTCAATGCTCGTTCCAATTGACTGGGTTTCGCCTTTTGCAGAGCCGAATAGGAATCGAAGAGACGCCACAGAAGATAGGGCTTCTCCGCGATCGAGTTGACGTCAATTGCGCCAAGCCGTACGAGCGCTTCTCCCCCAAAGGACTTTGCAGCAATCGCGGACCAGCCTTGCATCCTACCGATATCGATCCAAAACCACAGCGCGGCGATTTCCGCGCCTACATCCTGTTGCGTCGGAGTCATCGAGGCACTGGCCAATTTCTCCTCTAATTCGGCAGGCACAGCCGCGCCGGCAGTCCTAATCAGCTTAAGCGCCGATCATAGCGTCGGCAGGTCGACTGTGGACTGCTCGCTGAGCGCTTCACGGACAGTCCTGTTGGCGCTGTCCGCGGCCAGCAGGTAGGTCCCAAGGTCCTCGGAGTACACTGCCGTAGTGTACAGATCTCCACGCTCTTGGCCCTCCCCCTCGGGCATCCTTATGAGGCCGTTGGTTCCCTCGAGCTTCTTCAAGTCCCCTTGTATGGCAGACACATCGTTAGCGGGTGCGGAGAGATCGGCACTGCAGGCAGGCAGGAAAAGCATAGCCACGATTAGCACCGAAAACAGTTTGGCGTTTCGTATGTTCTGCAACTTTTGACGGCATATACCTAGGCTTCTTTTCATTTCTGCAGTGCCGATCTCTTAGTCATACGCGCGCGGAGGCAGTGCGCAAATTGCCGTAATAGTAAGCGGTGGCCGCCACATCCGCACCCAAGTAGAACGCTCCCCAACCCATGCAGACTGTGCCACTCAGATATGATCCACGAGCACCGTTACTGTTGGTCCACTGAAGTGTCGCCGGATTACTGGTTCCGGATCCCGATACATTGACACCCTTGATGCTGATGGACCCAACACCGTACTGATAGAACGATGTCGTATTGCGAATCCAATTGGGTGATACGTTCATCACAGCCGACGAGGAAAAACTCCCACAACCGCCATTTGATACCGGCTGAATCCACATATTTGCCGTGATCGGCTGCCCGTTATCGAAATACGCCGTGCCCGATGCGCTAGTGGCCTGCGCTCCCGACGCGACCCCAATTGCCATGAGCGCTGTCAGCGCACCTACCGCAACTACCTTCCTTGCATTCCTAACCATTTTCATTCGATTCCCCATTCTCAATTACCGGTCGGCCTTTGAATTCCGACCGCGTTTCTGGTCAGACATGAATATCGAACATGTTCTCCACCCCGAGCCGATCGCACGGAACGGGACCGGGGTCGCGGTACACGAGTCCTTTGCTCAAGTACGGAGGTGCCCGCTCTCGGCCCCAGATCAGGCGCTCCACGAACAGGACCACCACCGACCCCAGCGCGAGAACGAATAGCCTTCCCATGGCCGGCACCTAGAGACTACTGACGGATTTGTTTTCGGAGGCCTCAGCATCGACGACGAGAGACATGGTTCCAAGACAGATCGCGCCGATTGTCCAAAGCCATATCGGAATCGACCCGGGGAAGCCAACGGTCGCCGCTCCCGTGAAAACGCCACTACCCATCCCGCTGATCGCGAACAGACCAGCATCGCGCTTCGGACTTCGCCTTGTCGTGAGCACTAGGACCAGGGCAACCGCGCCAATAGCTATGGAGGTCCAGGCAAGAGGCGGTGTCTTCGGTTCGTGAAGGAGCCCGACAATAGTGCTGCCAGCGACACACGTGAGCACGAGCGCAGTGGCCGTTCTGCGGATAGCTGATGAAAAGATCATTTTCGGAACCTTTCTGGGGGAGTTAGCTACGACCGCTGGGGCGACAGGGATAACTAGGGTTCGCATGCGCGTTCGCTTTGTTTGTACGCATCGAAAGCGTCTTTTCGGGCCCAGACGGCAACAAGGGCTCCATGGCATAAGAATTCAATGCAAACCGCGGGGACGATAACCCAGCTCGACACGCCTGCTCTGGCGAGTGCACCGAATATCACAACGGTGAGCACCGCACTTGCTAGGTTGAACCAGCGTCGGCCCGGAGTTGCGTCCATAGCCGTCAGGAGTTCGTCTAGGTAATAGAGCATTTCGATCCATTCCGAAGACCGCCGCCACCGGTAATAACCCCTTGCGCAGGGGCACACCGCAGCTCTGATCGCAGGGGGCCCAGGATGCTCGCAAGCGGGCCACGGGCGGGTGTTGCCGATGGGACGTCCCGAGCAATCAAGATGCGATTTTCCACGAATCCCCCAATCCATCTGTGGTTCCGATTTGAAATCGAAACCCATACGGGAAGGCTAAGGGCGAAAAAGCCGTCTCAGTGTAGAAAAGAGGAAACTCAGTGCTGGGAGACCCAAATTTCAGTGTGGAATCGGGCAATCTCCGTGTGGTCGGTGGCGCTTCTCCGTGTAAATCGAGGCTGAACACGTAGAGAGATGTCCGCATCGGGCGGCGAGGCCAGAGTGGACTTCGCATCCACCCCCCCCTCCCAGCCCACCCAACCCCGCCATCTGGTATCCCAAACCACCTCCACGCAAGACGCCCCCTTGACTCCCACCCCCTCCTTCCCTAAACTTTTCATAAAGCAGAATCTAAATTCCACAAAGCGGAAATCGACAAGGGCGAACTAGCCCAAGAGAACAAGCCAAGTGGAAGATGGATCCCAAGCCCTCCCCCGGAAGGACACCTACGATGACGTACACAGTGAACTGCTCCATCCTCCTGACGGAGCTGCCCCTGCTCGAGCGCCCCGCAGCCGCGAAGGCTGCCGGCTTTGACGCCGTCGAATTCTGGTGGCCCTTTGAGACTTCCGTCCCGTCGGACGCCCAGGTCACCGAGTTCGAGAACGCCATCAAGGACGCTGGCGTTCAGCTCACCGGCCTGAACTTCAACGCCGGCAACATGCCCGGCGGTGACCGCGGCCTGGTTTCCCGGCCCGCCCGCTCCTCCGAATTCCTGGACAACATCGACGTCGTCGCAGGCATCGGCGAGCGTCTGGGCTGCAAGGCATTCAACGCGCTCTACGGCAACCGCGTGGACGGCGAATCGGCCGAGAAGCAGGACGCCATCGGCGCCGAGAACCTGGCCAGTGCCGCGGAAGGCGTCGCACGCATCGGCGGCACCGTCCTCCTTGAACCGGTCAGCGGCGCCCCCAAGTACCCGCTTCTCAAGGCCGCCGACGCCCTCAAGGTGATCGCCCGCGTCAAGGAAGAATCCGGCGCCACGAACGTCAAGCTCCTCGCCGACTTCTACCACCTGGCAGTCAACGGGGACGACGTCGCAGCCGTCATCGAAAACCATGCCAAGGACTTCGGCCACATCCAGATCGCCGACAACCCCGGCCGCGGGGCTCCCGGAACCGGCGAGCTTCCCCTCGGCGAATGGATCGCCCGCAGCCGCGAACTCGGCTACGAAGGCTACATCGGCCTCGAATACAAGGAACCGCAGGAAACGGCCTTCAGCTGGGCCATCCGCCAGCGCGCCACCTCCCACTAGCGAACCCCTACGACCCAACTGAGTAGCAGTTGATGTCGTTTAGAGCCCTCAAAACGACATCAACTGCGAGCTAGTTGGGTCCAGCACACTTGAGCTAAAAAAGACTTCAGTAAGGAAAATCATGAGCAACGTTGCAGTTATCGGACTCGGAATCATGGGCCTCCCCATGGCCATCAACCTGGTCAAGGCCGGCCACACCGTCACCGGTTTCAACCGTAGCCAGGACAAGATCGACAAGCTCGTCTCCGAAGGCGGCAAGGGTGCCACGAGCATCGCCGACGCCGTCAAGGACGCCGACGTCGTCATCACCATGGTGCCGGACTCCCCCGACGTCGAAGGTGTCGTCAGCGGCCCGGACGGCGTCTTCGCCAACGCGAAGAAGGGCACCCTCTGGATCGACGCAAGCAGCATCCGCCCGGACGTCGCGGCCCGCCTCTCGGCAGACGCCGTCGCCGCCGGCATCCGCCCGCTCGACGCCCCGGTTTCCGGTGGCGAACAGGGTGCCATCGACGCCGTCCTCTCCATCATGGTCGGCGGCGACGCAGACGACTTCGAAGCAGCACAGGATGTCCTCAACGCCGTCGGCAAGACCATCATCCACGTCGGCCCCTCCGGCTCCGGCCAGACCGTCAAGGCAGCCAACCAGCTGATCGTGGCCGTCAACATCGAGGTCCTCGGCGAGGCTATCGCCTTCCTTGAGGCCTACGGCGTGGACACGGACGCAGCCCTCAAGGTCCTCGGCGGCGGCTTGGCCGGCTCCAAGGTCCTCGACCAGAAGGGCCAGAAGATGCTCGACCGCAACTTCGACCCCGGCTTCCGCCTTGCCCTCCACCACAAGGACCTCGGCATCGTCACCTCCGCAGCCCGCGAAGCCAACGTCGCAATCCCGCTCGGCGCCGTCGTCGCACAGCTCGTCGCCGCCACTGTCAACCAGGGCGACGGCGGACTCGACCACTCCGGCCTCTTCAAGCAGGTCCTCCAGCTCAGCGGCCGCAAGTAAGCCGCCCGCCCCAAAGGGCGGAAACAAGCGAAAACCAGCAGCCGGCGTCGGGCATTTCCGACGCCGGCTCCCCCAGACACACCCAAAAATCCGCCCGAAGCGGGCAAAAACAGACTTTTCAAGGAGCACACCATGACGAAGATGCGCACTGTAGACGCAGCCGTCGCCATCTTGGCAAAGGAAGGCGCCATCGAGGCGTTCGGCCTGCCAGGCGCAGCAATCAACCCCTTCTATTCCGCGATGCGGGCACACGGCGGCATCCGCCACACCCTGGCCCGCCACGTTGAAGGCGCCAGCCACATGGCTGACGGCTACTCCCGTGCGGCGGACGGAAACATCGGTATCTGCATCGGCACCTCGGGCCCTGCAGGAACGGACATGATCACCGGCCTGTACGCAGCCTGGGCAGATTCCATCCCCATGCTCTGCATCACCGGCCAGGCCCCCGTTGCCAAGCTGCACAAGGAAGACTTCCAGGCCGTGGACATCGAGTCCATCGCCAAGCCGGTCACCAAGATGGCCATGACCATCCTGGAACCGGGCCAGGTTCCGGGCGCCTTCCAGAAGGCTTTCCAGTTGATGCGCTCAGGCCGTCCGGGCCCGGTCCTGCTGGACCTGCCGTTCGACGTGCAGATGGCCGAGATCGAGTTCGACATCGACGCCTACGAGCCCATCGTCGTCGAAAAGCCGAAGGCCAGCCGCAAGCAGCTGGAAAAGGCGCTGGACATGCTCACCGCGGCTGAGCGCCCGCTGATCGTCGCCGGTGGCGGCATCATTAACGCCGGCGCCTCCGCGCAGCTGGTTGAACTGGCCGAACTGCTGAACGTTCCGGTCATCCCCACCCTCATGGGCTGGGGCACCATCCCGGACGACCACGTGCTGATGGCCGGCATGGTGGGCCTGCAGACCTCGCACCGCTACGGCAACGAGACCATGCTGGCCTCGGACTTCGTGATCGGCATCGGCAACCGCTGGGCCAACCGCCACACCGGCGGCCTGGACACGTACACCGCGGGCCGCAAGTTCGTGCACATCGACATCGAGCCCACGCAGATCGGCCGCGTGTTCTCGCCGGACTTCGGTATCGCGTCCGACGCCGGTGCGGCGCTGGACGGGCTGATCGAGCTGGCACGCGAGCGCCAGGCAGCGAAGTCCCTGCCGGACTACTCCGCTTGGGTCGCCGAGTGCACCGCCCGCAAGGGATCGCTGCAGCGCAAGACCCACTTCGAGAACGTGCCGATCAAGCCGCAGCGCGTGTACGAAGAGATGAACAAGGCGTTCGGCAAGGACACCACGTATGTGTCCACCATCGGCCTTTCGCAGATCGCCGGTGCGCAGCTGCTGCACGTGTTCGGCCCGCGCAAGTGGATCAACGCCGGCCAGGCAGGCCCCCTGGGCTGGACCGCCCCGGCCGCCCTCGGCGTCGTTCGCGGCAAGCCGGACGAGACCGTTGTTGCCCTGTCCGGTGACTACGACTTCCAGTTCATGATCGAAGAGCTGGCCGTGGGCGCACAGTTCAACCTGCCGTACATCCACGTGGTGGTGAACAACTCGTACCTGGGCCTGATCCGCCAATCGCAGCGCGGCTTCAACATGGAACAGAACGTGTCCCTGGCGTTCGAGAACATCAACTCCCCGGAAACAAACGGCTACGGCGTGGACCACGTCAAGGTTGCCGAAGGCCTGGGCTGCAAGGCCATCCGCGTGGAAAACCCGTCCGACCTGCCTGCCGCCTTCGACAAGGCCAAGGCGCTCATGGGCGAGTTCAAGGTTCCCGTGGTGGTTGAAGTGATCCTGGAAAAGGTCACCAACATCTCCATGGGCGTTGAAATCAACGGTGTGAACGAGTTCGAAGATCTGGCCGAGCGCGGGGCGGACGCCCCCACTTCGATCATCTCGATGCTGGACTAGTAAGTACTGAAGGAGGTACGGAATGCGTGTGGTCATAGCCCCGGACAAGTTCAAGGGATCGCTGTCAGCTCCCGAGGTCGCCAGCCGCTTGAGCGCCGGATTGCGGGCAGGTTTTGCCGCTGGCCGCGCAGCGGCGAGTTTGCCAGCCGAGGGCTTTGAAACCACTCTCATTCCAGTGGCCGACGGCGGCGAGGGGACTCTCGACGCCGCCGTCGGCTCCGGCTTCACCCGCCGCAGCACGACGGTCACCGGACCCACGGGCCAGCCGATCACGGCCGAGTTCGCCGTCCGCGGCGAGGAAGCCGTCATTGAAATGGCTGCGGCCTCCGGGCTTGCGGTGCTGCCGGGCTTCGGCGACGGCAGCGCCCCGTCTACCGAAACGGCCAAGAGCTCCACAAGCCTGGGCACGGGCGAACTCATCCGGGCCGCCCTGGACCTCGGCTGCCGGCACATCATCCTCGGCGTCGGCGGGAGTGCCAACACCGACGGCGGCGCCGGCGTCCTGCAAGGCCTCGGCGCCGTCCTACTCGACGCCGAAGGGAACGAACTCCCCGGCGGCGGCGCGGCCCTGGCCCGCCTGGACCGGATCGACTTCTCGAACCTCGACGTCCGCTTGGAGGTCACCGAGTTCGTCCTGGCGTCCGACGTCGACAATCCCCTTTTGGGCCGCACCGGCGCCGCCGCGATCTTCGGACCGCAGAAGGGCGCGACGCCGGACGATGTCGCCTCGCTCGACGCGGCTCTGACCCACTTCGTCCAGGTCCTCGCCAACGAGATCGGCTCCGAAGCCCAGGACGCCGCACAGGCTCCAGGCGCTGGTGCGGCAGGCGGCGTCGGCTACATCGCCATCGCGGCGCTGGGCGCGGCACGCAGGCCGGGCATCGACGTCGTGCTCGAATTCACTGAACTCGAGCAGCGGTTGGCCAGCGCGGACCTGGTGATCACCGGCGAAGGCAGCCTCGACGAACAAAGCCTGCTCGGCAAAACGCCGATGGGCGTGGCGCGGGCGGCGGCGCGTTCGGGGATCCCTGTGATTGCCGTCTGCGGCCGCAGTACGCTGAGCCCGGAACAACTTTCGGAGTCCGGTTTCGAGTCGGTCCACGCATTGACCGAGCTCGAATCCAATGTAGAGAAATGTATAGCTGAAGCAGGGCCGCTGCTTGAAGAATTGGGTAAGCACATCGGCGTGCGCCTCTCTGAAAAAGCGGTATCCACCCAAGACGCAGCGCGAACCGAGACCAAGGAGCAACTCCATGTCTGAAGAAACCACCACGGCACACGGCCCGTTTGACCTGGTCATCCGCGGCCAGCGCATCCTCACTACCGCCGGTATCACCGCTCGCGAAGTCGGCGTCCGCAACGGCGTGATCGTCGCTATCGAGCCTTTGGGCAACGGCCTGCAGGGCACCGAAATCATCGAGCTCGGCGACGACGAAACCCTCATCCCGGGCCTCGTTGACACCCACGTTCACGTCAACGAGCCCGGCCGCACCGAATGGGAAGGCTTCGCCTCCGCCACGCGCGCTGCGGCAGCCGGCGGCGTCACCACCATCATCGACATGCCGCTGAACTCCATCCCGCCCACCACCAACGTGGAAGGCCTGAAGCTCAAGCGCGAAGTTGCCGAGGACCAGGCGTTCGTGGACGTCGGATTCTGGGGCGGCGCCATCCCGGGCAACAAGAAGGACCTCCGCCCGCTGCATGACGAGGGCGTCTTCGGCTTCAAGTGCTTCCTGCTCCACTCCGGTGTGGACGAGTTCCCGCACCTGGACGCGGACGAGATGGAAGAGGACATGGCGGAGCTCAAGTCCTTCGACTCCCTCATGATCGTCCACGCCGAGGACTCCCACGCGATCGACCACGCACCGCACCCCGGCGGCGCGCACTACTCCACTTTCCTTGCCTCCCGCCCGCGCGGCGCCGAGAACAAGGCCATCGCCGAGGTCATCGAACGTGCCCGCTGGACCGGTGCACGTGCGCACATACTGCACCTCTCGTCGTCGGACGCCCTCCCGATGATCGCTTCGGCAAAGCGCGACGGCGTGCACCTCACCGTTGAGACCTGCCCGCACTACCTCACCCTCATGGCCGAGGAAATCCCCGACGGCGCCACCGCGTACAAGTGCTGCCCGCCCATCCGCGAGGCCTCCAACCGCGAGCTGCTCTGGCAGGGCCTACAGGACGGCACCATCGACTGCATCGTCTCGGACCACTCGCCCTCAACGCTTGACCTGAAGGACCTGGAAAACGGCGACTTCGCCGTGGCCTGGGGCGGGGTCTCCTCGTTGCAGCTGGGGCTCTCTCTGATCTGGACCGAAGCCCGGCACCGCGGCATCACCCTGGAGCAGGTGGTTTCCTGGATGTCCGAGAAGCCTGCCGCCTTGGCCCGCCTGCACAATAAAGGCCAGCTGGCGCTCGGGTACGACGCTGATTTCTCCATCTTCGCGCCCGACGACGCGTTCGTCGTCGACGTCAAGAAGCTCAAGCACAAGAACCCGATCACGCCGTACGACGGCAAGGCGCTCTCCGGCGTCGTACGCAAAACGTACCTGCGCGGCAGCGAGATCGACGGCCGGACGCCCAGCGGCAAGCTGATTCGCCGCGGCGGCGTGTAAGGCCAAGCCATGGCCGTCAACGTCCATGCCCCGTACGGGCAACTGCCCGCACGGCTCAACGCCTCGCGGCACCAGCCCGCCCCCCGGCCTTCCGCGCTTCGGCCCGGTCTGGTTCGGCCCGGGATGCACCCGCGCGGACTCGCCGTGTGGGTACAGCCCGGCGAAGGCCGCGAGATCGATCCCGAGGTTTGGGCCCGGGCCGCTGAAGCGGTCCTGGCCCGGGCCCGCAAACTTGCTCCGGGGGCGGAAGTCCTCCTTTGGCCCGCCGCCGGAGCCGCAACGTCCGGTGATTCTTCCGGCTCGTCCGGCGCCGCGTCCGACGGCGGTTCGGCGTCGGAAGTGCCCGACGCCGAAAACCGCGCAACCGCTCCGTCGCCGGTCTCCCTGGCCGGACGACGCAGCACCGTGGCAGTAGACCTGGCCGCGAATACCGTCCTCCTCGACGGTGTGCCTGTCAGCTTCACCGCGATGGAACACAGCCTCCTCCGCTACCTCGTGGAAAACCTGTCCCGCCCCATCCCACGTGAAGAATTGCAACGCTTTTTGGAGTCACTTGACTGTCCCGGCGCGGCATTTCGGTCGATCGACGTGTATGTTGGACGCGTCCGGCGCAAGCTGGGCTCAGCCCGCCATGTCATCGCCACGGTGCGTGGAGGCGGCTACCAGTTCGTGCCCGGACCAGGCTCCACCGTCCGCGGACCTGCGGAATACTGCATCTAGGCAGCCCGTTACACCATTAGATTGATCGCCGGCCACGGCGGTTGCCCGACAAGTCAAGGATCGCAACATGACCCAGAAACTCCTCGCCGGAACCCAGGCCCCCGATTTCGCGCTGCTTAACTCCGAAGGCCAGAAAGTTTCCCTGTCCGATTACCGCGGACGCAACGTCATCGTGTACTTCTACCCGGAAGCCGCCACCCCCGGCTGCACCACCGAGGCCTGCGACTTCCGCGACAGCCTTGCCAGCCTGCAGTCCTCCGGCTACGAAGTCCTGGGCATCTCCCCCGACGCCCCGGAAAAGATCGCACACTTCGCCGGCGATTTCTCCCTGACCTTCCCGCTCCTCTCCGACGAAGACCACGCAGTAGCGCTGGCCTACGGCGCCTGGGGCGAGAAACTCGTGAACGGCGAGGTAGTCGACGGACTGGTCCGCTCCACCGTAGTGCTCGACGGCGAAGGCAAGGTCAAGCTGACCCAGTACCAGGTCAAGGCCCAGGGCCACGTAGCAGCCCTGAAGGCCGAACTCGGACTGTAACGCCCGCTCACAAACAAGGCCGTCCGGGCCGACGCCCGCTCACATATGACGACTCCCGGGCCGACGCCCGCTCACCTATGACGACTCCCGGGTCGACGCTCGCTCACCTATGAGGCCAAATAGAGAGTCCTCCTGCAGATCATGATCTGCAGGAGGACTCTCTATTTTCGGCCAGGAGTGAGCGGGCATTTCGGAATTGGCCTTCATATGTGAGCGAGCGTCACGGCATGAGCGTCGATATGTGAGCGGGCGTCATGGCTTGAGCGTCGATATGTGAGCGAGGGTCATGCCTTCGCGATCGCTTCTTCCAGCGCGCCAAGCACGAGCTTCACCGACGCCCTGTTGGCATTCGGCCCCATCATGCCGATCCGCCAAACGGTCGACGTAAACGCACCCGCACCGGAGCCGATTTCCGTACTGAAGTTCTCCAGAAGGTAGGCGCGGACGGCGGCCGAGTCCACGCCGTCGGGCACTTTGACCGTGGTGAGGCTCGGCAATCGCGAGCCCTCCGCGGCAAACAGCTCGAGCCCCATCGCTTCGAGGCCGTCGCGCAACTCGGCCCCGGCGGCACGGTGCCGCGCTTGAACAGCCGCGAGCCCCTCGGCCAAGATGCGGTCAAGTCCCGCCTCTAGCCCCGCGATCATGGTCACCGGCGCCGTGTGGTGATACGTTCGGCTGCCGCTCGCCGCGCCGACATACCCGCCCAGAAGGCCGATATCCAGGTACCACGAACGAGGCTCCCTGACGCGTCGCTCGAAAGCGCGCTCGGACACTGTGAACGGGGACAAGCCAGGGGGCGCTCCCAAACACTTCTGCGTCCCGGCATACCCGACGTCGATCCCCCAGTCGTCGGCCAGGAGTTCCAGTCCGCCGATGGACGTCACCGCGTCCACGATCAGCAAGGCATCGCCCTTGCCGGCGCCAAGGGGCGCGACGTCGGACAGGACACCCGTGGAGGTTTCGGCATGGACAGCGGCAATCACCTTGGGATGGGGGTGCGCGGCGAGGACCCGCTCCGAATCCACCGGTTGGCCCCATTCATGGTCGACGCGGACCACCGTGGCACCGCACCGCCGGGCGACCTCACACATGCGCTCCCCGAAAAGCCCGTTGACGGCAATGACTGCCACGTCGCCGTCGGACACTGTATTAACAAAGGCAGCCTCCATGCCGCCGGAACCAGTGGCACTCAATGGCAGGGTGCGGGCATTCCGGGTCCCCCACACCGTCCGAAGCCCCGCGCATGTCCGGTCCAGTCGCTCGATGAACACGGGATCCAGGTGCCCGATCACCGGATACCCCAATGCGGCCGTCACTTCCGGATAGCAATTGCTGGGACCCGGCCCGAACAGATACCGGGATGTCAGGACCTCTGGCATGGCGGAACTCCTTTGGCTCGTTGCTGACATTGTCCACCAGGCGACGAAGGTGAGCGAGCGTTTCGGTAGAACCCACCGAAGGTGAGCGAGCGTTTCGGGAAACGGCGGCATAAGTGAGCGAGCGTCGCAGAGAGGCCAAAGCGGGAAGGAGGGAGGACCGGGGTGCGGTATTCTCTTGACACCACGGCTGTCATTGGATTCACTATTACGTATGCTGAAATAACAGTTCCATGATGTGGAAGGCCTGGAGTGCGGAGGCGCGCAGGTCCATCCGGCAGGAATCGCCGGAGTTCCGCATAGCCAACACCATGGATGCCAGCACTCGCACGAGGAATGAACAAGCATGCAGCTTGAAGTATTCAACAGCGTGGACCGTGCGGACGCCATCGACGTCCTCCGCCCATGCCTCGACATCCAGCGTTGGGTGGAGCACGTCGCAGATGCGCGTCCGTTCAGCGGCTTGGACTCCTTGCTCGATTTCGCCCGGGAAACCGCCGAGCCGTTCACGTCGGACGAAGTGGCGGCCGCGATGGCCCATCACCCGCGGATCGGCGAACGACCCAAGGCGCAGACCACCGAAGCCGCGATGTCCCGCTCCGAACAGGCGGGCGTCGACCCCGGCGATGACGGAGTCGTCACCGCTTTGGCCGAAGGCAACCGAGAGTACGAGGCCAAGTTCGGCCGCGTCTTCCTCATCCGGGCAGCAGGACGGACAGCCAACGACATCCTGGCCTCCCTCCACGAGCGCCTGACCCATACCGCGGAAGAAGAAGACCTGATCGTGGCCGGACAATTGCGCGAAATCGCCCTGCTGCGTCTTGCCGGCGTGATCAGCGAAGACAGCGGGAGCAGCGAAGGAGAACCCAGCAAATGAGTGTTTCCCAGATCACCACCCACATCCTGGACACCGGTTCCGGGCGCCCGGCGGCCGGCGTCGCCGTCGTTCTCTCCGTGCGCGACGGCGACAACTGGCGCCACGTAGCTAGCGGCACCACGGACGCGGACGGCCGGATCAAGGACCTTGGCCCTGAGAGGGTCGACGGCGGCAGTTACCGCTTGAACTTCGCGACCGGTCCGTATTACAAGGCACAAGGCGTTGACACCTTTTTCCCGGAGGTGGACTTGAGCTTCACGGTGTCCGACGCCGGTGAGCACTACCACGTGCCGCTCCTGCTCAGCCCCTTCGCGTTCTCCACGTACCGGGGCAGCTAACCCATCGGTTCCCCACCCACAGCTGGAGTGGGGAACCGACCTGGAAGCTTCCGCTAGTCGATCGGCGTGACGTAGGCTCCGGAGATTCCGCCGTCAACCATGAAGGTCGACGCGGTAATGAACGAGGCGTCGTCGCTCGCCAGGAAGGCGACCGCAGCGGCCAGTTCCTCGGGCTCGGCGAAGCGGCCCAAGGGCACGTGGACCAAGCGCCGCGCGGCCCGCTCCGGATCGGAGGCGAAGAGTTCCTTCAGCAGCGGAGTGTTGACCGGTCCCGGGCACAGCGCGTTGATTCGCACCCCCTTGCGCGCGAATTCGACGCCGAGCTCACGGGTCATGGCCAGCACGCCGCCCTTGGAGGCGCTGTAGGAGATCTGCGAGGTCGCCGCACCCATCACGGCCACGAAGGACGCGGTGTTGATGATCGAGCCCTTGCCCTGCTCCAACATGTAAGGCAGCGCGTATTTGCAGCAGTAGTAGACGCTCGTCAGGTTGACCTCCTGGACCCGGCGCCAGGCGTCGATTCCGGTGTCGAGGATGGATGCATCGTCCGGCGGCGAAATGCCCGCGTTGTTGAACGCGATATCGACGCTGCCGTAGTGGCTCTTGGCCGCGGCGAAGAGGTCGATGACTTCCTGCTCGTCTGTGACATTGACCTTCACGAAGATGCCATCGACGGCGGCCGCGGCTGCTTCTCCGGCTGCCGGATCGATATCGGCGATGACCACGTTGGCACCCTCCGAGGCGAAACGCTTTGCCGTGGCCAAACCGATCCCGCTGCCGCCGCCGGTGATAACGGCTGTGCGGTCCTTGAGTCGGTGTGAAATGAATTCGGTCATGGTGATCTCTCCTTGAATCATGGGTCTTCCAAAGTTGGTGGGTTCAGTGCGCGATGAAGACGTTCTTTACGTCGCTGAAGGAATCGAGGGCATCGGGACCCAGTTCGCGGCCCAGGCCCGATTGCTTGAAGCCGCCGAACGGCGTCGAATACCGGACTGAAGAGTGGGAGTTCACCGAAAGGTTTCCGGCTTCCACCCCGCGGGCCACGCGCAAGGCCCGGCCAATGTCTTGGGTCCAGATCGATCCGGAGAGGCCGTATTCGGTGTCATTGGCAATCCGTACCGCGTCCCCCTCGTCGTTGAAGGGAACGACGACGACGACCGGTCCGAAGATCTCCTCCCGCACTGCCGGGTCGTCGAAGGAGTCGGGAGCCAGGACCGTGGGCGGGAACCAGAATCCCGGCCCTTCGGGCACCTCGCCTTGGAAAGCTATGGGCGCTCCCGAGGGCACAAAGCCTGCAACGGTTTCCCTTTGCCGGGCGGAAATCAAGGGCCCCATGACGGTACTTTCATCCGCCGGGTCGCCGACTTTGACAGCCCGAACGGCGGGCTCGAGAAGCTCCAAGAAGCTGTCGTAGGCCGATTTTTCCACCAGGATCCGGGACCTGGCACAGCAGTCCTGGCCGGCGTTGTCGAACGCGCCGCCTGGTGCTGCGGCAGCAGCGGCCTCAAGGTCGGCGTCGGCGAACACGATGTTCGCGCTCTTCCCACCCAGCTCGAGCGTCACGCGCTTCACCTGGTCGGCACAACCGGCCATGATCTGCTTGCCAACCCCGGTGGACCCGGTGAAGACGACCTTTCGCACCGCAGGGTGGGTGACGAAGCGCGCCCCCACAACGGAGCCCTTCCCGGGGATGATAGTCAGCACGCCATCGGGCAGGCCGGCCTCGCGCGCCAGCTCCCCGAGTCTCATCGCGGTCAGCGGCGTAAGTTCCGCGGGTTTGAGTACCACCGTGTTGCCCGCCGCGAGCGCCGGAGCGAAGCCCCACGCCGCGATCGGCATCGGAAAGTTCCACGGCACAATAATGCCGACAACGCCCAATGGCTCGTGGAACGTCACATCGAGGCCTCCGGCAACGGGGATCTGCCGCCCGAAGTGCCGCTCAGGAGCCGCCGAGTAGTAGCTGATGACGTCGCGCGCATTGCCCGCTTCCCAGCGGGCGTTGCCGATCGTATGCCCCGCGTTGCGGACTTCCAGTTGCGCGAGGTTCTCCAGATCGGCGTCGACGGCGGCCGCGAACCGGCGCAGGAGCAGTGCCCGGTCCGACGGCGACACGTTCCGCCAGGTCTCGAAGGCAGCGGCCGCGCGGGCAATCAGCGCGTCCGTTTCGGCGAGGGATGCCAGCTCAACGGTTTGAAGGAACTCTTCTGTGGCCGGATTGATGATGTCAAAAATTGTGGCACTCACGCCCAGCTCTTTTCTGTCGCTGTGAATTCCGTCGATGGGTTGAGGCGCTCAGCGTAGAGTTCCCCGTCCCGGTACCTTCTGGCAGCCTCAATGAATCCTTCGAAGAGCCGCACGTCGGAACGATTTTGTTCAGGATGAAACTGAACGCCCAACGCCCAACTTCCTTGGGTCGATTCGACGGCCTCGACCGTCCCGTCCGCCGCACGCGCGGTGACGCAAAGGCCTTCGGCAACCCGGTCAAGAATCTGGTGGTGATAGACCGGCGCCGATGCCTTTTCACCTAGTAGTTGCGCGCTGATGCTGCCCGGCCGAGTATCGAACTCAACCTCCCCGTAGACTCCGGGAGCAGGTTGGTAGTTCGCCTCGGGCAGCACGTCCGGCACGTGCTGGATGAGGTTTCCGCCCAGGGCCACGTTGAGGATTTGCGCGCCGCGGCAGATCGCGAAGAGCGGAATGCCCTTCTCCAAGGCCGCCAGCGTCAACGAGATATCGTGCTCGTCCCGCTCGGGCTGGCTGCGTGTGCTCGGGTGGGGCTCGGCGTCGTAATTTCCGGGGTCGACGTCGGCGCCTCCCACCACAACGAGGCCATCCACGAGGTCAAGGACGGAAGTATCGGTGCCGATGGGCGGCAGCAGGAGAGGGGTGCCGCCTGCCGCCACCACGGCTTCCAAATACGTTGCCGGCAGTACCGCTGCCCGCGCGTCCCAAATCCCCCATTTCGCGTTTTGAAGATACGTGGTCAACGCGATGCGAGGAGGCCGGCTTGAACCTGGAGCCTGTGTCTGATTCTGAGTCATCGCCTACAGCCTTTCGAAGCCGCGGCGGAGCTCCCAGTCCGTGATGGCGGACTCAAAAGCTGCCAGTTCGACGTCGGCGTAGTTCACGTAGTGCCGCACCACTTCCTCGCCGAAGACTTCCTTGGCGATCACGGAGTTGGCGAACAGATCCCGCGCTTCCCGCATCGTCGTCGGCACGGTGGGAGCGCCCGAGGTGTAGGCGTTGCCAAGGGTTCCGGGCTCGAGTTCGAGCTCGTTTTCGATTCCGTAGAGCCCGCCGGCAAGCATGGCCGACAGCGCCAAGTACGGGTTGACGTCACCACCCGGTAGCCGGTTTTCCAGCCGGGCGCTCTGACCGTGGCCCACGAGGCGCACTGAGCAGGTGCGGTTGTCGAGGCCCCAGGCCACCGCCGTCGGAGCGAACGAGCCTTTGACGAACCGCTTGTAGGAGTTGATGTTGGGAGCGTAAAAGAGCGTGAATTCCCGCATCGTGGCAAGCACCCCGGCGATGAAGTGATCGTAGGTCTTGGTGCGGGCGCCGGTGGCCTTGTCCCAGAAGACCAGTTCATCGTCGAGTCCGCGAAGGGACAGGTGGATGTGGCAGGAATTGCCCTCGCGCTCGTTGGGCTTGGCCATGAAGGTAATGGATTGGCCCATGTCATGGGCGATGTCCTTGGCCGCGGTCTTGTAGACGGAATGGTTGTCCGCCGTGGTGACCACCTCGTCGTACTTGAACGCGATCTCGTGTTGGCCGAAGTTGCATTCACCTTTGGCTGATTCCACGGTCATGCCGGCTGCGTACATCTCGTTCCGGATCCGGCGAAGCAGGGGTTCCACGCGGCCGGATCCGAGGAGCGAGTAGTCCACGTTGTATTGATTGGCAGGAGTGAGGTGCTTGTAGTCCAGCTCCCATGCCTGCTCGTAGGAGTCGTTGTAGACCACAAATTCAAGCTCGGTTCCGGCAAGTGCCTTCCAACCGCGCTCGGCCGCCTTGGCCGTCTGGCGCTTGAGCATGGCGCGGGGCGAAACGGAGACCGGAGTGCCGTCGGTCGTGGACAGATCGCACTGGATCAGCGCACTCCCCTCGCGATAGGGAAGGACACGGATGGTGTCCAAATCCATGTCGAAGAGCATGTCACCATAGCCCTTTTCCCACGAGGAAATGTCATAGCCATCCACGGTGTTCATTTCGGTGTCAACGGCGAGGAGGTAGTTGCAGCCTTCAGTGCCGTGCTCCAGGACGGAATCCAGGAAGAATTGCGCGTGAAGGAGCTTGCCCTGAAGCCTGCCCTGCATGTCGGTGAAGCCGAGAATCACGGTGTCTATGGCGCCCTCGGCAATCCGCGCCTTGAGTTGCTCAACGGTGAGCATACGGTCATTGCGGGGGTGAACAGTGGTGTCCGCGGTGTTCGAAATGTCGTTCATAGTGCTGCTCATTTCAGTAGTCCCTTGAGTAGTGCGGCAGTGGACTCGCAGTGCAATTCCATGACGCTTCGGGCCGCTGCAGGCTCGCCGTCGAGGATGGCCTGCACTATCAATCGATGCTCTTGGTTTGAATGTTCGATGTTCCGCTGCAGAAAGGGGATTTCCGCGAGGAACTCGTGGATCTTTGTCTGGATGGTGGTGCTGGCTTTATTGAGTTCGGACGACCCCGCAACAGCGGAGAAAGCCAGGTGGAGGCGGGCGTCGGCTTGCCTGTATTCCACCGGGGAACCCGCGTTTTCAACCTCGGCCAAGGAATCAATCAGGAGCTGACGCTGATCCTCGCTGAGCCGCATCGAGGCCGCCCGCTGGCAAGCCCCGGGTTCAATCACGGAACGGAAGATGAGGATGTCGCTGATTTCCCCCTGCCTGTCCTTGTTGTCGAGGCGCTCCGGCGGCCGGGCGTTGCCGACCGGTTCCACGATGGTTCCGCCGCCCCGCCCCCGGACGGTCGTGACGAAGCCCGCGGCTCGCAACGCGCTGATCGCTTCCCGCAGCGTGGCCCGGGAGACCTGCATGCGCTCGGCCAAGTCGCGCTCGGGCGGGAGGCGCTCACCGGTTTTGAAGATCCCCAACTGGATTGCCGATCCCAAGTGCTCAACGCATGACTCGAAAGCCATGTGTCCACGCGCGGGGAGCAAGACCGTCTCAAGTAGGGGGGATTCAATCGGTTCAACGAGGAACATGGCGACCTTCCTGGCTGGGAGGCCGCCGGCGAAGAACCGCCGGCGGCCCGCGAGTGTTGCTAGTTGAGCAGCTTATCCGCGTCGATCGTCAGGTGCTCCTGCTCGGCACTCGTCATGAACGTCCGGCGCCCCGTGGTGTACCAAAGCACGGTGGCAAGGAGGAACACGACGACGACGGCGATCGGCGCGTAGTTGAACGTGTCGATGGTGATGTCTGCGACGGGCGGAAGAACGAAGAGGATCACGATGATGGCGACCCACACAATCGCTACCCAGTTGATGATGGGACTCCATTTCCCCAGGTGCCACGGGCCCGGTACGAAGTTCTTGTTGAGCCTGCGGAGCAACACGGGGGTGATGTACGCGATGTAGAGGCCAATGACGGCCACGCTCGTCACGGCAAAATACGCGGTGGTGTTGAACAGGGCTGGTGAGGCGAGCACGATCGCGCAGCCAACGCAGAGCCAGATGGAATTTGTGGGGGTGCCGCTCCGGGCGTTGACTTTGGCCCAGATGCGGGAGCCTGGCAGTGCATTGTCGCGGGAGAAAGCGTAGGTCATGCGTGAGTTGGCGGTCACTGAGGCCATGCCACAGAAGAATTGTGCGCCCACCACGATGGCCAGCAGGAATTTCGCTACGCCGGGGTTGCCCAATGCATCCAGGAAAATCTGCGCCGGGGGCAAGCCTGTTGCCGTAGCGCCAAGAGTGGTCAGGCCTTCCTCTGAGCCGTCCGGGATCGCCGCGACGAGTGAGTAGAGCAGTATCCAGCCACCAATGATGGAGATGACGACGCTCATGACAATCCCCTTGGGAGCCGCAATGGCTGCGTTCTTGGTCTCCTCGGCAACGTGGGCCGAAGCATCGTAGCCGGTGTAGGTGTACTGCGACATGAGCAGGCCCATGAGGAAGACGTACGGCCCGAAAGTGAAGCCGGTTTCGTTGTGCCACGCGGTCATCGTCCAGTCAAAGGACTGGTGGCTCGTGGGCATGAGCCACAGCGCCGCCACAATGATCGCGACACCCACGATGTGCCACCAGGCCGAGACATTGGACAGGAAACTGACAATCTTGACGCCGAAGCTGTTGAGCAGGGCGTGGATAACCATGAGGACGACGAACAGCGCGAACGTACCGCCCGGGGTGGGCTCAACGCCGAAAGTCAGCGCCGCGAAAGCCATCATTGTTGTGGCGCAGCCGAAGTCGATTGCGGCCGTGACGGCCACTTCACCGAGGAAATTGAACCACCCGACATACCAGGCCCAGGCCCGCTTGTTGCGTTTGGCGAGCCTGCCGGCCCAGAAATACAAGCCACCGGCGGTCGGGTACCGCGAACAAACCTCGGCCATGGAGAGCGCCACGCACAGGACTAGAACGCCAACCAGCGGCCAACCCAGGTTGATGGCAGCCGGACCGCCGGACTTGAGCGCAATGCTGAAGGAGGTAATGCAGCCAGCCAAAATCGAAATGATGGAAAACGAGACTGCGAAGTTGGAGAAGCCGGACATGCCGCGATGTAACTCTTGCTTGTAGCCAAGCTCGGCGAGGGCCGCAGCATCTGCGTCTTGCACAGCCTGCACCTTCGCTGCCGTAGAACGATCACTCATGATTATTCTCTTTCTAAACGGAAGGGGGGAACGGGCCGACACCGCTCGCATCGATAGTGACCCACTTCACATCAATCTGTCAATGGTCTGACTTCAGACCACAAACCAACCTCTTCGGAACGGTAAGCTGGAAGGCATGGTTTCTGAGGGCGCGAACGCCGACGGCACATCGCAAAACAGCACGTCACACAACAGCCCGGCACGCAACGCCGCGGCAGACAACGGCACTCCGGAACGCCGCGGGATCACGGTCCGCCGTGCGCCGAAGTTCGTTCCCTTCATGGGACTGGGCGGGGTGCTCGGCATCATTGTTGCCGCGTTCGTTGCCTACGGGATCCCCGGCGACCAAAGTTTCGACACGGGGGCGGTCTTCGGTTTTTTCCTTGTGTCCTTCGCCGCGGGCGGCGTGCTGCTGGGCGCCGTCGCGGCCCTCGTCCTCGACAAAGTCAGCGTGCGGCGTTCCCAGCGTGCCGTCGTCGAGTCCGTGCCCAGCCCCACAGAGGACGACGCCGGGGCATAGGATCCCGGTCACAATGTCGCGTGAGGGAAAGTACCACGCCAACATCATGCGACAATTGACCAGTGGCACGTGGCGACGGAAAACTTTCTCATGATCTTCTCCCCGACGAAAAAGGACCTCAGGACGCTTGTGGCGTCTTCGGGGTCTGGGCGCCGGGCGAAGAAGTAGCAAAACTCACCTATTACGGGCTGTATGCGTTGCAGCACCGCGGACAAGAATCGGCTGGTATTGCTACCAGTGACGGCAAGCGCATCAATGTCTATAAGGACATGGGCCTCGTGTCCCAGGTCTTCGACGAGACAACCCTGAACACCCTCACCGGGCACCTCGCCGTCGGCCACTGTCGCTACTCCACCACCGGAGCAAGCCACTGGGCCAACGCGCAGCCCACCCTGGGCGCAACCGCCACTGGCACCGTTGCCCTCGCGCACAACGGCAACCTGACCAACACGGCTGAGCTCCGGGAAATGATCCTCGAACTCAACGGCGGTCAGCTGACCGGAGAAATGAAGCAGGGCAACACCTCGGACACCGCCCTGGTCACCGCCCTCCTGGAAGGCGAAGAGGGCAAGACCCTGGAACAGACTGCGCTTGAGCTGCTTCCCAAGATCCGGGGCGGCTTCTGCTTCGTGTTCATGGACGAAGGCACCCTCTACGCGGCCCGCGATACCTTCGGCATCCGCCCCTTGTGCCTTGGCCGCCTCGAGCGCGGCTGGGTTGTCGCCTCGGAACAGTCCGCCTTGGCAACCGTCGGCGCGAGCTTCATCCGCGAGATCGAGCCTGGCGAGTTCATCGCCATTGACGAGAACGGCGTCCGTTCCCAGCGTTTCGCAGAAGCGACGCCGGCCGGTTGCGTTTTCGAGTACGTCTACCTTGCGCGCCCCGACGCGTCGATTGCCGGTCGCTCCGTGTACGAGTCCCGTGTGGAGATGGGCCGCCAGCTGGCCCGCGAGAACACCCAGGTAGCGGACATCGTCATCCCGGTCCCCGAATCCGGTACTCCGGCAGCGGTGGGCTACGCCGAGGAATCCGGCATCCCGTTCGCGCACGGCTTCGTCAAGAACTCCTACGTGGGCCGCACGTTCATCCAGCCCTCGCAGACCCTGCGCCAGCTCGGCATCCGGCTCAAGCTCAACGCCCTCGAATCCGTGATCCGCGGCAAGCGCGTGGTGGTAGTGGATGACTCGATCGTCCGCGGCAACACCCAGCGCGCCATCGTCAGGATGCTCCGCGAGGCCGGCGCCGCAGCCGTCCACGTCAAGATCTCCTCCCCGCCCGTCCAGTGGCCCTGCTTCTACGGCATCGACTTCGCGTCCCGCGCTGAACTGATCGCCAACGGCGCCACCATCGAGGAAATCTCCCAGGCCATCGGAGCGGATTCGCTGGCTTACATTTCCGAAGACGGCATGATCGGCGCCACCCAGCAACCGCGCGAACGCCTCTGTACCGCCTGCTTCACCGGCCAGTACCCCATCGCACTTCCGGGTTCGGACAAACTGGGCAAGAACCTCCTGGAGCGCACCGACCTCGGCGGGCTGCCGACGTCGGGCATCTCCGCCGAAGCCGTAACCGCGGACTCGGACGACCCGGCCAACAAGCCCGGCGCCACGGGCTGCGATCCCGGACCCGACGCCGAGTTTGAGAACCTGCTGACCGACGCCGATAAGAAAGAGTCCGTATGACCTCCGCATCCTCCGCCGCTGAGAACACAACCGGCATCACCTACGCGTCCGCCGGCGTCGACGTCGAAGCGGGCGACCGCGCCGTCGAACTCATGAAGGACGCCGTCAAGGCGACCCACAACAGCTCCGTGCTCGGCGGCGTCGGCGGTTTCGCCGGCCTGTACGACGTCTCCAAGCTGCTCACGTACAAGCGGCCCCTGCTGGCCACGTCCACGGACGGCGTCGGCACCAAGGTGGCCATCGCCCAGGCCATGGACATCCACGACACCATCGGCTTCGACCTGGTGGGCATGGTGGTGGACGACATCGTCGTAGTCGGCGCAGAGCCGCTCTTCATGACCGACTACATCGCGTGCGGCAAGGTTGTCCCCGAGCGCATCGCGGACATCGTCCGCGGCATCGCCGCCGCTTGTTCCGTGGCGGGCACTGCCCTGGTGGGTGGCGAAACCGCTGAGCACCCGGGCCTGCTGGGTGAGCACGAGTACGACGTCGCCGGTGCAGCTACCGGTGTTGTCGAAGCCGACGCCCTGCTTGGCCCGGACCGCGTCCGCGCCGGCGACGTCGTGATCGGCATGGCTTCCTCGGGCTTGCACTCCAACGGCTACTCCCTGGTCCGTCGCGTTATCAACCACGCCGGCTGGGCCCTTGACCGCCAGGTCTCCGAACTCGGCCGCACGCTGGGCGAAGAACTGCTGGAGCCCACCCGCGTCTACGCCGCCGATTGCCTGGACCTCGCCCGCGCGTTCCCGGTCAGCGGCCTGGGTACTGCGCCCGGCGCCGTGCACGGCTTCAGCCACGTCACCGGCGGCGGCCTCGCAGCCAACCTGGCCCGCGTCCTGCCGCAGGGCCTCGTGGCCACGGTTGACCGCGCCACCTGGGAACTGCCGGCCATCTTCAAGCTGGTGTCCGAGCTCGGCAATGTTCCCCTTGCCGACCTCGAGCGCACGCTCAACCTCGGTGTCGGCATGGTGGCCATCGTGTCTCCCGAAATCGCCGACGCCGCCGTGGCCCGCCTCAACGAGCGCGGCTTGCCGTCGTGGGTCATGGGTACGGTGGCCGCGGACTCCGACTCGATCATCAAGAGCGGTCCGGACTACGTCCAGGGCGCCAAGGGCGTCGACGGCGGCGCCGTGCGCCTCGTGAACGCTTACGCCTAAGGGTTCTCCGCGCAAAAAGTGCCCACCCCATTGCCGATCCGGCAGTTGGGTGGGCACTTTTGTTTGAGGCCTAGTTGCTTTCGGCGGCCATGAGGCTGAAGGCTGCTCCGGCTGGATCACCGAGGACTGCCATGCGGCCGACGCCAGGGACGTCGAAGGCAGGCGCGAAGACCTGGGCGCCGAGCTCGACGGCCTTCGCCACGGACTCGTTCACGTCCGCAACATTGAAGTAGGTCATCCAGAACGGCGGCATTCCCTCGACGGGCTGCTTCATGGCGCCGCCCACGGACTTCCCGTCCACTACGAGCTGGGTGTATTCCTGCAGGTCTCCGGCCGCGGCCGTCTCGCTGGAGCATCCCGTCACGGATTCGTAGAAGGCGACGGCCTTGGGGACGTCGTTCGTCTGCAGTTCGTTCCAGACCACCGTGCCCGGTTCATTGACCAGCCCGGCGCCGTGGTGGGTTCCGGCCTCCCAGAAGCCAATCTGTGCACCCGTGGGATCGGCTGCGAAGAACATCCGCCCGCTTCCGTTGGGGACGCTGTCCGGCGGGAAGAGAACGTTGCCGCCTGCCGCCGTGACGCGCTCAGCGGCGTCATCTACCGAATCGACGGCGAGGTAGTTCGCCCAGAAGGACGGTGCGCCGGCCGCGGTCATGTCCGGCATCTGCTGCATCATGCCCGCCACGTAGCGGTCCTGCAGCTTGGCCATGTAGTAGGTCATGCCGTTGCCGGCATCCATCGCGTCCAATTCCCAGCCGAACAGATCACTGTAAAAGGCCTTGGAGGCCTCCATGTCCGACGACGACAGGTCCACCCAACACGGGGTTCCCTGCTTGTAGCTATCAACCTGCGGCATTGCTATCCCTTCGTTGATGATGCCTCGAGCTTAGGCGTGAACAGTCCGGCCGGTGAAAGCGACCAGGCGCTCCAGGCTGGATGCCGTCTCGGCGACTTCCCGGGCCGGTGCGAAGCTGCCGCTTGCGCGGACCTGCTCGCTGATGGTGTTCTGCGCGAGGACTTCGACGTAGTCGGTGAGCTCATCCGCCACCGACACCTCGAAGCCCAGGGCCTTGGAGAAGTCCCAAGCGTGGACCAGGAACTCGAGGTTGAGGATGGAGGCGACCATCGTGGCCGGCAGTTCGGCGAAGCCCATGTCAATGGTGCCTTCGAGTCCGCGGCGATAGAAGGCTTCCAGCGTCGGCTGGGCGAGGTCGGCGATGCGCACCTCGGGCGACTTCCCGGCGTCGTCGGCTACTTCGGCGCCCAGGGCCTTGGCGATGTTGGCAATTGAGCCGGCAAGGTGGTCAAGCAACTGCGACACGTTGAAGTCGGCGCACGGAGTCTGGGTCTGCGCGTCGGCTTCGGTGACGTGCGCCAGCACGCGCTGCACGATGGCGAGCGTGGCGTCCGCGGAGGTGAGCTCATTGAGATCGGCAGGGGCAGCTGCCCATTCGTCGGCACCGGCGTCGCCCGTGGAGGCCTCGGCGAGGAGACGGTCGAGGTAGTGGTTCCAGCCCTCGGCGTGGCCTGCCAGGGCTTCCGGAGTCGGAAGGCCTTCGTGCACCAAGCGCACGGAGGTGCCGCCGTCGGCCGGCTCAAGTGTGATGGCTACCGTGGAGACGTTGTCCGCCGGCGCTTCGGGCTGCTCCCAGCCCCAAGTGAAGACGACGCTCTTGCCCGGCTCGATTTCCGTGAACGTTCCCGCCGCGTGGTGACCCGGGGTGATCGTCCAGCGGTACTCGCCGCCAACCTTGAGGTCGACGCGGGCGGCAACGGTCTGCCAGCGGCGGAGGCGTGCGGGCTGCGTGATGAGTTCGAACGCCTGGTCGACGTTGAGGGGAAGAAGAACGGTCTTGTCGTAAATCATGATGATTCCTCTGTTGTTTGAAGGCGGTCGGTGGTGAAGTTTTGTGCGTCAGCGAGGAGCATGTCCAGCTCAGCGGTCCAGAACTGCTCAAAAAGCATCCGGAGTTCTCTCATGCCGTCGTTATCCAAGCGGTAGTAGCGGTTGCGGCCCTCTTTGCGGGCCGCAACGAGGCCTACCTGCTCCAGCAACAACAAGTGCTGCGAGACAGCGGATCTGCTCACCGTGAATTCGCCAGCCAGCTCCGTCACGGTGCGCTCGCCCGCCGCAAGCAGGTGCAACAGGCGCCGCCTGTTCGGCTCCGCGGCAACTTCCAGTCGGTCGAGCATGATTAATACGTTAGCCGTCACTAACGCATTCTGTCAATCGCTTCCGAGAGCGCACTATCAACAACTACAGGACCGCAGACAAGAACGCCCTGGTCCGCTCATGCTGCGGGTTACCGATGACCTCTTCGGCGGGACCTTCCTCAATGATCCGGCCGCCGTGCATGAACACCACCCGATCAGCCACGTCGCGGGCGAAGCCCATCTCGTGCGTCACAACAATCATGGTCATTCCCGTCCGGGCCAGGTCCTTCATCACCCTGAGGACCTCGCCCACCAACTCCGGATCCAGCGCCGACGTCGGCTCGTCAAACAGCATCAGCTTCGGCTGCATGCACAGGGCCCGGGCGATCGCCACCCGCTGCTGCTGCCCGCCCGAGAGGTGCCGCGGATAGGTCCCCGTCTTCTCCGACAGGCCCACCTTCTCCAGCAAATCCAACGCCCGACGGCGGACATCCGCCTTGCGGTGCTTGAGCACCCTGATCGGGGCTTCCATCAGGTTCTCCAGCACGGTCATGTGCGGGAAGAGGTTGAAGTGCTGGAAGACCATCCCGATATCGGTCCGGTCGGCGCAGATTTCGTTGTGGGACTGTTCATGGAGCTTGTCCCCCTTGATCCGGTAGCCCACGGCCCTGTCCCCCACCCACAGCAGGCCACCGTCGATCTTCTCCAGGTGGTTCACGCACCGCAGGAAGGTGCTTTTCCCGGAGCCCGAGGCGCCGATCAGGCAGACCACTTCGCCGCTCTGGACGTGCAGATCGATTCCCTTGAGGACCTCATTGTCGCCGAAACTCTTGCGCACGCCTTCCGCGCGTACCAGCGGAAGCGCCTCCGGCGCCTTACGGCTTTCCTTCGTCTCGATAGTCATGACTGGCCTTCCTTTCCTGAGCCTTGTTTTCCTGAGCCTTGCGCGGAATGTACCCTGAAGAATTTCCGCAACCGCTCGGCGGCGGTCGGCGGGACGGAACGGGACGTTCCCCTGGCGAAGTGCCGTTCCAGGTAGCCTTGGCCCACCGTGAACACCGTGGTGACGATGATGTACCAGATACTGGCGACCAGGAGCAGCGGGACAACCTGCAGGTTCTTCGAGTAGATGATCTGGGCGGAGTACAGGAGCTCGGGGACCGCCAGGACACTGACCAGCGAGGTCATCTTGAGCATGCCGATGAACTCATTGCCCGTAGGCGGGATGATGACGCGCATGGCCTGCGGCAGGATCACCCTGATGAGGGTCTGGATGCGGGACATGCCGAGGGCACCCGCGGCTTCGCCTTGACCTTGATCGATGGACTGGATTCCTGCCCGGACGATCTCCGACATGTAGGCAGCCTCGTTGAGGCCCAGGCCAAGGATCGCCGCGGCGAGGGGTGTGATGATCTGGTTGGCGTCGAGGCTGACGCCGGGGATACCAAAGGTGATCACCGGATACAGCGCCGACAAGTTGAACCAGAACAACAGCTGGACCAGGACGGGGGTGCCTCGGAAGATCGTCACATAGGCGCTTGCCGAGGCCTTGACCACGGGGTTTGCCGAAAGCTGCATGACCGCAAGCACTACGCCAAGCCCCACCCCGACAGCCATGCAGACAACCGTCAGGAACAGGGTGATGCCGATCCCGTTGACTATGGCAACGTCACGGAAATACAGGGCCACCTTGTCCCAGCCGAAACGGGGATTGCTCACCGCGGAAATAAGCAACAGGATCACGACGGCGCCTACCGCAGTGCCAGCCACCCATCGCCAGGGGTGCCTGGCCGAGACCACGGTGAACTGTCGGCGGTCCGTTGTTCCCATCTTTGGGACGGTGATCACGGTGCTCATTTCGCACCACTCGCGTCCACGGCATCAGCGCTGATGGTCACCGAGTCCGGGATTCCGTACTTCGCATTGATCGCCTTGTACGTGTCGCCAGCGATCAGCGCCCTGACCGCCGCGACGATCGCCTTGGTCAGGGGCGAGCCTTTGGGCATGGCGATACCTACCGGCGTCGGTTCGAAGTCCTGGTTGCCGGCGAGCTCGAAGGCACCGCCGGAAAGCTTGCTTGCGTAACCCATGCCAACAAGGCCTGAGAGGACGCTGTCCACGCGGCCGGAGATGAGTGCCAGGTTGGCTTCGTTCTGGGAGGGAAACAACTGGATGTCGATCGGCGCTTTGCCGGCGACGACGCACTGCTTCGAAAACGCCGGAAGGGTCTCGATCCCTTGCGTGGTCCCCTTTTCGCCACCCACCTTCGTGCCGCACAGCTTCATCGCGTCGAGGGCCAGCTTCTTGGGGTTGCCGGCCTTGACGGCAAGGCCGGAGCCGCTGCTTTGGTAGGAGGCGAAATCGGCATTCATCTTACGCTCGGCCGTGACATTGAAACCCGAGATGCCGACGTCGTACTTGTTGGAGCTCACCCCCGGGAGGATGGTGTCGAAGGTCGCGGGAACCATCTTGACTTCGAGCCCCAGCGTCTCGCCGACTGCTTTCGCAAAGTCCGCGTCCCAGCCGACAACCGTCTTGCTGTCAGCCGCGTAGAACTCATAAGGCGCGAAGGTGGGGTCGGTGCCGACCACCAATGTCCCCTTGGCCTTGACGTCCGGGGGCAAGAGATTCGCGGCGGACTTGTTGAAGGGCGCCGCCGGAATCGCAGCGTCCTTGCCGGGAATCGAACTGGCGGCGGCTTCCTTGCCGGCGTCGAGTGACGCAGTGGTGCAGCCGCTGAGCCCGACGGCGGCGGCCAGCAGCAGAGCGGATGTGGAGATGTATCTAGGACGGTTCATGATTGCCTTTCGCATAGCTTGTTCCATGGTCAACGGCGATGTTGACCACGGTGGTGCCGATATTGACGAGGGCGGGATGCCGAATGATTGCGACCACCCCGTCCATCGGTGAAAAGAAGTCTTTTGGAGGACGCTCGAGTTCTTCCACTGAGTGAACGCGGGCCACGAGCTCTCCGGCCGCGACTTTCTGGCCAAGTCCGACCACCGGCTCGAGGATGCCTGCCATGGTGGAATGGACCGCGGACTGGGCCGTGAGTTCGACCCACTGGATCGGCTCTCCGATCCCTGAGAGGCCGGCGTCCTTGAGCACGCCCCAGTGCCCAAGCAGCGAACGAAGTCCCGTCCGGGCCCTTGCGAGGATCGGCAGGGATACGGTTCCCCTCCCACCGAGTTCGGTCGAGATCATCGGCACGCCGGCCCGATCGGCCGCGCCGCTGATGGAGCCCGCCTTCAGCATGGGCTTCACCACGACGGAATAAGGGGCATTGAATGCGGCGACCGCCGCCACCTTCGCAGCCCATAGCTCCGGCGTCGGTCCTTGGTAGACGAACGCGGACGGCACATACTCCGAGGCGATCCCCCCGGAATGGATGTCCATCACAAAGTCGGCCATGGGGATGAGTTCCTGGGCCACGATCGAGGCGATCTGCAGTGCCGGTCCGCCGTCGGCGCGGCCCGGGAGGGCACGGTTCAGATTGACCCGGTCCACGCTGGAAACACGTCTTCCTTCGCGGACAGCAGGGATGTTGAGGGCGGGCAGGATGATCAATCTCCCGGTCACCTCATCAGGGTTCAAGGTGCGGATGAGTTCCTGGAGAAGGATCTGTCCTTCATATTCGTCGCCATGCGTACCGGCGATCAGGAGGACCGTGGGGCCGTCCCCACCACTCAGGACCGCGATCGGCGAAGGGATGACAGCGGCGTCATTCTCATTGTCCGAATGTTCGATCTCCAGGTAACCCAGCTGCTTGCCGACGGCGGCAAAATCGATGCCGGGTATGCGTGGAATGCGCAGGCTCATAGGGCAACTTTCTTCAGGGTTGGTAGAATTGGATTCACTGTATACAGTGAATCCTGTGATGTAAAGCACGTAGGATTGAACGAGTTTTGATACGAAAAAGGGGATGAGGCGAATGGCCACGCAAGCTGCCAAGGGGATGAGGCCGCTGAGCGAGCACGTCTACGACAGGATCAGCAATGAGATCGTCAACGGAGTGGTCGAGCCTGGCGCTCCCCTGGTCCAGGAACAGCTGGCCGAAGAATACGGCGTGTCCCGGACGCCGGTCCGCGACGCCCTGAACCGCTTGGTCCACGAAGGACTCGCCACTTTGGTCCCGGGCTCGGGGTATTTCGCGACGACGCTGACCCGATCAGCCGTCGAGGAAGTCTACGAAGTACGCAAGGCCCTCGAGATCATGGCCATCAGGCAGTGTGGGGCAAAATACACCAACCTTCAGCTTGCGAGGCTGGAGCTGCTTATCGCCGAGGGTGCGGCAAGCGCCGACCCGGAGGAACTGTTCACCGCCACGCGGGCGTTCCATTTGGGCTTGGCGGCGCCTGCGCCCAACGGATTCTTGCTGAAAACCCTCGAATCCGTCTGGGACAACCCTGTTCAACGGCTCATCAGCCGCTCGTACCCCTTGGACGACGCCAAGCTTGAGCGCGTGGCGGACGCCCACCGGAAGATCCTGGCCGCAGCGCGCGCCAACGACCTCGAAACACTGATCCCCCTGCTGGATCTGTGCCACGAGAAGGACTGACCGGCCAAAGGGCACGAAAAAGGCCCGTAGCGCACGCCAATCATGGCGCGCCCTACGGGCTCTATCGTTTTGGGAGGCATCCGGGGATGCCAAACGACCTCGTGTACGACGGCGGTACGCAACTCGATGCCGAAAGGCACCTGATTGTTGCTACAGCTATCCGATACGGCGGGTGTCTACCTCGTCGTCATCGTCTTCCAAGTCCTGTGCGTACTTGTCCTCGTAAGCCGAGTAGTCCGGCTCCGGCGGATCATCCGCGAATCGGCTCGTCGCACGACTTGATGGCCCAGTCAGCTCGCGCTGAAGGGCCGAATAGTCAGTGTTCGGGGAGTAGTACTTGATGTCCCGAGCCTGCTTGGTAGCTTTTGCCTTTTGACGGCCGCGCCCCATGGCGTGACCCCCTTTTGTACTTGGACCGGAGGTGGTCACCTTGGCGATCGGTGAGGCCCCGGAATGTTTGGTCAATTTGTCGTATGTCTAGATTACATGCTTTCTGGAGCAACTGCTTGCCACTTGCTTCGCGAAAGCGCCGTCACAGTTCCACCTGGCAGTATCTCCATTCATTGGCATGAAAAACTTGGGTAGAGTCGCCCTAATATGGGGCGGCAGGCATGAAAGGCGCGAACTCAGACATGGGCCAGGACAACATGATCCAGGGCAACAACGGTACGGGCGACAATGAGTCGCCGGTAGACCCTGGTTCCGGGACCTGGTATTCCGGGACTTCGGGCACGTACCCCGATGCAGGCATGCCTGGCGAAACCGGGCCCGAGGGCCCTGCTCCCTCCGAGAAAGGCTCGTCCCTGCGGAATGCCCTGGACGCCATAACGCGGTATCGGCTCATCATTGGCGGCATCGTGCTGGCCGTGCTGATCCTGATCGGCGTAGTGATCTGGATCCTCGTCGGGGCCTTGGCCAACCGCCCGGCGGCCGCACCCGTCCCCGCGCCGGCCACGTCCACCAGCCGCGGTCCCCTCCCGGCGGATGTGGAGGCAAAGGATTACCAATTGGGAGATTGCTTCGCCGATTTCGACTCCAACGCCATCAAGTCCAAGGTGGTGGACTGCACCACCGACCATTCGGCCCAGCTGGGCGCCATCTTCCGGTACAAGGCTGACGACACCTTCCCCGGCGCCACTGCCTTGCGTGACAAAGGCCGCGAAATCTGCCGTGATCTGGTGCTCAACGAGGCATCCACGAAGTACGCGCTCCTGCAGCAGAACGTGTACCCGAGCGCCACGAGCTGGGACAACGGCGACCGCCGCGTGGACTGCTTCATCGTGGTGAACTCGGGAAACACGCTCAAGGAATCCGTGCTGCAGAAGTAGCTATTCCTTCCGCCTCACCGTCAGGCCGCTACCCGCCGGAGCACCGCCGTCGGGACCCGTCAAAGCCTCGAGACCCTCGATGGTGAGTTCGTCGACGTCGGCCGCGGTGTCTACCAGTACCGTGTCGCCGTCCGCGATCTGTCCGGCAAGGATTTCCTTGGCCAGGCGGTCACCGATCTCGCGTTGAACCAGCCTTCGCAGCGGACGGGCGCCGTAGGCGGGATCGTAACCGGACATCGCGAGCCAGGCACGGGCGCCGTCGCTGACCTCAAGGGTGAGCCGGCGGTCGTGCAGCCGCTTGGTCAGCTCGTCCACGTGCAATTCGACGATCCTGGCGAGCTCGTCGACGCTAAGCGGATCGAACAGCACAATCTCGTCGAGCCGGTTGAGGAATTCCGGCTTGAAGGAGGCGTTGACCACGGCCATGACCGCATTCCGCTTCGCCGTGGAGTCCAGCGTTGGATCCACAAGGAACTGGCTACCCGAGTTGGAGGTCAACACCAGGATGGTGTTCCGGAAGTCCACGGTGCGGCCCTGCCCGTCGGTGAGGCGGCCGTCGTCGAGCACTTGAAGGAGGATGTCGAACACTTCCGGGTGGGCCTTCTCCACCTCGTCGAGCAAGATCACGGAGTACGGGCGACGGCGGACCGCTTCGGTGAGCTGGCCGCCTTCCTCGTAGCCCACGTATCCGGGAGGGGCACCGACCAGCCGGGCCACGGAGTGCTTCTCGCCGTATTCGGACATGTCGATCCGCACCATGGCGCGTTCGTCGTCGAACAGGAAGTCGGCGAGTGCCTTGGCGAGCTCGGTCTTACCGACGCCGGTGGGGCCCAGGAACAGGAACGAACCCGTGGGGCGGTTGGGGTCGCTGATGCCCGCGCGGGCGCGGCGGACGGCGTCGGAGACGGCGGCCACGGCCTTGGACTGGCCGATCAGCCGCTTTCCGATCTCCTCTTCCATGTGCAGCAGCTTCTGGGATTCCCCCTGGAGCATGCGGCCGGCGGGGATGCCCGTCCAGGCCGAAATAACCTCCGCGATATCGTCCGCCGTGACTTCGTCCGCGACCATCAGGGCGGGCTTCGCTTCACCGCGCG
Source organism: Arthrobacter sp. 2RAF22 (assembly GCF_052115325.1). Taxonomy (NCBI): domain Bacteria; kingdom Bacillati; phylum Actinomycetota; class Actinomycetes; order Micrococcales; family Micrococcaceae; genus Arthrobacter; species Arthrobacter sp. 2RAF22. The sequence goes on along the minus strand of NZ_JBFRGL010000015.1, from coordinate 31,167 downwards.
CTTCCCGGGCGGATTCTTCCTCGGCTGCTGCGCTGAGCTCGCGCTCCAACGCGGGCAGTTCGCCGTAGAGAATGCGCGAGGCAGCTTCAAGGTCGCCCTCGCGCTGGTACTTTTCGGCGGCGGACCGCAATTCGTCGATCTTTGCCTTGAGGTCGCCCACGCGGTTGAGCCCGGCCTTCTCGGCTTCCCAGCGGGCGTTCAGCGCACCCAAGGCTTCCTTCTTGTCCGCTTTGTCCGCGCGGAGCGCGGCGAGGCGTTCGATGGAGGCCGCATCCGTCTCGCGCTCGAGTGCCAATTCCTCCATGGTGAGACGGTCCACGGCACGGCGGAGCTGGTCGATTTCCTCGGGAGCCGAGTCGATTTCCATGCGTAGCCGGGACGCCGCCTCATCCACGAGGTCGATGGCCTTGTCCGGCAATTGACGGCCCGAGATGTAGCGGTTGGAGAGCGTGGCGGCGGCTACCAGGGCGGAGTCCGCGATGGCCACCTTGTGGTGGGCCTCGTAGCGTTCCTTGAGGCCGCGGAGGATGCCGATGGTGTCCTCCACGCTTGGTTCGCCTACGTAGACCTGCTGGAAGCGGCGTTCCAAGGCAGGGTCCTTCTCAACGTTCTCGCGGTACTCGTCCAGGGTGGTGGCGCCGATGAGCCGCAGCTCGCCGCGGGCCAGCATGGGCTTGAGCATGTTCCCTGCGTCCATGGCGCTTTCACCGGTGGCACCGGCGCCCACCACAGTGTGGATTTCGTCGATGAACGTAACGATCTGCCCGTTGGAGTTCTTGATCTCCTCCAGCACGGCCTTCAGCCGTTCCTCGAATTCGCCGCGGTACTTCGCGCCGGCCACCATGGATGCGAGGTCCAGCACGATGAGGGTCTTGCCCCGCAGGCTTTCCGGGACGTCACCTGCCACCATGCGCTGGGCAAGGCCTTCGACGACGGCGGTCTTGCCGACGCCGGGTTCGCCGATCAGCACGGGGTTGTTCTTGGTGCGGCGGCTCAGGACCTGGACCACTCGGCGAATTTCGCTGTCCCGCCCGATCACGGGATCCAGCTTGCCGGAGCGCGCGACGGCGGTGAGGTCCGTGCCGTATTTCTCAAGCGCCTGGAAGGTGTTTTCCGGGTCTTGCGAGGTGACTTTCCGGTCACCGCGGACACCCGGCAAGGCGGCGAGGAGCGCTTCGTGGGAGGCGCCGGCGTCGCGCAATAGCTTCCCCACGGCGTCGCTACCGGCAGAGAGCCCCAAGAGGAGGTGCTCAGTGGACACGAAGGAATCGCCGAGTTTCTCGGCCTCGTTCTGGGCGGCCTGGATGGCCTGCATCGAAGGGCGGGAAAGCTGCGCTTGCTGCACTGAACTGCCCGACGACGACGGCAGGGCCTTGATGGCCGAACTCGCCTGGACGCTCACGGCATCCGGGTCCGCTCCAGTGGCGCGCAAGAGCGCCACCGCGACGCCCTCGCGTTGATCCATGAGGGCTTTGAGCAAGTGGGCTGGCTCCACCTGCGGATTTCCGGCGGTGGAGGCGTTCATGGCCGCCGCGGAAAGAGCCTCCTGGCTCTTGGTGGTGAATTTGACGTCCATGGAAGAGCTCCTCTCGGGAAAGATGACTAATTCTCAAAGTTGAGTCTACTATGCTCAACTTTGGCGAAGCGTCCCTCCTGCTCCATGTTTGCCGACGGCGAAACTGCTGTCCATAGCCTTCCCCGCTTACGGTGAAAAGTCCCTCGCTGTTTGCGTTCCCTGGCCCTAGGATCAGGTGTGACCGGGTGGAACACCCCCCCCCGGGCGCGCATGAGAAAAAGGACACGCAATGAAGAAGTTCGTAGTTCTCTACAATGCACCACAATCGGCGGAATCGATGATGGCTGGCAGCTCCCCTGAGGCAGCAGCCGAAGGCATGAAGCTGTGGATGGACTGGGCCGCGAAGGCTGGCGCTGGGCTTGCCGATCTTGGCACACCCCTCGGTGGCGGCAAAGTGGTTGGGAACTCTGGAGTATCCGATGCAGAGACCGGCGTGGGCGGTTACAGCGTCCTCCAAGCCGAAGACATGGACGGAGCGCTGAAGCTCCTCGAAGGCCACCCGCATTTCCTCATGGCCCCCGAAGCCTCGATCACCGTCTACGAAGCGCTCGACGTCCCGGGCATGTAAGGGAGCACCCGCCGTCGAAATCGTGGATCCGGGCCGCGCGCTGCGTGCCGGAACGCAGCACTCGGCCCGCGCCCACGATCCCGGCAAAGCGCCGTACGATATGCACATGGCACCCTTCACAGTCACTCGCAATGCGCTGATCCCCGCCGCACCCGCCGACGTCTTCCCCTTCGTCAACAACTTCCACGAGTGGACCAAGTGGTCTCCGTGGGAAGCCGTGGACCCCAAGCTGAACCGGAGCTATTCCGGCAACGAATCCGGCGTCGGAGCAAAGTATGCCTGGAGCGGCAACAACAAGGCCGGCACCGGAACCATGGAAATCGTCGGCTCGGAGGAGCCCGGCAGGATCGACATCCGCCTCGAGTTCACCAAGCCGATGAAGGCAGTCAATCCTACGGGTTTCACGTTCGTACCCGAAGGGGACGGCACCCGCGTCACCTGGACCATGACCGGCGAGAACAAAGGCCTCGGCAAAATCTTCGCTTTGTTCATGAACATGGACAAGATGGTGGGCGGCGACTTCGAAAAGGGTTTGACCGCTCTCTCTGCGGTAGCCACCCGGAAAAACTCCTAGTTCTCTGGCGCGGGCCATGGCCGTCTACGTTGATCCGCCGCTGTGGCCCGCGCACGGGACCGTGTTTTCCCACCTCGTCTCGGACACCTCGCTCGAGGAGTTGCATGCCTTCGCCGAAGCCACGGGGATTCCCGGGCGCGCCTTCGACGGCGACCACTACGACGTCCCGGAACGCCGCTACCAGGACCTCCTGTCCGCAGGCGCCATCCCCGTGGAGGCGCGCATTCTTGTGCGGAAACTGATCGCGAGCGGCTTGCGGATCCCCGCCCGCCAACGCAGCAAGGCGCTCACCGTACCCTTGCTGGAGCGCTGGAATTCGGCTCTTCCAGGACATGAGGAGCTGGGTTTTGAGCTCCTCGAACGCTGGGGCGAGGACCATCGGAAATACCACAGCCGCACGCATTTGCTGGCGGTCCTGGAAGCCTTGGATCTCCTCACCGAACCCTCTCTGCCTGCGCGCTCAGTGACGTTGGCCGCATGGTTCCATGACGCCGTCTACGAGGGAATCGCAGGGCAGGACGAAGAGCAATCGGCCCGGCTGGCCGAGGACCGCCTGGCTCTTGCGGGACTCCCGGAACCGACGATCCACGAAGTTGCCCGGCTGGTCAGGCTGACCTCCACCCACAGCCCCGAACCGGGAGACCGACTCGGCGCCCTCTTGTGCGACGCCGATCTCTCCATCCTCGGCGCGGAACCAACGGCTTACGCCCGCTACCTTGCTGCTGTCCGCGAGGACTACGCCCACGTCAGCGATGCCGACTTCGCTGCCGGCCGGGCCGCCGTCGTCCGCCATCTGCTCGCCTTGGATCCACTCTTCCACAGCGAACGCGCGCGGAGCCTGTGGCTGGATGCCGCCCGCCGCAACCTGGACGCCGAACTGTCATGAGCGCGCCAGGGACGGTGCACCGGCAGCTTCCGTTCACCGTGAGGTTTGAATGGGGGCTCGACGGCGCCCGTGCGGTTGCGTCCGGAACGGACCTCGCCGTCGTGGTTGACGTCCTCACCTTCACCACATGCGTCAGCGTCGCCGTCGACCGCGGTGCCATCGTGTTCCCCTACGCGTGGAAGGACGCCGGGGCCGAGGATTTCGCCGCCCACCACGATGCCCAGCTGGCTGGTCCGCGGGGTGGAGGCGGACTGAGCCTCTCGCCGTCGAGCCTGCGGGACGCGCGGTCGTTGAGCCGCGTCGTGCTGCCATCGCCCAACGGCTCTTCGATCGCATATGAGCTCGCCCAGGAAGTCCCGCTCCTCGCGGCCGTGTCACTGCGGAACGCAGCCGCCACCGCCGAGTGGGTGGCCGCCGAACTCCCTCCGGATTTAGTGGTGGCGGTGATCGCGGCCGGTGAACTGTGGCCAGGCGGCTCCCTCCGGCCCGCCCTGGAGGATCAGATCGGGGCCGGCGCCTTCATTGCCGGACTCGCTGCCGCCGGGCGGGGCGGCTTCACGCCGGAAGACGGCAGGGAAGGTTTCTCGCCGGAGGCTGATGCGGCGATGGCTGTTTTCAACGCCGTCGAGCCGCGGCTCCATCACGCGTTGCGGGATTGCTCCAGCGGCCGGGAGTTGATCGGCGCAGGGCACGCGGACGACGTCGAGATTGCCGCCGAACTTGACGCCGGGACCGCCGTGGCCCTCTTGAGGGACGGCGCGTTCCAGCAGCCCTGAGTGCACTTCGGTGCGGTTTCCGAAGGGGCTTGCGCTTCCACTACTTAGCGGTACTATGTACCAGTAGCTAGTAACACTGAGTAGTGGAAGGAGGTGTCCGATGGGCAGGCAAATGACGGAGATGCTCAAAGGGACCCTCGAGGGCATCGTTCTCGCCCTCCTGACCGGGAATCCCGCGTACGGGTACGAAATCACGACGCTGCTCCGAGGCCAGGGCTTCACCGAGATCGCCGAGGGCACCGTGTATGCGCTGCTCGTCAGGATCGAGCAAAAAGGCCTTGTCGACGTCGAGAAACGGCCGTCCGAGAAGGGCCCGCCGCGCAAGGTCTATTCGCTCAACGAGCAGGGCGAAAAGGAACTGGACGAATTCTGGAACACATGGAGTTTCCTGTCCGAGCGACTGGAACAGCTCCGAAAGGGAGGAAAGTGAACATGGCCGCAGGGTGGATCGAGCAGCTTACGGGATCGCTCGAACAGAAGAAGCAATACCGGCAAAACAAGGCACGCGTGGAGCAGCTTCCCGCGGAATATCGCGCGGCGGCGACCGCGCTGGAACGGTACCTGATGTACTTCGGTGCCATCACCAAGGGCGATGTGCTGCTGCGGATGCTCGGGGACCTCACCGATCTCTTCGAACAGAGCGCCGCAGACGGGACGCCGATCCGCGACATCGTTGGTGACGACCCCGTGGAGTTCGCCGAAACGTTCATGCGCAACTACACGGTCGGTCAGTGGATCAACAAGGAGCGCGAACGCCTGGTCAAGGCGATCGACGCCGCTGCCGGAGACGATGGGAAGGAGCGGGAATCATGAGCAATGCATCCACCACCCGCGAACCCGCGATCCGCGTGCAGGGCATGGAAAAGTCCTACAAAGAGCTGCACGTGCTGCGCGGCGTGGACTTCGACGTGGCACCGGGCACCATCTTCGCCCTTCTCGGCTCCAACGGAGCAGGAAAGACCACGATGGTGAAAATCCTGTCCACGCTGCTGAGTCCGGACGCCGGCACGGCTACCGTCAACGGATTCGACGTCGTGGCCCACCCGCTGCGGGTCCGGGAATCCATCAGCCTCACCGGACAATTCGCAGCGGTCGATGAAATCCTCTCGGGCAGGGAAAACCTGGTGCTGGTTGCCAAGTTGCGGCACCTGAAGGACCCCGGGCAAGCGGCGGACGATCTCCTGGCGCGCTTCAACTTGTCCGAGGCAGCGTCCCGAAAGGTGTCCGCGTATTCCGGAGGCATGCGCCGTCGCCTTGACATCGCCATGAGCCTGATCGGGCAGCCCGAGGTGATCTTCCTCGATGAGCCGACCACCGGGCTCGACCCCGAAGCACGCATCGAGGTGTGGCAGGTAATCCAGGAGCTCGCGAAACGGGGCACCACCGTCCTGCTCACCACGCAATATCTCGACGAGGCAGAACAACTCGCGGACAGCATCGCCATCCTCCATCAAGGGCGCATCATCGCGAACGGGACTCTCGCCGAGCTCAAGCAACTACTCCCACCGGCGAAGGTCGAGTACGTCGAAAAACAGCCCAGCCTGGAGGACATCTTCCTCGCACTGGTGGGGAACGAGGGCAAGGTCGCGTCAAGTAAGGAGCAGTCATGAGCACACATTTCTTCGGAGACACGGCGGTCTTGCTGGGCCGCTCCATGCGTCACATCTTCCGCAGCGCGGACACCATCATCACCACCGCGATCACGCCGATCGCCCTCATGCTGCTTTTCGTCTACGTGTTCGGCGGCGCCATCAGGACAGGCACGGAGAACTACGTCAATTACCTGCTGCCGGGAATCATGCTGATCGCGATCGCCTCGGGCATCGCGTACACCGCTGTTCGCTTGTTCACCGACATGAAGAGCGGCATTTTCGAGCGGTTCCACTCCATGCCGATCGCACGATCATCGGTCCTGTGGGCACATGTGCTGACCTCCATGGTGGCGAACGGGCTCTCGCTCGTGATCATCATGCTGGTGGCCCTCCTGATGGGATTCCGCACCTCCGCAAGCCTGCTGGCATGGCTCGCGATCGTTGGAATCCTGGCGCTGTTCACCCTGGCACTCACCTGGCTCGCGATCATTGCAGGCCTGACAGCGAAGTCAGTGGACGGTGCCGGCGGGTTCTCCTACCCGCTCATCTTCCTGCCGTTCATCAGTTCGGCCTTCGTCCCGACGGCCACCATGCCGGGTCCCGTGCGCGCCTTCGCCGAGAACCAACCGGTCACTTCGATCGTCAACACGATCCAGGATCTGTTTGAACAACGGCCGATCGGAAACGACATATGGGTCGCCCTCGCATGGTGCCTCGGCATCCTGATTATCGCGTACTTCTTCGCCACGGCCGCCTACCGGCGCAGGATCAGCTAAGGGTCGTTCTAGCCGAAGGCGTCGTCTCGTATCATGGAGGTGTGACCTCCTACCTCCAGCGCCGTGGTGCCGCACTCCCCCAAGCCCGTCCCGACGTCGAGCACGTCCTGGCGGTGCGCGGCACGGGAGGCTACCGGCAGTACCGCATACCGGCGCTGGCCGTCTCGACGGCGGGGACAGTGCTCGCCGCCTATGACGGCCGGCCGAACTTGGACGACCTGCCCAATCCGATCGATCTCCTGCTGCGGCGCAGCACGGACAATGGCCGCAGCTGGGAGGAACAGCGCGTGGTCCGCAGCGGCTCGGGGCTCAATGGCTACGGCGATCCGAGCCTCTTGGTGGACGCAGTGACCGGGCGGATCTTCATGTTCCATGCCGCGGGGACGCATGCCGGTTTCTTCGAAGCGGTAGGCGGCCTGGAACCCGATGACGACGTGCAGCACTGCGATGTCAGCTTTTCCGACGACGACGGCGTCACCTGGCAGCATCGGCGGCTCACCGGACAGCTCAAGCGGGGCGGTGTTCCGGGCGCTCGTGCCGGCGACCGCGGCATCACGGGGATTTTCGCAGCAGCCGGTCAGGGAATCCAGATGCACGCCGGTCCGTTCGCCGGGCGACTGGTCCAGCAGTTCGTGGTGCTCGTCGACGGCGAAATCATGGCGGCTTCCGCATACAGCGACGACCACGGCGAGAACTGGACGCTCGGATCGCTCATCGGAAAGGGTCCGGATGGGGTCGGCCCCAACGAAAACAAAGTGGCATGCCTCGACGACGGCCGCCTCCTCCTGCACTCGCGCGCCACGCCCCGGCGGCTGGCGGCAATCTCCCATGACGGAGGCGAGACGTGGAGCCGGTTGGAACCGGTCGGGGACCTCCCCGACCCGAGCGACAACGGCTCGCTTGTCCGCTTCGACGGCCTGCCGAATGTGGCATCCCTGGCCACCCCGGCCACGAGCAGCTGGCTGCTCGCGAGCAACAACCAGGACACTTCCCTGCGCCGCAATACGGTCCTCAGCCTGTCCACGGACAACGGGGCCAGCTGGCCCGCCAAGCTGGTCCTCTGCGAGGGAAGCTCGGCCTACTCGACTGCGGCGCGGCTTCCGGACGGCAACATCGGCGTCTTGTACGAGCGGCAGGGATACCGCGAGATCGTCTTCGTTTCCGTGCCGGTGGAGCAGCTGACGGAGCAGCTTTCGGGCCCGGCGGGTGCGGCGGGTGCGGCGGGTGCGCCGGGTGCGCCTGGTGCGGCGGGTGCGCCGGGAACCCAGCCCGACCACCTCGAGTTTCACATGGAACTGCGCTCCATCACTCCCGGCCGGCCCCCTGTGTGGCAGAACGCCGGTGAATTCCATGTCCTCCCCTGTGACAACGATCGTGACTGGGACGTTCAGACGTGGAAGGAAATCGGCCAAGGATACTCAGCGGAGCAGGCGCAGATCCTCGGAACCCGCGAAGCCCAGGACCTCAACTACGGGCCCATCATTCCGGGCTACAAAGCCGGGGACATCCTCGCGTTCACCGGACGCGCCCGCAACCTCGGCACCCAGGCCGCATCCGGCGTCGTACTCCTGGGACCGCACGCGAACCCGGCGGACTTCCCGCCCGCTGATCTGGCATCCGGCGCTGAAGCACTGTATTTCACGCCGGTTTACACGGTCACTGAGGAGGATCTGGCGCGGGACTCGCTTGAGCTGACTTTTGCGGTGGCGCACGACGGCGGCGCCCGGGTGGTGAAGCGCAGCTTCAGTTTCGATCTGCGCACCGGAGCCGTGACGGCTGGCTAGTCCCGTGCGGTAGCGGTTCCGACTAGAAAATCTGGCGGATATTGGTCTTCGCGAGGTCGATGAGCTGGTCGCCGCGGCCGGAGAGTACCGTCCGGATCGCGTAGAGCGTGAAGCCCTTGACCTGCTCGGCACTGATCGCCGGCGGAATGGACAGTTCCTGCCGGGCCGTGCGGACGTCGATGAGGGCCGGACCGTCGTGCGCGAAGGCTTCAGCCAGCCCCGCCTTCAACCCGGAGGAGTTGTCCACCCGGATTCCGCGGATGCCCAGCGATTCTGCCAGTTTGGCGAAGTCCGGATTCTCGAGCTCAGTGCCGAAATTGACGAATCCGGCGGCCTTCATTTCGAGCTCCACGAAGTTCAGCGAGGAGTTGTTGAAAACCACCACTTTGACCGGGAGCTTGTTCTGCACCAAGGTGATCAGCTCGCCGAGAAGCATGGTCAGGCCGCCGTCCCCCGCGAGGGCCACCACCTGGCGCCCGGGATACGCGGCCGCCGCACCGATTCCGTGCGACAGTGCATTGGCCATGGTTCCGTGGTTGAACGAGCCGAGCAGCCGGCGTCGGCCATTCATGCTCAAGTACCGGGCCGCCCACACGGTGGGGGATCCGACGTCGCACGTGAAAACCGTATCCGGGCCGGCCAACTCATCCACGAGCCTGCCCACGAACTGCGGGTGGATCGGCTGGCCGTCCTTCGCCGGCGAAGCCAGGTCATCGAGTTTGGCGCGCGACTTGGCGTAATGCTTGAGCGAGGTACTCAGGTGTGTGCGCTTTACCTTGCGCTCGATCAAGGGCAGAAGCGAGGCTGCAGTGTCCCTGACCGTGCCCACCAGGCCAAGATCGATCCGGGACCGCCGGCCGAGTTGCTCGCCCCTGATATCCACCTGGATGATCTTTGCGTTCTCCGGGTAGAACTGTTGGTACGGAAAATCGGTGCCCAGCATGAGCAAGGCTTCGCAGCTCTCCATCGCGCGATAGCCGGAACTGAAGCCCAAAAGGCCGGTCATGCCGACGTCGAACGGGTTGTCGTATTCGATGTGCTCCTTGCCGCGCATGGCGTGGACGATTGGCGCGCCCAGTGCGTCCGCCAGGGCCATGACCTCGGCGTGCGCACCCGCGCTGCCGGCACCGGCCAGGATGGTGACTTTGCCGGCCGCGTTGAGGATGTTCGCTGCCTCGGCGAGCTCCCGGGGGTTGGGCCGGATCTGCGGCCGGGCGGCCCGGATCACGGAGGTCCGGTCACTCTGCGCCTCCGCGAGGGCCACGTCACCGGGAATCACGACGACGGCGACGCCCCGCTTCTCGACGGCCGTCCGCATGGCGATTTCCAAGACCCTGGGCATCTGGGAAGGATGCGCGACGTGCTCGACATAAACGCTGCACTCCCGGAACAACTCCTGGGGATGCGTCTCCTGGAAGTACTGGCTGCCGATCTCTTCGCTGGGAATGTGGGCGGCGATGGCCAGCACCGGAACCCTGGACTTGTTGGCATCGTAGAGGCCGTTGATCAGGTGAAGGTTGCCCGGGCCGCAGGATCCGGCGCACACCGCGAGTTCATCCGTGAGGCCCGCCTCGGCGGCGGCCGCTAGCGCCGCGGCTTCCTCGTGCCGGACGTGCACCCAACGGATGCTCTCCTCTTCCCGCAGCGCGTCCGTGAAACCGTTCAGCGAATCCCCGGGGATCCCGTAGACGCGTTGGACATTGTTGGCTTTGAGGGTGGAGACGATGTTCTTGGCAACAGTGTTCCTGGCGGCGGACATGGACTGTTCCTTTCGAGGGGAGGCAGTGCAGACACCGCCTACGCTACTCCGGAACACTCCATGGCGCCCCGCTGCCCGACGCCGGGGTTCGGGTGGCCGGCGTCGCCGTGCTAGCGGTAGGTGCTGACGAACGGTCGGTTGCTCGGCACGATCTGCTTGCCCAGCGGCATGAGCGATACCGGAATGAGCTTCAGGTTGGCTATGGCCAGCGGGATCCCAACGATGGTGATGGCCATGGCGAAGGCCGTGACCACGTGCCCGATCGCGATCCAAATGCCCGCGACCAGCAACCAGATGACATTGCCTAGGAGCGTAAAGACGCCCCCGCTCCCGGGCTTGTCCACCACCATGCGGCCAAACGGCCACAGCGTGTACGAGGCAATCCGGAACGACGCGATGCCCCACGGGATGGTGACGATCAACAAGCAGCAGACGATTCCGGCCATGAAATATCCCAAGGCCAGGACGAAGCCGCCGAAGACGAGCCAGATGATGTTGAGCAGCGTTTTCATATCTCCCATTGTCCCTTGCTGGATGCGGCCTGGGCCTAAGGGTTCGCCCTGAAATCCCCCTGATTTTATGGTTTCCCGGTGTCCAGGACCGCTGACAAATCGAACTTCACGGGTTCCTCAAGCTGCTCATAGGTGCACGACTCCGGATGCCTGTCCGGCCGCCACCGCACGAACTGCGTTGTGTGCCTGAACCGCTCCCCTTCCATATGGTCGTAAGCCACTTCCACCACGAGATCTGGCCGCAGGGGCGTGAACGACAGGTCCTTCCCTGCGCTCCAGCGGCTCCCTTCGGCGTTGCGGGGTGTCCGGCTGCCTTCCTCCTGCTCGGCCCATGCCCAGGGATGCCCCTCGAACCCGGTCACGAGGGGTTGGAGTTCGTCGAACAGTTCCTTGCGCCGCTGCATCGAGAAGGATCCCACCACGCCCACGTTGGAAAGCCGGCCGCCGTCGTCATAAAGCCCCAACAATAGCGAACCAATAAGATCGTCACCCGTCTTATGAACCCGGTAGCCGGCCACGACGCAGTCGGCGGTCCGCTGGTGTTTGACCTTGAACATCACGCGCTTGTCCGGTTGGTAGGTACCATCCAGCGGCTTGGCGAGCAGGCCGTCCAGGCCTGCGCCCTCGAACTGGTTGAACCACTGCTCCGCAGTTCCCTTGTCCCGGGTTGCCGCAGTGAGGTGGATGGGAGCGGCGGCGTCTGCGAGCGCTTGTTCAAGCGCTGCCCGCCGTTCGGCGAAGGGCCGTCCCGTGAAGTCCTCATCGCCAAGGGCGAGCAGGTCGAAGGCCACGAATTTCGCCGGCGTCTGCTCGGACAACAGCTTGACCCTGCTGGCTGCCGGATGGATGCGTTGCTGGAGGGCTTCAAAGTCCAAGCGGTCACCGGACCTGCCGACCAGGATGATCTCGCCGTCGAGGACGCAGCGTTCCGGCAGGTTTGCCTTCAACGCCTCGATGAGCTCCGGGAAGTACCGGTTCATCGGCTTCTCGTTGCGACTACCGATTTCGACGTCGTCACCGTCACGAAAAACGATGGAGCGGAAACCATCCCATTTGGGTTCGTAGCTCATGGCGCCATCCGGGACGGCACCAACCGCCTTGGCAAGCATGGGTGCGACAGGAGGCATGACTGGCAGCTGCATGAAGCCATTCTTGCCGCGGCAACGGGACTGCGCTAGCTGTTTATTCGCTTAAGTGGATAAAACCGCTACTTGCAGTTGGCGCTCAGCCAAGTGGTAACGGGAGCCATCGCCTTTTCGAACTTGCCGCTTGAGTAGACGGTCTGGTCTTTCAACCCGGCAATCGCAGTGTCCTTGAGGTTGGTGAAATCAGCCTTGAGCGCGTCCGGGACACGATCCGCCGTTGCGGCGAGCTCGGCCTTGTATTGCTCCAGCTCGGCGGTCTTGCCTTGCGCCGCCGACATTGGCAACAACGACGCTCCCGTAGCTTCTTTGGAGATGGTGGAGCACATTTCGGCCGCCGACGCGAAGCCCCCGAATGGCCCCGATGATGGAGTCGGGCTTGCACTTGCGGATGCCGGGTCGCCCGTGGAAGAGGACGACGGCGTGCCCGCCGCTGCGGATCCCCCTCCTGGTGTGGAGCATCCGGACAGCGCCAGTGCGGCGAAGAGGGCGACTGTCAGGTATCGGATAGGGCCGTTAAGAGGTTTGGAAGAAGTTTTCAAAGGTCGCATTCTGCTTGATCGTCGGTCTCCGGAACCGTTCGGTCTCCAGAGCAATGGCATTCTGTCCCCGCCGTGGAGTGTAGCCCGGATGGGCACCGACCTTCCAAGTTGACTTCGGCCCCTTTTTGGACCGCTTCCCTATTCCCGCACCAGCAACGTGTCCAGTTTGGTGAACGAGGTGCCCCATCCCTCGCGGGTCATGTCCACCCATTCGTCGGAGTCAAAGGGGCCCTGGGTGAGATGAAGCCGGGTGCGGCCGCCATCCAGTACCTCGAACTCAAGGCGCATTTCCAGCAAGAGTGTGATTCCGGCGTCGGGCTCTGCTTTCTGGGTGGCGACCAGCAGGGCGGGCGGGTCGTATGCGGTGATGACCGCGTCGATGGGTGATTCCTTGGCGACCCCGTTCTCGTCCCAGGTCATGACGAGCTGCCAGGCTCCGCCCACACGAGGGTCGACGACGATCCGCTCGCGCGGCGAATCCACTCCGACAGGCCCGAACCATGCGGCGAGCTGCTCGGGGTCCACAAAGGCGTCGAAGACGAGCTCGCGTGGCGCATCGAAATCGCGGGTCATGGTAAGGATGTGCTGTTCGGTGTTCATGGTTTGACTCCTGGATCCTCTGAATCGTGCTGAATCTTGCGTAGGTGGGCGTCGAGGCGGGTGAAACTGGCGTCCCAGAAGCGCCTGTATTTGTCCATCCACTCGGTGGCTTCGCGCAGTGGTTCCACTTCAAGCTTGGAAGACCTCCACTGCGCACTCCGGCTCCGGCTGATCAGCCCTGCTTTTTCCAGGACTTTGAGATGCCGGGAGACGGCGGGAAGGCTGATGTCGAACGGTTCGGCAAGCTCGTTCACGGTGGCGTCACCCTCCGAAAGCCGGGCCAAAATGGCCCTTCGTGTGGGGTCGGCAAGTGCCGAGAAGATGAGACTGAGCCGGTCTGTGGACATTTCTTGCGCCTTTATATTTAACACCTCGGTTAATTAGCCGATGTGTTAAATATGCGACGACGGACGGCGGCTGTCAAGGGCTTCTTGCGGCGCTCGCTCACTTTTGGGGGCAAAACCGCAGACGCCCGCTCACATCATCTGAGCGAGCGTTTGGGAGAAAGGGCGTTAAAGGTGAGCGAGCGTTGGGGGGACGTCAGGCTTTGGCGGCTTGGACGAAGGCGCGCACGAGGTCGAGGTCCTTGACTCCGCGGGAGGACTCCACGCCGCTGGACACGTCGACGCCCCAAGCCTCGGCTTCGAGCGCCGCGGCTCCGACGTTGGACGGGGTCAATCCTCCGGCCAACAACCAGTGGCGCGCACCAAGGCCCAGGTTCCGGACCGAGGCATAGTCCCATGCCTCGCCCGATCCCGGCACGGCGGCGTCGATCAGGAGAAGTTCCTCGCCCCACTCTTCGAACTCGTCCGGGGCGGCACCCATGGTGACGGCCCGGATAAGCCGCATGGCGGCGTCGTGCACGGTCTTAACGTCTTCCGGCGAGCGGCTGCCGTGGAGCTGGACCCACTCGAGGCCGGCCTCGCGCGCGGTTGCGACGGCATCGGCGGCTGTCTCGTGGCGGAAGACCCCGACGGCGGCGACACCTTCCGGTACATGGGCCAGTAGATCCCGGGCACGGCCGGGCGATACCTCGCGCGGGCTCTTCGTCAGCACGAAACCTACGGCGTCCGCGCCCGACTCGACAGCGGCCTGCACGGATTCGGGCGTGCTCAAACCACACACTTTGACGAACATGCCGCGCCTCCAACCGTTTCCCTCCCTATGACGTTAGCAAGCGCCTCGGGGATTGTTGAACCGCGCCAAGATTGCACCGATGTTACGCCAGCGTTCAGCCGGCCAACCGCGGGCCCGGGCTAGGCTGGAGCGCATGGAGATCATCCGCTTTGCCGAGCTCAAACCCGAACCGTGGCGCAACGGAGGCGGGGTGACCCGCGAACTCGCCAGCCATCCGAAAGCGGCATCGGCGCAGGACGGAGCATGGGACTGGCGGGTCAGCATCGCCGACGTCGGATCGGCCGGCGATTTCTCGACGTTCCCCGGCATGGAGCGCGTCATCACCGTGATCGACGGCGAATTGCTGCTGCTCACGGTGGACGGCGAAGAGCACCCCTTGGAAAAGTACCGGCCTTTCCGGTTTTCCGGCGAGGCGGCTTCGGCCAGCGCACTCCCGACCGGCGACATCCGGGACCTCAATGTGATCGCCAGGGCCGGCGAATTCAAGGGCTACACGTCCATCATCGAGCTCTCCAAGAAGCGCGCACACCCGGTGTTCCAAGGTCAGTTGGCAGTCCTCTTGGAGGGCAAGGCTTCTGTTAGTCCCGGCGCGGAGCCCGCGGAATCGGCTGTGTCCGGGGACGGCCCGGATGGTGTGGCTGCCGCCGCGCCTGCAGAGCCCCAGTCCGTGGAACTGGCGCGCTACGACGCGGTAGTAGGTTCCGATACCCGCAGCCCGGAAATCCTGGGCCGTGGCTTCCTCGCCGTCATCTCCATCGACCGCGTGGAGCATGCGCACTCCTAGTCCCAGCGGCGACATGTCCCTTGGTGCGGCTCGCCACCAAAGCTGGCCACCCGGCGTCGGGATTTGCTAGCCTCGAAGGAAGGCCCGCAGAGGGACCTCCGGACGACGGTTCAGTACCCGGCACGCGACAAGACTGGCCAAAGGATCTGTCATGTCGTGGTTAATCCTCATTCTGTCCGGCGCTCTAGAGGCCGTCTGGGCCGCAGCTCTCCACCGCTCCAAGGGCTTCCGCAAGCCGCTGCCCTCAGCCGTCTTCCTCGTCACCGTGGTTGCGAGTACCGCGGGCCTGGCCTTCGCGATGCAATCCATCCCCACCGGAACCGCGTATGCGGTGTGGGTGGGAGTCGGCGTCGTCCTCACGGCGGCATACGCGATGATCACCAAAGTTGAGCGCCCGACGGCGGCCCGGCTGCTCCTGCTCGCCGGAATCGGTGTGTGCGTGGTCGGCTTGAAAGTGGTGGCGTAGCCATGACCGCCAAGTTCGCATGGGCCATTCTGCTGGCCTCCGCCGTGCTCGAAGCTGTATGGGCGACGGCTCTCGGGCTGTCCGACGGCTTCAGCGAAGCCCTCCCCACCGTGGTCTTCGCCGTCACGGCAAGCCTCAGCATGATCGGACTCGGCATCGCGGTGAAGCGGATTCCCTTGGGCACGGCGTACGCCGTCTGGGTCGGGATCGGGGCAGCACTGACCGTTGGCTGGGCGATGGCCACCGGCGTCGAACCGGCCAGCCCGCTCAAGCTGCTGTTCATTGCGGGAATCGTGGGTTGCGCGGCCGGGTTGAAGGCCCTTCCCACGGAGAAGCGTGAAGAAGTGAGCGAGCCCGCCCAACGATAAGCGCGGAATACTCCCCCGCGCCACGGGGTTGCCAGCAGTGAGACGAACACTCGGCGAAGGAGAAGCACCATGAGCCCGGAAACCACGAACGTACAACTCGGTGACGGCCTGACCGTGAGCCCCCTCGGTTTCGGCGGGATGGCCTTGACCCCCGTGTACGGCGAGGTGGATCCCGCCGAATCCCGCAAGACGCTGCATCACGCCGTGGATGCAGGCATCAGCTTCATTGACACCGCCGACATTTACGGCGCGGGCGACAACGAGGAACTGATCGCGAAGCTGCTAAAGGATCGCCGAGACGAGGTTCAGTTGGCCACCAAGTTCGGCATCGTGGGCAACCCGCGCGAGGGCTACACCGATGTCCGGGGAGATACCGCGTACGTGGCCCAGGCGGCGGAAGCGAGCCTCCGCCGCCTGGGCACCGACGTCATCGACCTCTACTACATGCACCGCCGCGACCTCCGCGTTCCGATTGTGGAAACCGTGGAGGCCATGGCAGAGCTTGTCCGGGCTGGCAAAGTCCGGCACCTTGGCCTGTCGGAAGTGACAGCCGAGGAGCTGAGGGAAGCCAACGCCGTGCACCCGATCGCAGCCGTGCAGAGCGAGTGGTCGATCTGGAGCCGGGACGTTGAGCGCAACGTCGTCCCGACCGCGGCAGAGCTGGGTGTGGGCTTCGTACCCTATTCGCCGCTTGGCCGGGGATTCCTCACCGGCACCGTCAGCGCCGAGCAACTCGGCGAGAACGATTTCCGGCACCGCATCCCCCGTTTTGCCGACGGAGCACTCGACGCCAACCAGGCAGTTGTTGCCGCAGTGCGGGCCGTGGCCGCCGAGCTGTCCGAGAGCACCGGCCGGGAGGCAACTCCCGCCCAGGTGGCTCTGGCCTGGCTTTACGCCCAGGGCCGCCGCCTCCAGCTCAGCGTGGTCCCCATCCCCGGAACGCGCAAAGCGCACCGGATCGATGAGAACCTGGGCGCCTTGTCGCTCGAGTTGAGTGCCGCCCAACTGGACGTGCTCGACGGCGCCGCGGACGCCGTCGTCGGCTCACGGTCCGCGGATCCCACCTGGGTTTCGCAGGGCCGCGAGTAGTCGGTGAGCCGCAGGCGGCTTCCGTAGAGTGGACGAATGGACTCACTCATTCATTCACTGCGTGACATCACCATCCGGCGAATCTCGGTCAGCGAGTTGAACAACAACGTGTACCTGCTCACCGCCAAGGCAAGCGGCGCGCAACTCCTGATCGACGCCGCGGACGACCTTCCGGCGATCCAAGCAATGCTTGCGGAGTCGGTCGCCGACGCCGCATCGCCACCGAAACTTGCCCTCATCGCCACCACCCACCAGCATTGGGACCACGTCCCCGCGCTGCCCGGGTTAGTGGAAGCTACGGGCGCGAAGACCTCGGCCGGAGTGGACGACGCCGACGCGCTCCCAGTGCCCGTGGACGTGCAGTTGCACCATGGGGACGTGGGAAACTTCGACGGTTTCGACATCACCGCTGTGCACCTGCGCGGCCACACCCCGGGTTCGATCGCCTACGTGTACCTGGACCCCGAAGGGCCAGCGCACATTTTCAGCGGCGACTCGTTGTTCCCCGGAGGAGTTGGCAACACGCAGAACGATGCCGCCCGCTTCACGTCGCTGTTGAACGATGTGAGCGAACGGCTGTTCGAGGCCTACCCGGACGACACCCTGGTGCATCCGGGCCATGGAGATCCGACCACGCTCGGTGCAGAGCGGCCACACCTTGCGGAATGGCGCGAACGCGGGTGGTAGTCCCTACGGGGACGGGAGCCCCTAGACCCCGCGCGGCTTAGCGGCCGCGGCGCTCGTTCGACGCCGGAGCCGAGGCACGGCGCGGGCCGCTGCGGGCGGGACGACCGGCACCTGAATTGCCCGAGCCCGAGCCGTAGGAGCCACCGGAGTTGCCACCCGTGTTCGAGGACCAGACACCTTTGTTGCCACCGGTGCGCGTTGAAGTTGCGGATTCCGTGCGCGGGGCCGACGCCGAGCGGTTGCCTGCGGCTGCACGCTGGCCGGTTGCCCGGCGTCCGCTGCGACCACCCTGCGCACCTTGGCCACGAGCAGCAGGAACGTCGTTGCGGTGAGCGGAAGCTGCGTTGCCGCGGCCACGCGTGCTGCGGGCGACGTCGTCGTTCGCTGCTGCGCGGCGCTCAGCGCGGTTGATGTCGGTGCGCACGGGCTCGGCCGCAACCTTGCCACGGCCACCGCGACCACCACGGCCACCCGCAGTGGGTGCAGCCTGGGTGGTGCGGCGGTTGCGCTTGCGCTGGGCGTTG
Source organism: Arthrobacter sp. 2RAF22 (assembly GCF_052115325.1). Classification (NCBI taxonomy): domain Bacteria; kingdom Bacillati; phylum Actinomycetota; class Actinomycetes; order Micrococcales; family Micrococcaceae; genus Arthrobacter; species Arthrobacter sp. 2RAF22. The sequence continues at coordinate 13,025 of NZ_JBFRGL010000015.1, read as the reverse complement.
GCACCGGTGGATGTGCCGCCGCCCGGCTGCTGGGTCTTCGCTGCGAGCAGTGCCGCACTAGTGCGGGGATCAACCTTGTCGGCGACCTGGCCCACGAGCTCGGCAATCAGGGGAGAGTTGGCCGTGACACGTTCGAACGAGACGTCGACGCCGGCAGCCTTCATGAGCTTCTTGACGTCGGACTGCTGCTCGGGGAGCGTCAGCGTGACCACGGTGCCGTCGGAACCTGCGCGGGCCGTACGGCCAGAGCGGTGCAGGTAAGCCTTGTGCTCCGTGGGCGGGTCGACGTGGATGACGAGTTCGACGTCGTCGACGTGCACGCCGCGGGCAGCGACGTCGGTGGCCACCAGGACCCGGACCTCACCGCTGGAGAACTCGGCGAGGTTGCGGTCACGGGCATTCTGCGACAGGTTGCCGTGAAGATCGACGGCAGGGATGCCGCAGTCGGTCAGGGTCTTGGCGAGCTTGCGGGCGTGGTGCTTGGTCCGCATGAAGAGGACGCGGCGGCCGGCGCCGGAGGCCAGCTCGACAATCAGCTGCTTCTTGACGGTCTGGTCGTTGACCACCAGGACGTGGTGCTCCATGGTGGTGACGGCGGCCTGGGGGTCGTCCACGGAGTGGGTCAGCGGGTTGGACAGGTAACGGTTGACCAGTTTGTCAACACCGTTGTCCAACGTCGCAGAGAAGAGCAGGCGCTGGCCCTGGGTGGGGGTCATGTCCATGAGCTTCTTGACCACCGGGAGGAAGCCGAGGTCTGCCATGTGGTCGGCCTCGTCCAGGACGGTGATCTCGACGGCTTCGAGGGTCAGGATGCGCTGGCGGATGAGGTCCTCGAGGCGGCCCGGGCAAGCGATGACGATGTCGACGCCGGCGCGCAGCGCCTTTTCCTGGCGTGCCTGCGAGATGCCGCCGTAGATGACCGTGGTGTTCAGGCCCATGGCCTTGGCCATCGGTTCGATGGTGGCGTTGATCTGGGTGGCCAGCTCACGGGTCGGCGCGAGGACCAGTCCCATGGGGCGACCGGGCTTGCGGAAGTGCTTGGCTTCGCGCTCGGCGAGACGTGCCACAAGCGGGATAGCGAAAGCGATGGTCTTACCGGAGCCGGTGCGGCCACGGCCCAGGACGTCGCGGCCTGCGAGCGTATCCGGGAGGGTCTTGACCTGGATGGGGAAGGCTTCTTCGATGCCATCTGCAGCGAGCGAGTCGGCAATGGCCTTGGGCGTGCCAAGGGCAGCAAAAGTAGTCATGTGCTTCAAGGGTCTTTCTGGCGGTGTCCAACGGACATCGTCCCCCGACGCCGGTTGGGCCAAGGGTTCGCCGAGGAAAAAGTCAGTGATCGACCGGTAGGCAATAAGCCGTGGCCGGGACCAGAGAAAACGCGTTCATCGACGCAGGATGTGCCTCTCACATGAAAAAAGCCCACTTCCCAACTTTGGAACCAAGCCAAATTCGGGGACTAAGCGGGCATCACTGCACATCAAGTAGATCTATTCTAGCATCCGCGGGCCGCGGGCCTTTCCACAGGGCAGGTTCACGCAGGCGGTGTTCCCCCAAGTAGCTCGCAGTTGTTGTCGTTTTGAGGGCTTATAACGACAACAACTGCGAGTCAGTTGGGTGGGGACAGGCGTTGCCTCGCGGCGCACGTCAGGGCAGGCTTGAGCCATGACGCACCAGCACGACGGCGGAGCCCACCTTCACAGCGAAATCCACGACAGCGGAGCCCACCTTCACAGCAACCCTGACCAGGACGCCGACCCGGCGCAGTTTTGGGACGAGGTCTACCGGGAGAAGGCGAAGAGGTGGAGCGGGAATCCCAATCCGCAGCTCATCGCGGAAGCCAAGGGACTGGCTCCCGGCACCGCCCTGGATCTCGGCTGCGGGGAGGGTGCGGACGCCATCTGGCTCGCCCAGCATGGCTGGACGGTGACCGCGGTGGACGTCTCCGCCGTCGCGCTTGAACGGGCAGAAGCCCATGCCGTCGACATCGGGCTACCGGACCGGATCACGTGGCTGCAACGGAATTTCGGCTCGTGGCACCCGGAAGCGGGCTTCGATCTGGTGTCCTCCCAGTTCCTGCATTCTCCGCTTCTTCCGTGGCGCGATTTCCTGGCCTCGGCTGCGGCGGCCGTGGCTCCCGGCGGCGCTTTGTTGGTTGTCGGGCATCATCCGGATGGCCTGACTCCGTGGAGCGGGCACAAGGACATGAAAGACAAGTTCTTCACGCCCGAGGACTTGGTCGAGGCGCTCACAAACGGTCCGGGGACGTGGCGGATCAACGTTGCCGATTCCCGCGAACGCGCGGTGACGGGCCCTGACGGCCAACACGCCACCACCATCGACAGCGTGCTCCGGGCCACCCGGACATCCGGGGCTCACACGTCCTAGGCCCGCACGTCGTCCGCTTCGGCTGCGCGGTGCGCCTCGGCGTCCACCGCATGTTCAGCACCAGGAGGCCGCCGGGCCGCGACCCGTGGCGCAATGACGAGCCCGACGACGGCGATGGCCGACGTCAGGACGAACACCCCCGCGAAGGAACCCGCCGTCGTCGTCAGCGCACTGAAGACGAGACCCGTCACGGCGAGCGAGAGGGCGCCGCCGAGGGAATCGGAGATGGACATCGCAGAACTGTTGAAGCCTTGATCCTCGGGCTTGGAGAGCGCCAGGGTCATGACACTCAACCGCGGGTACATCAGACCCATCCCGGCGCCCGCGAACAGCCAGCCCGCAATCGCCACTCCGGCGGGCCACGCGAGCACCGTGGTCACGAGGACGATGACCACCGAACCGAGCACCAGCGCAGACCCGATCTTGACTGCAAGGGCGTTGCCGAGCCGGGAACCCATGCGGCCCTGGACTGCGGACGCCGCTGCCCAGGCAATCGCCGATCCCGTCAGCGCAAGTCCGGCGAATGCCGGGGAGAACGAGTACCGCTCCGTGAGGAGGTACGGCACGTAAACCTCGGTACCGAAGAAGGCTGCTGAGGCAACTCCGCGCATGAGGATGACGCTTGGCAATCCGCGGTGCGCGCCGAGCGTGCCGCGCGGGACCAGCGGCCGCACTGCCAGCATGGCGATGACGAGCGCGACGGCGGCGATCATCCATCCGACGCCGGGCAGCTGTCCGGAGAGGTTCAGGCCGAGAACCGCAAGGGCGGCGAGCGCGGCCCACCCCATGCGGCCGAAGGCCCAGGGAACATCGGCGCCTCCAGGCTTCGCCTCTCCGGCGCCCGCCTTGGGGGAGCCTGGCTCCGAGGAGCCCGCCTCCCGCGCGTCCGGCGTGGACCGCACCCCCCGCATGGCGGGAAGGATCATTGCCAAGGCCGGAACCACCAAACCCACGACCCCGAGGAACACCCAGTGCCAACTGCTCAACTCGGCAACCACGCCGGCGGCGAAGGGACCGATCATCGAGGGAATGACCCAGGCCGCCGAGAACGCGGCAAAGACTTGGGCATGCAACCTGGCGGGGTAGACCCGGGCGATCACCACATACAGCGCCACGGTCATGGCGCCTCCGCCGAGGCCTTGGACCAGCCTGCCGGCCACGAGCATCTGCATGGAAAGCGCGGTACCGGCGATGAGCAGCCCGGCCGCGAACAGCGCAACGGATGCGTACAGCGGGGCGGCCGGCCCACGCCTGTCCGCCCAGTTTCCTGCGGCCACCATGCCGATCACGCCCGTGGCGAGCGGACCGGCGAAGGCCAACGCATAGAGTCCGGCACCGTCCAGATCGCGGCTCACGAGCGGCATGATGGTAGTGACGGCCATGGATTCGAACGCTGCCAGGAAGACCAACGCCCAGGCACCCGCCGTCGCCAGGAGATAGGGGCGTTGCAGTATGCCGGCTGTTGCGTCGTGGCTTGTCATCATCCCAGCCTAGAAGCCCAAACGAGTTTGGGGCCACCTTCAAAATCCATTCAAGTGATTAATATTCACCTGAAATTAACTCTGGGCAAACTCTGTACTAAATAGCCGACTATCGGTTGTTCCCGTAATCATTCCGTGATGCACTGCTTGGCGTGAACTTCACAAGACGCAACTTCCTGTCCGTTGCCGGATCTGCCACGGCTGCGACGCTTGTCAGCGGCGCCACCGTGAGGACCGTGCCCGCCGCAACCGCACTCCCACAGCCCGGTTCCTCAGGCATCGACCACATCATCGTGGTGATGATGGAAAACCGCTCGTTCGACCATTTCCTTGGCTGGATGCCTGGCGCGGACGGAAAACAGGCCGGACTGACGTTCGTTGACCGCTACGGCATTCCGCATACAACCCACCACCTGACGGATTTCCAGGGCTGTGGGCATCCGGACCCTGACCATTCCTACGAGGGCGGCAGGATCCAGTTCAACAACGGCAAGAACGACGGCTGGCTGCGGGCAGGCGAGAACGATGAATTCGCCGTGGGATACTACGATTCGAGCGACCTCGACTTCTGGCGCCAAGCGGGTCCCGACTGGACCGTCTGCGACCGCTATTTCGCAGCCACCCTCGCCGAAACGTATCCGAACCGCTTCTACCAGCACTCTGCTGCCACGGACAGGCTCCATAACTCGACCGTCACCAGCACCCTGCCCACGATCTGGGACCGCTTGGCAGCCGCCGGCGTTCAGGGAAAGTACTACTACGGCGACGTTCCCTTTACCGCCCTCTGGGGAACAAAGTACCTCGGCATCTCCAGGCCCTACGCCGAGTTCCTCAGCGACTGCAGTTCCGGCAAGCTCTCCTCGGTGTCCTTCGTGGATCCGCGCTTCACGGATGAGTCCAGCGGAACCTCAGGCGATGACCACCCGCATGCGGACATCCGCTCCGGCGAGCTCTTCCTGGCGGAGGTCTACAACGCCGTGACCAAAAGCCCCAACTGGGCGAACACCATGCTGGTGGTCAACTACGACGAATGGGGCGGGTTCTACGACCACGTGCCACCGGAAACGGCACCGGACAGCAATCCGGATACCGCACGGCGCGGCTTCCGCGTCCCGTCCATGGTCATTTCTCCGCGCGCCCGCAGGCAATACGTGGCGCACGATACCTACGACCACACCTCAATCCTGAAGGCCATCGAGTGGCGCTGGGGGCTTCAAGCCCTGACGCCTCGGGACAATGCCGCGCGCAACATCGCCGAAGTGCTTGATTTCCAATCAGCACCCAATTTGACCGCTCCCACGTACCTCGTGCCGCCTTATGCCGCCGGACCGGCCTGCTCGCCTGTCGGGCCGCCGGCGGAGGAAGAGTGGGCCGGCCTGAAACAGAAAGCACTTGCGGACGGATGGACCCTGCCATGACCTTCAAGAACTTCGCCATTTCCAAGATGCGGCTCGGATTCGCTGCGCTGCTGGTCGTCCTGCTGGGCGCCTCCTGCATCGCCTTCGGATTGCAGCAGACCGAGGCACAAGCGAGCGAACCCCAAACCGTCCAGAGCTCCGGGTACCTCCCGGGAGCCAAGCACGTGTTCGTGATCAACCTCGAGAACAAGGGGTACGACACCACATGGGGACCGGGTTCGGCGGCACCGTACCTTTCCACCACACTGCGCAACCAAGGCGTCCTGCTGAACCAGTATTTCGGCACGGCACACAATTCGCAGCCGAACTACGTCGCCCAGATTTCCGGTCAAGGACCCAACCCGCAGATGCAGGCCGATTGCCAGACGTACTCCCCGTTCGCGAAGACCGGAACAGCAGATCCCGGCCAGGCCGTTGGGGACGGCTGCGTTTTCCCCGCCGATGTGCCCACGGTGGCGGGCCAGTTGACGGCAGCCGGGAAGACCTGGAAGGGCTACATGGAGGACATGGGCACACCGTGCCGCCACCCGGCCCTCGGCGCACCCGATGACACCCAGAAAGCAAGGGTCGGGGACCAGTACGCGGCCCGCCACAACCCCTTTGTCTACTTCGCGGGGATCACGGGGTCGCCGGACTGTGCGAAGAACAACGTGGACCTCGGAGACCTGAAGACCGATCTCGCTTCGGTCTCCACCACGCCCAACCTGTCCATGATCACGCCGAACCTTTGCCATGACGGACACGACTCCCCCTGCGTTGACGGACAGCCCGGCGGCCTGACCAGCGCCGATGCCTGGCTGAAGCAGTACGTTCCGCTGATCACCTCGTCTCCCGCCTTCCGCCAGGACGGCGTCCTGATGATCACCTTCGACGAATCCGACAGCCCCCAATCAGACGCTTCAGCGTGTTGCGGCGAGGGCCCCGGGCCCAACTCCCCGCTTCCCGGGATTGTCGGACAGGGCGGCGGCCGGGTCGGCGCTTTGGTCATCTCCCCCTTCACCAAGGGCGGCACCTGGTCCACCACGCCGTACAACCACTACAGTCTGCTGGCCAGCATTGAAGACACCTTCGGCCTCCCGTATCTCGGCTACGCAGGCACCCCTGGGCTGAACCGCTTCGGACTAGACGTCTACAACGCCGCCCTCTAAGCCAAGCCGACGGCGGCGGTCGGCACGACGGCGCCGGTCGCCGTCGAGTCCGGGTTCAGCATCCAGCCGACCCGCTTGGCCGTGCTGAGCATCACGACGCTTTCGACGAGTTCGATCCCGGGAATGCGTTGCTGGATGGCGAGTTCCATCTCCATGACCTCGGCCAGCGAGCGCAGCCACATGATGATCACAAAGTTGGTGCTGCCGGTGGTGGAGGCCGTGAACCTGACGTTCCTCACGGCCCGCAACTCGGCGGCCGCGGCCTCGTGCTGGCCTGCTGGAACATTCGCGAACCACTGGCACGTCATGGGATAGCCGGAGAATTGCTGGGCGATTTCGCAGCGGAAGGACAGCATCCGGCTTGCTAGCACCCGGCCGAGCTGCCGTTGCACCGTTGCAGGGTGCCGCCCCAGTGCGCGTGCGATTTCCGCGGCCGAAGCCCGTCCGTCCCGGGCGAGGAAGGGAAAGAGCTCCATATGGCTCGCCGGCAACGGGGTGACCTGCGCATAAGGGGCGGACGGATTGAGCGCTTCCGGCCCGGCGAGGGCGCGCAGGGCCTGCTGCTCCGCCCGGCTCAGGACGTTGAGCCGCCACGCATAGCCGCTCGTGTGGATCCGGGTGCAGAGCGAGGTCCGGTACTTGGTGAGCCCCCGGATTTCCTTGAGCTGGGGCAATAGCCGGCTGCTGAACTCGCCCAGGTCCTGCGTGATGACGGTCAGCATGAGGTCCCGGTTGCTGGCGGCCTCCTCGACCGTGATGATCTCCGGAATCGCCGCGAGCGCGGCCGTTACCTCTGGCCTGAGGTGCATTTCGCAGTCCACGTCCAACAGGGCAAGGCAGGCATGCTTGGGGTCGCCCATGAGGTGCGCCGTGGTCCAAGCGGCTCCGGATTCCCGCAGGCGGTCCCATCGGGAGGCCAACGTGGTGGCATGGACGCCCAGGACCTCCGCGGCGTCGGACCAACTGATCCGCGGCGAGATCTGGAGGGCATTGATCAGCCGGAGGTCCTCTTCACTGAGTTCCATCAGCGATCCTCTCCTTGTCGATGCGCGATTCTTGTTAATTCTGGCATGTTCCTGAATTTTTACAGGGCTTTGGAAGAATGTGAGGCTAGTCACTCGACAATGGCTATGGATACCTACCAATCGTTCAGGAAACAGGAGAACAGATGTCGATCGCCTCAGACGCCCAAGAGATGCAGGGAGAAATCGCCCGGTTCCGCCACGAGCTCCACCAGGAACCGGAAATCGGCCTGGACCTCCCGCGCACCCAGGAAAAGGTGCTCAAGGCGCTCGACGGACTCCCGTACGAAATCACCCTTGGCGAGAGCACGACGTCGGTCACCGCAGTCCTGCGGGGCGGGGCGGCGCACGCCTCAGCGCAGAAGCCGGCTGTGTTGCTCCGTGCCGACATGGACGGACTCCCCGTCCAGGAGCGCACCGGCGTCGAGTTCTCCTCGAAGATCGACGGCGCCATGCACGCCTGCGGCCACGACCTCCACACGTCCATGCTCGCCGGAGCCGCAACCCTCTTGGCCGAGCGGCGCGATCAATTGGCCGGCGACGTCGTCCTCATGTTCCAGCCCGGCGAGGAAGGCTTCGACGGCGCGGGCCACATGATCCGCGAAGGCGTCCTGGACGCCGCAGGCCGCCGTGTTGACGCCGCCTACGGCATGCATGTCTTCTCCTCACTGGAACCTCACGGCCAGTTCTGCACCAAAGCTGGCGTGATGATGAGCGCCTCGGACGGACTCTTCGTCACGGTCCTGGGCGCCGGCGGCCATGGCTCGGCGCCGCATTCGGCCAAGGACCCCGTGACCGCGGCCGCGGAAATGGTGACGGCGCTGCAGGTCATGATCACCCGGCAGTTCAACATGTTCGATCCCGTAGTCCTGACCGTGGGGGTGCTGCAGGCGGGTACCAAACGCAACGTCATCCCCGAATCCGCGCGTTTCGAAGCCACCATCCGCACATTCTCGGAAGCCTCCCGCGAGCGGATGATGACTGCGATTCCGCAGCTCCTCAAGGGCATTGCCTCCGCGCACGGCCTTGAGGTGGACGTCGACTACCGCGGCGAATACCCCATGACCGTCACTGACGAGGACGAGACGCACACCGCCGAGGACGTCATCTCGGGAATGTTCGGCGATTCCCGGCTCTCCCGCTGGGCCACGCCGATCGGTGGCTCGGAGGATTTCTCCCGGGTCCTGGCCGAAGTTCCGGGAACCTTCGTGGGCCTCAGCGCCGTGCCGCGGGGCGTGGACCACACCACCTCACCGTTCAACCACTCTCCCTACGCCACGTTCGACGACGGCGTCCTGTCCGATGGTGCGGCGCTCTACGCAGAGCTCGCGGTCTCTCGTATCGCCACCCTCGCCGCCGGCAACTAACCACCACCCCCAGACCTTGGAGCAAGACATGACCGCAACCGTAGGCGCTTCAGCCACAGCCCAGGTTCACAAGTCCCATCTGCGAACCCTCATCGGCACCGGCATCGGCAACGCCGTCGAATGGTACGACTGGGCCATTTACGCCACGTTCTCGCCCTTCATCGCCAGCGCGCTCTTCAGCAGCGCCGACCCCACGTCCGCGGTCCTCTCCACCTTGGCGATCTTCGCCGTCGGATTCGTGGCCCGGCCGTTCGGCGGCTTCGTCTTCGGCTGGATCGGCGACCGGATCGGCCGCAAGACGTCCATGACCATCGCCGTCGGCCTCGCGGCTGTCGGCAGCCTGTTGATCGGTATCGCCCCGACATTCCAGGCCGTTGGGGCCCTGGCATCCGTCATGCTCCTGGTGGCCCGCCTCATCCAGGGCCTCGCCCACGGTGGCGAGCTGCCGTCGTCGCAAACGTATTTGTCCGAAATGGCGCCCAAGGAAAAGCGCGGCTTCTGGGCGACCCTCATCTACACCTCCGGCACAGCCGGCATCCTTGCCGGGACGCTGCTGGGCGCCATCCTGACCGGTGTGCTGAGCAAGGCCGACATGAACGCCTGGGGCTGGCGCGTGCCGTTCCTGGTGGGCGGCGCCCTGGGCATCTACGCCTTGGTCATGCGGGCCAAAATGAAGGAGACCGAGGCGTTCCAAGCCGAAGCTCCGAAGGAAAAGCGCGAGCCCATGTGGCCGCAGATCGTCAAATACCGCAAGCAGGCCCTGCAGGTTATCGGGCTGACCGTCGGCCTCACCGTTGTCTACTACATCTGGGGCGTCGTGGCGCCGAGCTACGCGGCCAGCAGCCTCAAGATGGATCGTGGCGCAGCCTTGTGGGCCGGCGTCATCGGCAACGTCGCGTTCATCGCGTCGCTGCCGTTCTGGGGCAAGCTGTCCGACCGCATCGGCCGCAAGCCCGTGCTGATCGTGAGTTCCGCCGGGGCGGCGTTGCTGCACTTCCCCATGACGTGGCTCCTGAAGGACTCCCCTTGGCAGCTTGCCGTTTCGATGTCCGTGATGTTGTTTTTCATTGCCGGCAGCGCCTCGATTGTCCCGGCCGTGTACGCCGAACTGTTCCCGACCAAGATCCGCACCGTCGGCGTCGGCGTCCCGTACTCCATCTGCGTTGCGGTCTTCGGCGGGACGGCCCCGTACCTGCAGACGTGGCTCGGCAGCATCGGCCAAGCCAACATGTTCAACGTCTACGCCGTGATCCTGTTGGCCATCGGTATCGCGTTCGCCTTCATGATCCCGGAAACCAAGGGCAAGGACCTGACGCACTAACCTCCCCCTTTCGGACCCAACTGACTCGCAGTTAACGTCGTTTTGAGCCCTGAAAACGACAACAACTGCGAGTCAGTCGGGCTAGCCGACGTAGCGGTTCCGACCGGCGCGGAACCCGAAGAAGGCCGCCAGGGACCCCACCACGAGGAACAGGATGCCGGCTGCGGCGAAGCCACCGGTCGCTTGGTGCAACTGGCCGACCATCAGTGTTCCCGTGGAGCCCAAGCCATAGCCGACGCCCTGCATCATGCCCGAAAGGTGCGCGGCGGTGTGCGAATCGCGGGTACGCAGCATGATCATGGTCAACGCCACGGCCGTGAGGCTCCCCTGGCCAAGGCCCAACAGTCCGGTCCACACCCAGATCAGGTCCGTGGGGCCGAAAATGCTCAAGGCAAAGCCACCCCCGGTCATGAGCGCCACCACGGTGTTGATGACGCGCTGATCCTTGAACCGGGCCGCTAGCCCCGGAGCAACGAACGAACCAAGCATCTGCAGGACAATCGACACGGACACGATCAAGCCGGCCGTCCCGCCGTCGATCCCGCGATCACGCAGGATCGGCGCCAACCAGGCGAACACGCTGAAGGACATCATCGCCTGCAACACCATGAAGGCGGTGACCTGCCAGGCGACGGCGGAACGCCAGACGTTCGCACCGCCGTCGGCCGCGTTGTGGCGGACGGGGTGCTGGCGGATCGCCAGCGGCAGGAAAAGCAAAAGTACGACGGCGGCGGGCAGCGCCCAGAACCACAGCGCCGAGGTCCAGTGCCCGGCCGCCGTGAAGACGGGGTAGGTGAAACCGGCACCAAGCGCGGCAGACGCGCAAATCGCCGTCGTATACAGACCGCCCATGAGTCCGAGCCGATGCGGGAAGTCGCGCTTGACCACGCCGGGCAGCAGCACGTTGCACAGGGCGATCGCGGCGCCGCACGCCGCGGTTCCGGTGAGCAGTGCGGGCAAGTGCCCCGCTCCGGCGAGGTCCACGGGTCGGATCAGCAGCCCCGCTGTCAGCACGGCCATCGCGCCGAGCAGCACCCTCTCGGCACCGAAACGGCGGGCCAGGATGGGCGCCAGCGGAGCGAAGACACCCAGCAAGGTCACCGGCACGGTGGTGAGGACAACCACCGCCCAGCCCGGCAGACCGGCGTCGGCGGTGACTTCCGGAAGGACAGCCGAAAAGCTCGAGAAGACCGTCCGCAGGTTCAGCCCTATGAGCACCAGGCAGATCCCCAGGAAGACGAGTCCGCCGCGCGTCTTGACCTGGGTGGGCTCGGCGGCGGGGAGCTCGTCGATCTCGGCGTCGACAAGTACCTCGGCGACGCCGGAGTGTGGCTTGGTGTTCTTGGGGGCGCTTGAAGCGGGGGTCACCAACCCATTCTGGCAGTCACTCCCGTGGGCGGGCGCCTCGTGACGGGAGAGTGCGCAGGTTCCGCCGCGGGCGTTTGGTCCTGCAACGGTATTCTGGAGGGGATGAGTGAAACCCCAGAATCCCCTGAAACACCGCAGTCTTCGCGCCCCGTGACCCCAGGGAGCCAGGCCTCCTTCGGCACCTACGGCGGCCGGCCGGTCAGTTTCGTGCGCCGCGGGACGCGCCTCCAGGGCCGCCGCCAGGCAGCGTGGGAAGAGCACTCGGACCGCTGGGCCATCCAGGTCCCGCGGCATGTCGCCAACACCTCGGTGCACCCGGACTACGTGTTCGACGCCGAAGCGGAGTTCGGGCGCAAGGCACCGCTGATCGTTGAAATCGGTTCGGGACTCGGCGATGCCGTATGCCACGCTGCGGAGGAGAACCCGGACAAGGACTTCCTCGCCGTGGAGGTCTACACCCCGGGCCTGGCCAACACCATGATCAAGATCAACAGCCGCGGGCTCAGCAACGTCCGGGTGGTCGAAGCCAACGCGCCCGAGGTCCTGGCTACCATGCTTCCTGCCGGTTCGGTGAGCGAGCTCTGGGTCTTCTTCCCCGACCCCTGGCACAAGTCCCGGCACCACAAACGCCGCCTCATCCAGCCCGCGTTCGCCGAACTCGCTGCGCGGTCCCTCAAGAAGGGTGGCCTGTGGCGGATCGCCACCGACTGGTCCAACTACGCCGTCCACGTCCGCGAGGTCCTGGCCGGCTCAACCGAGTTTGAAAACCTGCACGACGGCGAGCGGGCCGGCGCGGACAGCCCCCTCACCCAAGTGTGGGAATCCGGAGTCGAATCCATGGTGGGCGGGGCCCCCGTCAAGGAAGGCCGGGCACCGGTCAGCACCGAGCACACCGGCCCCAACGAGGGAGTGGACCACGTAGGCGGATGGGCTCCGCGCTTCGATGGCCGCATCCGCACCAGCTTCGAAAACAAGGCCCACGAGGCCGGGCGCATGATCTTCGACCTTAGTTACCGCAGGATTTAGCTTCACGAATGCTCACGTGCCCTTTGCGTGCCGCACAGGCACCGGATACCATGTGAGACGTGTCACCGGAAGGCGGCACACGCTTATGATCTGCGGCGGGAGAGCCCTGCCGGTACGTTTCAGCAGGCGCCGTAGGAGCAAATCCTCCCCAGGAATCTCTCAGGCCCATGTACCGCCGCGGCAAGGCAACTCTGGAAAGCAGCCCGGGCAACCGGACTCACCGACGGTGCAAGCGTCCAGCCGCAAGGCAGGGACGCGGAAACTCTCAGGTCCAATACAGAGCGGGGAGGAACCGAATCATCGTGGTGCGTCCGCGCCACCTGAATTATGGAGTTCCTCATGACCCTGGCACCTGAAGGCCGTAAGCTGCTGCGCGTTGAACAGCGCAACAAAGCCGTCCCGGTCGAACGCAAGCCCGAGTGGATCAAGGCCAAGGTCCAGATGGGCCCGGAATTCGTGGGCCTGAAGAACCTCGTGAAAAAAGAAGGC
>NZ_JBFRGL010000014.1:0-98782 GCF_052115325.1 Arthrobacter sp. 2RAF22 | reverse complement strand
CTTGGTGGCGGTGTCGAAGCCGGGGAACGTCGCTTGGCCGCCGTGCAGCCGGTCGGCCACGATCTCAGCCATGGTGTTCGCCGGAGCCACGAGCCCCAGGCACATGCCATCGAAGTTGGCGACTTCACCAATGGCGAAGATGCCGGGGACCGGGGTGGCGCAGTGGTCGTTGATGACCACGCCGCCCTTCTTGCCGAGTTCGAACAGCTGTTCAGCGGTGGGGCCGTCCGCGGCGCCTTCCGTTCCGCGGAACAGTTCATCGCGGGGGCGGATGCCGATGGACGCGATAACCATGTCGGCGGGGATGACGCGGCCGTCCTTCATGAGGACGCCGGTGACCTGGCCGTCGTCGTCGGACAATACTTCGGCGGGGTAGGTTCCCGTCAGGACTTCGAGTCCCTTGGCGGTGACCAGACGGCCCAGTGCCTGGCCTGCGCCCTCGTCCAGCTGGGCGTTCATGAGCCAGCGTGAACCGTTGATGACGGTGGCCTGTGCGCCCAACTCCATGGTGCCCGCCGCTGCTTCCAAGCCGAGGAGGCCGCCGCCGATGGTCACGGTCCTGACGGTCCGGCCAAGCTTCTCCGTGAGTTCGGCGATGGCCTTGTTGATGGCCCAGACGTCGTCGAGGGTGCGGTAGACATGGGCGAGCTCACCGCCAGGGAAGGGGAGCTGTGCCGCGTCCGAGCCGGTGGCCACCACCAGGTGGTCGTAGTCGTAAGTGTTGCCGGCCGCGGTTTCCACGGATTTGGCTTCGGGGTTGATCTTGACCACCCGCTCGCCAGTGCGCAGGGAGATGGATTCGTGCTCCCACATGGACATGTCGCCCAAGGTGAGGTCATAGTCCACATCGGTCAGCGCCTTGCTCAGGGTGACCCGGTCATACGGAACGTGGGCTTCCTCGGTCAGGACCGTGACGTGCCAGCCCTCGAGACCGCGGGTATGCATGGCATCGGCAAAACGGTGGGCCGCAGGGCCTCCGCCGGCGACAACAATACGGCGCTGGTTTTCTGGGGTGGAAGTGTGTCCGGTCACTGGTGGCCTTTCGCATACGCCGCAGAACGTGCTCCGCAACTTGTCACTTCAGACTACGGACGGGCAGTTTCTCCTCAGTTTCCCTTTTGTTTCGTGATCTTAACTTCTGGGTCACGATTGGATGTCGGGACCCGTGAGGTCTCTTTTACGCACCCGACACATTGACTGCATTCGAGTGAAACACTCCCCGCCTACCTTGAAGATATGGCCGCTCGGCGGCCACCGCCTGAAGGAAAGGACAGCATTTGTCCGGCTGCAGGCATAGCGAGAGGGGTTGGCATGACCGTCATTCTGGAACGGGAAGAACAACTGACGAGCGCGCCGACCGAGTCCGGCTGGCACCGTGTATGCCCGTTGGACGAGCTGGAACCGGCTTGGGGCGAGGCGGCGTTGATCGACGGCGTGCAGGTGGCGCTCTTCCGCCTCGATGCCGACAATGTCTACGCAGTCGCCCAGCAGGACCCTGCAACCCTGGCCAATGTCATGGCCCGGGGGATCACCGGCTCCCGGGGATCACGCCCCACTATCGCCTCGCCGTTGCACAAGGAGGTCTACGACCTGCAGACCGGTGAGTGCTATTCCAACCCCGGGCTCCGGCTTCCGGCATTCAAGACCCGCATGGTTGACGGCTTCATCGAAGTCGAACTGTAGCCCGGAGCCCCCAGCCGCGCACCGCCGTCGTCCGTCGTGGAGCCGAAGCGCTCAGAGCCCGAGCGCCTCGCGGACATCGGCAAGAATGTGGTCCAAAGTGGTCCGCGCGGCGTGCCGGGTTTCGGCGAGTTCCGCCGCCGAACCGACCGACTTGATGACCTCCAGGTAGCACTTGAGCTTTGGCTCGGTGCCACTGGGCCGGATGATGACGCGGCTTAGGTCCTTGGTCAGGTAGAGGAGGCCGTCCGTCGGCGGCAGTTGCTCGCTTCCCTGGGCCAAATCCACAAAGGTCTCGATGGCGGAACCGCCAAAGGACTCCGGCGGATCGGCCCGGAGCCGGTTCATCATGGCGTCCAGCAAACCAAGGTCCGCCACCCGGATGCTGAGCTGGTCGCTCGCATGCAATCCATGCACCAGGTAGATCTCATCCAAGGTGTCGAAGATCGTCTTTCCTTCGGCTTTGGCCGCCGCCGCTAGTTCGGCGATGAGCAAGGAGGCGGAAATGCCGTCCTTGTCCCTGACGAGTTCGGGTGCAACGCAGTAGCCCAGGGCTTCCTCGTAGCCGTACACAAGTCCCGGCACCCGGGAAATCCACTTGAATCCCGTGAGCGTTTCCTCGTGGGCGAAGCCGGCCGCCGCCGCGATGCGGGAAAGCAGCCGGGACGAGACGATTGAGTTGGCGAAAACGCCCCGTGTTGAATCGCCTTGCCGCACATCCGCGGCGTGCCGGGCCACCACATGTGCCCCAAGTAAGGCGCCCACTTCGTCGCCCCGCAACATCCGCCAAGCACCCGTATCCGGGTCCTGTGCCGCTACGGCCGCGCGGTCGGCGTCGGGGTCGTTCGCCAGCACGATATCGGCACCCAAACGCGCCGCTGCCGCCAAAGCCAGGTCCAGTGCGCCGGGCTCTTCCGGGTTCGGAAAACTGACGGTGGGGAAGTCCGGATCCGGTTCTGCTTGCTCTTCCACGACTGAGACGTCGGTGAAGCCTGCCGCATTCAGCACAGACACCGCAGTCTCACCACCCACGCCATGCATGGGGGTCAAAACGATCTTCAGTTGACGGGCCGGGAAATTCTCGACGTCGGCGAGGCCGGCCATCGCGGCCTCATACTCCCCGGTGATGGAAGCGGGCAGTTCAGTCCAGCCGGACTCGGCCAGTTGGATGGAATCCAAAGGGCCCACGGCTTCGATGCTTGCCGCGATCTGCGAATCGTAGGGTGCCACGATCTGGGACCCGCGGCCGCTTTCCTCCACGGCCCGGCCGCCCAAGTACACCTTGTAACCGTTGTCCTGCGGCGGGTTATGGCTCGCTGTGACCATGACACCGCCGTCGCAATCAAGCGAACGGACCGCGTAAGCCAACAACGGGGTGGGAAGCGCCGAAGGCATCAGGAAGGTCTCGATTCCCGCGGCCGTGAAGATGGCTGCGGACTCCCGTGCGAAGACGTCCGAGTTGTGCCTAGCGTCATAGCCGACGACGGCGCGCGGCCGCGTTCCCGGGGCAGCCGCCTCAACGGCGTCCTTGAGGAAGGCCGCCAAACCTGCCGCTGCCCGGCGCACCACTACGCGGTTCATCCTGTTGGGACCAGGACCGAGGGCGGCACGGAGCCCAGCGGTACCGAACTGCAGCGTTCCGCTGAAGCTGTCTTCAAGCTGTTGACGGGCCGCGGCGACGCCATTGGAGGCGAGTCCGGCCAGCTCGGACAGCGCTGCCGCAGTGACCGGGTCCGGGTCCTGGGCAGCCCACTCGCCGGCGTCGGATATCAGCTTTTCAAATTCGGCATCGCTCGATGTCATAGGGATAAAGCTATCGTCAAAGGGAATGAATGCCGAGGTCACCGGCTATGTCAGCCGTCACAGTCCGGCCCACGCCACCCAACTGACTCGCATTAGTTGTCGTTATGAGGCGTCTAAACGACAACTAATGCGAGTCAGTTGGGCTCCCCAGCGTCAGGGTCGCTGCCGCGTGGTGGTGAGGACGAAGCTCGCCGGGCCGCCTGCACTGAACGCTGCCGCACCCGTGTTCCCCCATTGCGGGAAGAAGATGTCCGAGATGACTACCGAGCCGTCTTGTGTGAAGACCTCCACCGACGAGGAATCCAAGAGGATGCGGAGACGGACCTTGCCGTCCTTCAGGGGCACGGAGGCTTGGTGGTAGGGGCTGAATTTCGGCGAGAAGTTGGAGGTCCCGGCTGCAGAGCGGTCCACTTTGAGGGTCTGGCTTGCGCGGTTGTACGAGATCCGGAGGCCTGCCTTCCCGTCCGCCGAAGCCCGCAGTACCAATCCGGCCTCGGAGGCGCCCGCAACGTCCATCTCGGCGTCGATCAGCTGGGTTCGGGTTCCGAAATCGCCGCCGAGGGGTTCCGTTGAATCGGTGACGGTGAGGTTTTTGCCATGTACTTCACTGGTCTTGGTGTCCGTGAGCGCATCCGCGGCAGCCTGGGCGATGCTCGAATGGAGCTCGAAACGGCTTCCTGTGGCTGCGAGGGTGAGCTGCCGGGGGATGGCCATTGACCCGCGCCATGGCGTGCTCGGGACGGATTGCGCATAGTCCCAGTTCCCCATCCAGCCGAGAAGCACCGGCTTTCCACCAGGAGCCCCGGTGATGGTGTTGGCCGCATAGAAGTCCGCACCATGGTCAAGCCATTGCGATTCCGTCAGCGCGTCGCCCGGCTTTGCCGCGTTTTCCGCCGTGAACCGTGTGCCGTCGAAATTGCCCACGAAGTACTGCATGCCGGAGCCTCCTGCGATGCCTCCCGGGTTGATGCTCAGGATCATGACCCACTTCTTCAGGCCGTTGCCGCCGTCGACGTCCATCTGGAGCAGCTCGGGAACTTCCCAGAGCCCGCCCTGGGCGCCCACTCCCGAGAAGTCGCTGAGGAAGTCCCAGTGCAGCAGGTCGGTGGATTTGAAGAGTTTCACCACCTGGGCGTCAGCTACCACCGTGGTCATGACCCAGTATTTGCCGGGCTCGTACCAGGTAATCTTCGGATCCCGGAAGTTGTTCGACGCCGGATTCAGGCTGAGCACCGGATTGCCCTTGTACTTGGTCCAGGACGTTCCATGGTCCAGGCTGTAGGCCACGGACTGGGCCTGGCTGCCCTTGGGCAGCGCCCCGCCGTCGCCGTACGAGCTGGTGTAGAGGGCTACCAGCGGCGGGTTTCCAGCGGTGCCCAGGCCGGAGGCGTTCTTGGTGTCCGGAACGATGGCGCCGGAAAAGATTTCCTCACTGGCGGTGCCCTCCATGGCTACCGGTTTCTGGGTCCAGTGCACCAGATCCGTGCTGGTGGAATGACCCCACGACATGTCTCCCCAGAAGTTGCCGTGCGGATTGTGCTGGTAGAACGCGTGATAGGTGCCGTTTTCGTAGACAAGCCCGTTGGGATCGTTGATCCAGTTTTGCGACGCCGTGAGGTGAGCGGCGGGCCGCCATGGGTCCGATTCGGATGGTGCGGGGGCAGCCATCCCGACGGCGGTGCCGCCGGTGGTGCCGCCGGCGGATGGCGACGCGTCCGGCGTCGGGGTGCAGGAACTCGCGAACATTGCGATGAGGACGGCGACGACGGCGAGTGCCGCCTTGCGAGCGGGCCGGAACGGGCGTTGGGGGGAGTGGAGCATGGGACTTCCTGGGTTGTGGAGCAGGGCGCCCGGGGTGAACCGGGCGCCCCATGTTGCCGGGCAGGCAGCGAATCCCCTGCCTGCCCGGCTGTTTTTGCCTGTGGCCTACTTGTAGAGGCCTTCCCCGCCGACGCGGACGTTGGTGGGGAGGTAGCCGAACGGGCCGAGGCCGTTCTTGCCGAAGCTGCGGTCAACCTGCGTGACGCCACCGGCGAAGTTGATCTTTACCGTAGGGGAGAGGGACCCTCCACGGACTCCGTCAACGTTGTCGATGAAGGACTGCACCAGGCCGCCCGGCTGCACATAGTGCGAGTAGGCCTGGAACTGACGGCCGTTCTGCTGTGCCGACTGGGTGCCGCTCGGGTTGTTCGCCGGCAGGTTCAAGTCGGTCGGCGAGCCGAGCGCGAGGCCCGAGTTGTTCACCGGCTGGAAGTCCGAACGGACACCGTTGCCAACAAAGCCGTAGACGCCGTCGGGACCACGCATGCCATCGGCGTAGGTGAACTGGTGGCTGATCGTGAACAGGTAGTACTTGTTCTTGCCGTTTTCATTCTGGATGAAGATCTGCGGGCGCTCGGTCTGGTCGTTGACGCAGTTGGCGGACAGGATCGGCGGCAGGAAGTGCCACTGGGTCAGGTCCTTGTTGTCTGCGACGGCCAGGCCCACGCTCGCGGTCTGGAACCAGGAACCGGTGGTGGTGTTGACCGTGTTGGTGTTTTCGGCGTGGGGATCGCCTGCCTGGTAACCGAGATCAGCATCGGTGCACTTGTAGGAGCCGCGGTTTCCGGCGGTGTTGCCCTCAAAGACCATGAAGGTCTGGCCTGGGTGGGCCGGGTCTTCGAACGTGTACGGGTCACGGAAGGCGAAGCCGGCGTTCTGGGCCTTGGTCTGGTATAGCTTTCCGTCCGGTTCGAGCAGCTTGGTGTGCTGGAAGCCGTCGAAGGTCACGCCGTTCTGGTCGGCGTGGATGTTGCCGAGGGCCTTGGCAATGACTGCGTCCGGAGCGATCCCGCCTCCGCCCGCGTTGCGCTCTGCACGGTCGTAGAACGTGGTGGCCGTGTAGAACACGTTGACGTGGTCACCCTGCATGAGGCGCGTGGAACCGGACCATTCGGTGTTGCCGATGGAGGTGTTGTCCAGGAACAGGTGTCCGCCGTAGTTCCACTTGTCCTTCGCGGGGTCTGCGTTGGTCTTGCGGAAGAAGTAGCCGATGCGGGCGTTCCAGTGGCGCTGGTCGAAGCCGTAACCCGCGTGGCGATCGGCGACGAGGGAGAAGATGACATCCCAGCCCTTGTAGCTGATCTGGTTGGCGTTCTGGTCGGTCAGGGACCACGTGTCCCAGACCCACACGTCGTCGTTCATGGCCGGGAAGTCCTTCGGGATCTCCGGCATGGTGACGTTGGGGCTCATGGAGTTCTGGCCGGCGGTCACGTTCGGGTTGCTCTGGGCCATGATCTGCTTGGCATCCGCCCGCGTCCACTTGGACGTGAAGTTTGCGGCGGGATCTAAGGCTTGTTGCGTGTGGACCGTCGGAAGCGGGAATCCCGGCGTGGGAGCCGGCATCGTGGTGGCCGGCTTGTCGGCAGGCAGGTTTGCCTGGGCTGCCGGGGATGCCATGAGCACCGTCGCGGCCACACTGGCAGCGGCCGCAAAAGCGGCTACAGACCGCAGGCGTCGGCGTGGCCTGTTGGGGGTTGAGTGAGATTTCATGCTTGCTCTTCTCGCGGAGGTTGGACTACGTGGAATTGGCGCAAGGCCTGGTCCGCACTCCGGCGTTCCCGTAACACCAATGGCGTCGTCGGGAACGCCATCGTGTCGGGTGGACGGGGGATTCTTAGGAAGCCCCCATCCTTCGGTCCGGCACGTCGACTTGCCGGGACCGTTCAAAGCTTGACGTGCGCATGATGCGGTTGCAAGCCGTGTTTCGAGTGCCGTTCCGGGCTCTGGAGCACATGTCAGACATATGTGCGCAAGCGTTTACATTTTTACACCGCGCGCGTGCCATGGAAAGCGCGGCGGGTCAAATGTTTCTGAATAAATCTGATTTATTTGAAAAGTTCACATGCCATTAACGCGGGGGCGAATTGACTTGACAGGAGTCGGAAAATTGCCGTGGGGACGGCTGTCGTTGGTGGGATTCGTGGTCCGGCTGGAGCGGGATACAAAACTGCCCGCGCCGGGGTCCGGCGCGGGCAGTTCGCTCGTTCGAGGGGGGCTATTTGGCCTTCGTGGAGCGGGTTCGCACCAAGGCGGTGACGCCCGCGGCCAGGCCGATGAGGCCGACCGCGAGTCCGAACCAGCCAGCCGTGGATCCTGCGTCGCTGGATGTCGTCGATGCCGCGGCCGACGGCGCCGGGGTCACGGACGGGGAGGACGCGGGAGCCGCCGATGCGGCTGCGTCGCTCGCGGTGGTGACGAACGAGGGAGCCGGGTGCTCCGGTTCAGGCTGCCCCTCAACGGTCTTCTCGTCCCACTTCACCACCGTGCCGTCGGTGTAGCTCTGCGTGGCTGGCAGCGTCACGGTGGTGCCGGCGTCGGGGAGTACACCCACCGAGATCGAGAACGCCTGGTATTCGTTCTGCCCGATCTGGTGTGCGGCGTCCGCGGTCCAGACGACCGAACTGACCGCCTTGGTCACCGTTGCCCCTCCAACCGTGACGGGTTTTGGCAGGGTGGTGGTGACGAGCTCGGCCGTCCAGCCCTCGACCGGCTTCACGGACACAGAGTTGAAGGGCGTATCCGTGGGGAGTGATACTTCGAGCTTGTTGGTCTTGGCCGTCGGGGACTCGTTGGGAACGTTGAAGGTCAGGTGGGTGTAGCCGCCTGCTGCGGGGTCGTCGGGATTGACGTTGACGTGTGCGGACGCTGCGGAGATGCCGAAGGCGAGCAGCCCGGCGGCCATCGTCGCGGCGCAGGCGGTTTTGAGGGTACGGCGGTAGGAGGTCTTCATGGCAATGATGCCCTTTCACAAAGGAAATGCGGTTTGGGGACCGGGGCGGACGGAGGTCCGGACCGGTGAAGGCAGCGAGGTGCCGCCTGTCCCTGGCTATATGTGAAAGGGAGAGTCTCAGACGGCGGGCATCAGGGCTGGCGGGCCGCGCAGGGAAGGAAGCCGAAGGCCGGGAAGGCTGCGTGGATGCACAACCGGGGTCGGGCACGGAGCAGAGGTTCGGAGTGGCTGAATCGCTGTTGGAGCAGGCAGTTGGACCAGCGGCCGCAGCCACGCTGCCAGTGCCCACAGTGCTTGTTCGCCGCGCGCGAGGACCAGGGCCGTGCCCAGGGTTGCGACTGAGTGCGCCCCGAGCATGTGCCAGTCGCTGGCGGCAGCGTGGGCTGAGGCGATGGCGCTTACGGTTTCCGGGGTTGACGCCAAGGGAACATGTCCTGCATGCCCGGACTGCAACGATGCCGCGGTGGACGTTCCGGACAGGGCGCAGAATGCCCAGTGAAGGCAGAGCTGTCCGGCTCCCAGCAGCCCTGCGACGACGGGAAGCGAAAGCCGGGCGCGCGTCAGGATGGCGACAGGGAGGATTGTCAGGGCAGAGAGCGCCGCCAAAATCGCCGGTGCCGGAAGGTTTCCGCCGCCGGCAAGGTGCCCACCCGCGGCCAATCCAAGAATGATCGAGCCGACCAGGCTGGTCCGCAAGAACCGGAAAGGCGCGGATGTCATGATCGGCGGTCCTTCCGGTTCGAGCGCTTGGGGCGGAGAATCACTCAAATTCTACTGCGCTACGAACTCCGGAATAGCCGGGAGCCTGGGCTCCCGGCTATTCGATCAAAGCTTGGCGATGATGTCCGCCAGGAGGCGCGAAATGCGTGCGCCCGCCGTCTGTCCTGCCTCGATGACTTCCTGGTGGCTCAGCGGTACCGGGCTGATGCCGGCGGCCAGGTTGGTCACGAGGGAGATGCCGAAGACCTCCATACCTGCGTGCCGGGCGGCGATGGCTTCCAGAGCGGTGGACATGCCCACCAAGTCCGCGCCGATTCGCTTGGCGTATTGGACCTCGGCCGGAGTTTCGTAGTGCGGGCCGGTGAACTGGGCGTAGACGCCTTCGTCGAGCGTCGGATCCACTTCGCGGGCCAGTCCGCGGATGCGCGAGGAGTACAGGTCCGTGAGGTCCACGAACGTGGCGCCTTCAAGGGGAGAAGCCGCCGTCAGGTTGATGTGGTCGCTGATCAGCACGGGTGTGCCGGGGGTCCAGGCTTCGTTCAGGCCACCGCAGCCGTTGGTCACCACCAGGGTCTGGCATCCGGCCGCCGCGGCTGTGCGTACGCCGTGGACTACAGCGCGGACGCCTTTGCCTTCGTAGTAGTGGGTACGCGCGCCGAGAACGAGGGCCCGCTTGCCTTCCTTGGTCAGGACCGAGCGGATGGTGCCCACATGCCCCTCAACGGCAGGAGCGTGGAAGCCGGGAACTTCCGACGCCGTGAGGGTCGCCGTCGTTTCGCCTATGAGATCCGCAGCGGCGCCCCAGCCTGAGCCGAGCACGAGTGCGACGTCGTGGGTTTCGACGCCGGTCTCCGCCGCGATGTAGTCGGCCGCAGCTTTGGCGGCCTCGAATGGGTCTGTATTCATCAGCTCTGTGTTACTCACTGGTACAAACTACAGTGCTGCGCGCGTTGTTGAACAGGGCGCAGTTGGGCAGGTAAGCGGCCTCTAAAGGCGTTCTCAGGTGGGGCTTAGTGGCAGGTCCGCCCGCATTAAGTGAGAATGGAACATTGTGACCATGCATCCTGACTTCAGCTCACCACGAATCGCGATCCTGGGCGGAGGTCCAGGCGGATATGAAGCGGCCATGGTCGCGGCGCACTTGGGAGCGAGGGTAACCCTCATCGAGCGCGCCGGACTCGGCGGCTCAGCCGTCCTCACCGACGTCGTACCCTCCAAAACCCTGATCGCGACGGCGGATCTCATGACCCGCGTCGGCGAGGCGGGGGAGCTGGGAGTCAAGTTCGCCGTCGACGGCAGCGATGTGGCGCCGGGCATGCGCGCGGACCTGGGCCACATCAACGACCGTGTCCTGCACCTCGCGCGGGAGCAGTCGGACGACATCCGGGTGGGCCTTGAGCACCTTGGCGTGGAGATCCTGATGGGCTCCGGAAAACTCCTGGACAACCACACCATCGAGGTCATTACCTCGGAGGGTGTCAAGACAATTACCGCCGATGCCATTCTTCTCGCCGTCGGCGCCCACCCCCGCGAACTGCCCACGGCAAAGCCCGACGGTGAGCGCATCCTGAACTGGGCACAGATCTACAACCTCGAGGAACTTCCGGAAGACCTGATTGTCGTCGGTTCCGGCGTCACCGGCGCCGAATTCGCTTCGGCCTACAACGGCCTTGGTTCGAACGTCACCCTGATTTCGAGCCGCGACCAGGTCCTGCCCGGCTCGGACACGGACGCGGCCCAGGTCCTTGAAGGTGTCTTCAAGCGCCGCGGCGTGCGCGTCTTGTCCCGCTCACGCGCGGAGGCCGTTGAAAGGACCGACGGCGGTGTTAAGGTGACGCTTGGCGACGGCACCACCGTCTCGGGCAGCCACTGCCTCGTCTGTGTTGGCTCCATCCCCAACACGGCCGGAATCGGACTCGAAGAGGCGGGCGTGGCTGTCACTGAGTCCGGCCACATCAAGGTCGACGGCGTCTCCCGCACCACGGCGCCGAACATCTATGCCGCCGGTGATTGCACCGGAATCCTGGCCCTCGCCTCGGTCGCTGCCATGCAGGGCCGCATCGCTGTTGCGCACTTCCTGGGCGACGCCGTCATGCCGATCAAGCTCCACCAAGTGGCTTCCAACATCTTCACTTCACCCGAAATCGCCTCTGTGGGCGTCTCCGAGGCCGACCTCGAATCGGGCAAGTACCAGGGTGATGTGGTCATGCTGTCCCTGCTGAGCAATGCCCGCGCCAAGATGCGCAACACCAAGGACGGCTTCGTGAAGATCATTGCGCGCAAGGGCTCGGGCACCGTGATCGGTGGCGTCGTCATCGGTCCGAATGCCTCCGAGCTCATCTATCCGATCGCCGTTGCCGTGAAGCAGAAACTGCACGTCGACGACCTCGCAAGCACCTTCACGGTGTACCCATCGCTGACCGGTTCCATCTCGGAAGCGGCGCGGCGGCTGCACGTGCATATGTAGGGCTTGGCTCTCGACTCGCATTCGATCCTGCGACACAGAAAATGCCCCACGACGCGCGAATTCGCGTGTCGTGGGGCATTTTCCGTCGCGTGAAACCAGATCAAGCACTTTGGACGACGATGACGAGTCGGCCGTCGTCGATCCGGTAGAGCACCCGATAATCTCCCGTTCGGACGCGCCACTCGACCCGCCCTGCCAGCTTCTTGGCGCCGGGTGGGCGCGGAGTCTCGGCCAGCAACTCGATGGCTGCTTGGACCCGGCGGCGGCCCTCGGGAGGGAGCTTGCGCAGTTGCCGAAGGGCCGCTGGCAGGACCGTGATGTTGTAGCTCACGTCAGGCCCAGATCGCATGTGCGTTCCAGATCAGTGGGTCGGCTATTTTGTCAGAGCCTCCTGAGATGCTTTGGGTATGGAAGCGATCGGACACCTCACTACCCGCCAGGCCGCTGCGCCCGGCGGCGGGTTCGTCGTGTTCCATAAGGTGCGCGAGCCGCGGATGGTGACGGCGGCTGCTCAAGCGGCGGGTCAAATGCCGGGGCCGCGTCGGCTCGCTCTGCTGGATCCGCCCGAGGATCGCGACAGCCGTCACGACGGCGGTCGCGGTGGTCCGCAGGGTGTTCTTGAGGGCGCACTCGCGGCGTTGCGCTCGCTGGCACGGACGGCTGTGGACGACGTCGGGACGCTGGGGTTGCAGGACTCCGCCGCGTTTGCCTCAGGCGTGGAGGAACTCTCCCGCACCCTGGACTACTTGCAGCTCGTCGCCGCGGGGCAGTTGCACCGGGTCCGGCAGCAGGAGCCGGCCTGGGGGACCGGCTGGACGACGGGCTGGGGAGCCGACGCCGGGGAGGGCGGCTCCAGCGATGGTCCCCGCAGCGCCGAACCTGAAGCTCGAGCAGCCGGGGCCAGGGTCGACGTCGACGGCGGCGGGCTCGCTGCCGGTGACGCCCGGGCCGCGGTCAGGGAGTTCCGGAACACGGGCGAGCACCTGCGCTCGCTGCTGCGGATCGGCTCGGCGGAGGCCCGTCGCCGCCTTGCCCTGGCGGAGGATCTGCTGCCGGGCCGCTCACTTACAGGTCAAAGGATCCAGCCGCGATATGGGGAAGTGGCCGCGGCCCTGGCCTGCGGGAGCATCGCGGCCCGGCCGGCGACCACCATTACGATGGCCCTGGACCGGGTCCGGCCACGGTGCAGCGCGGAGACAGCCGCGGACATGGAACACGCGCTGACCATGACGGCGGCCGAGAACGACGCCGATTTCCTGGCCAGGATCGCCCGCCGCTGGACCGACGCGATCGACCAGGACGGGGCCGAGCCCAGCGAAGAAGCCTTGCGCCACCTCCAGGGCGCTTTCCTGCGGAAACCCAAACACGGGCTGCAGCATGTGGAGATCTTCGCCACCCAGGACCAGTACGAGCACCTGCTCACCGTCATGAACACGGCCACCAATCCCCGGAGCCGCACGTCCGGGGAGCCCGGACCCGGGGACCATGCGGTGGACGCGGGCGGCGGAGACGGCGGGAGCGGGCCGGCAAACGCTCCGACGGACGGCCGGGCGGATGCTCTGCCGGGTGGTTCAGGTGATGATGCCGCGTCCCTGGACCGCCGCACGAGGGCGCAAAAACTCCTGGACGGGTTGCTGGGCGCCTGCAAGATTGCCCTCGCCACCGGTGCACTGCCTGCGGCCGGAGGCCAACGCCCCCAGATCATGGCCACCATCGATCACCGGGAGCTCCTGGCAGCGCTGAAAGACGCGGAGCAGCTCACGTTCCTCGGGCAATCTGGACAAGCCGGGCGCTCCGGCGGGTCGCAACGCGGCACGGGGAGCTTTACGTTCACCGGCCCGGTCCCGGCGGCCACGCTGCGGAAGATCGCCTGCGACGCCGACATCATTCCCGTCGTCCTCGGCGGCGACGGCCAGGTGCTGGACATCGGCCGGTCCTCCAGGATCTTCCCGGCGCACATCCGTAAGGCCATTACCGCCCGGGACAAAGGCTGCGCGTTCCCTTCGTGCACCATGCCGGCCCCGTGGTGCGAAGCCCACCACATCGAGTACTGGTCGCGGGGTGGACCAAGCAGTGTCGACAATGGTGTCTTGCTGTGCAGCCACCACCACCATCTGATCCACAAGGAAGAGTGGCACATCCAAGTCCAAACAGGCGTGCCCTGGTTCATCCCGCCACCCCACATCGACCCACGCCAACAACCACGCAAGAACCGCTACTTCCATGTGTGATCGCGCGTGTCGGTGTTACCTGCCTTGAGAGTGTGATGTGCCGGGTCCGATCGACCAGATGGCGACCACGCGCCCGCGAGGTGACCTAGCTGCAAGGATGCGCGCTTGGGTGATTATCCAGAAGGGCGACTTGCACGCTCTGGTTTACTAGGGCACATGGGGGATCCGACAGAAAACAAAGCAGGGACCGGACTGGCCTGCTCGCCATGGCTCTGCTTCACGCAATCGGCACAGACCCCGAATGCATCGTCGATGACTATCTGGAAACCGTCAGGCTTGGCGATGCGCGGGCGGCCAGAGGCGAGCGAAACAACGTCGAACCTAGGCTTGAGGAACTATGCCGGCAACACGGCACAACAACTGAAGGCGCCTTCCGGGATGCCTTGGAAAAATTCGATCTCCACACCTTCCTCGACGCCGCGAAGCTCACCGACCGGGACCGGGAGGGCCTGTTCACGTGGCGCGGCGCGGCAACCCCTACGCCGCAACGCCCTGGAAATGCTTCTCGATAATCCCCTTGATGTCCCCATGGCACCCTCCGCACCCCGTCCCCGCGCGGGTCGCCTTGGAAACTTCCGGCACGGACGAGCAGCCATCCAACACGGCTTCCTCGATGCTCGCGCCGCTGACGCCTGCGCAGCGGCACACTGTGCGCTGCGGATCATCATTCGAAGCGGAAGAGCCGAGCTGGTCCGGCCCGTCCAGGCGTAGGAGGAGTGAACGGTCTGCTGGCAACTCGGAGCCGCGTTCGAACAGCATCACGAGCTCCGCGGCCGTGCGCGGCATGCCTACGGTGACGAGTCCTTCGAGCGCGCCGCCCCGCGTCGTCATTTTGACGTAGCGGCCGTGTTCGGGATCGGCCCACTGGGCGACCTGGCGCCGGGGCGTTCCCTCCGAGACACCCACGGACAACAGCTCGTCATCCCACGGCTCAGCGCTGTTGTCGCCAGCGACCGCCAGGTTGATGCCTCGCGCCTTCAACACCACGACGCCGGGCTTCTCCTGCGGCAGCGGTGCCAAGGTGTCGGCAGCGTCCTGGCCGCCTTCGGCAAGAAGGATCAGGTACTCGGCAAGCCACTCGGCCTGCCGCCAACCCGGTCCCACCAGCCCGGAGGGGCCAAGTGCTGTGCGGCATTCGGCGCACTCGGCATCGGCGCAGCGGACTTCGGCGCAGTCCCCGATGGCGAACATGTGCGGCTCGTGATAGGTCCGCAAGTGGTGATCCACAAGGATGCCGGTGGCCGCGGGCAGCCCGCAGCCTTCGGCCAGTTCGATCCGGGGGCGCACGCCGCAGGAAAGGACAAGAAGGTCGCCTTCGATCCGCGACCCGTCGTTGAGCACGAGGGCCGAAAACATGCCGTCGGGGCCATTGTGCTCCACCGCCGTGGAACGGGCGTTGCCCACCATGGTGATCCCGCTGTTGCGCAAGCTCGCCGCGAGAACGGCTCCACCGCCGCGGTCGATGTTGCGGCCCAGCGGGAAGGAACCGTTGTGCACCACCGTGGCCAGGGCACCTTCTTCGGCTGCGGCCAACGCCGTTTCAAGGCCGAGTACACCGCCACCGAGCACGATCACGCGCTTGCCGGCAGTCACGGCGTCGCGCAATTGAGCGGCGTCGCGGAGGTCCCGGAGGGCGGTCACCCCTGGAGGGAGGACAGGGTGTGAAGGATCGGGGTTGATACCCGTGAGGTTCGGAATGACGGGTCGCGAACCCGTGGCGAACACCAAACGGTCGTAGCCAGGCGTGGTCCCGTCCGAAAGGACAAGCTGCTGGCGTGCGCGGTCGATGCGTTTGACGGTGACACCCAGCCGGACTTCGACGCCGTCCGCCGCCAAATCGGCAGCGTCCGCCATCGCGAGGGCTGCCGCGGTAGTACGACCCACGCCGAGTTCCGCCACCATGACACGGTTGTAGGCCGCTTCGCTTTCCTGCCCGACGACGAGCAGCTGGACAAGGCCGCCGCGCACGGCGGGCAACAGTTCGTCCACCAGCCGGGCTGCGACCGGTCCGAACCCGACCACCACAATTCGCTCGCTCACGATGCCTCCTTGACCTGCGTTGACAAGCCGGCGCCCGCTGGAACAGCCAACTGGCCAGCCAACGCCGATTCGATATTTGGTAGTGCTGCCTTCCGGACCCAGACCGTGCTGGTCTTGAACTCCGGCATGCCCGAGATGGGATCCGTAACCGCTTCAGTGAGCAGGTTGGCGCTGCCCAGTCCAGGGAAATGGAAGGGGAGGAAGACGGTGTCCGTCCGGATGCTGTTGCTGAGCTCCACCCTGCACAGGACCTCTCCGCGTTCGTTGGAGACCCGGACAAAGTCGCCGTCGGTGATGTCCCTGACGGCCGCCGTCGCGGGGTGGATCTGCAAGAGCGCCTCCGGCTGCGCGGCGGCGAGTTCGGCCACGCGGCGGGTCTGGGCGCCCGATTGGTAATGTTCCAGCAACCGCCCGGTGACAAGCGTCAGCGGGTCAGGATCAGAGCCGACGACGGCGGATCGCCGGGACCGCGTCCGCGGTGCCACCGGGACCATCACCGCGCGCCCGCTGGCGTGCGCGAAACCGTCGAGGAAGAGTCGCGGCGTTCCCGAACTACCGGTGGGATAAGGCCAGTAGGCAGCCTCTCCTCGATCCAGCATGGCGTAGTCGATTCCGGAGTAGTCGGCCAGGCCGCCCGCCGAGGCGAGCCGGAGCTCCTCGAACACGGTCTCGGGATCGTCGCTGAACGTGGACGGAGCGTCGAGCGATTCGGCGAGCCGGGCCATGAGCCACAATTCGCTGCGGACGCCGGGGGGAGGGGTGAGCGCCTTACGACGGCGGAGCACGCGGCCCTCGAGGTTGGTCAGGGTACCTTCTTCCTCGGCCCACTGGGTGACCGGGAGGACCAGGTCGGCTTCCAGCGCCGTCTCGGACATGAAGAAGTCGCAGACAACCAGGAAGTCCAGGCTCCGCAGGCCCTCGATCACCGCGCCGGCGTCGGGGGCTGACACCGCAACATTGGCGCCGTGCACGAAGAGGCAACGGACGCCGTCGGGCTGTCCCAAAGACTTCAACAGCTCCACGGCGGGAAGACCGGGGCCGGGGATGAGTGATTCGTCGACGCCCCACACCTTTGCGACGTGGGCGCGGGCGGCGGGATCGGTGATCTTGCGGTAGCCGGGGAGCTGGTCGGCCTTTTGGCCGTGCTCGCGGCCGCCCTGGCCGTTTCCCTGGCCGGTCAGTGTGCCGTAGCCGCTGCGGGAGGATCCCGGCAGGCCGAGGAGGAGGCTGAGGTTGATCGCGGCGGTGGCGGTGTCCGTACCGTCGACGTGCTGTTCGACGCCGCGGCCGGTGAGGATGTAGCTGCCGCCGCGCCGGGCGCCGTCGGCGAGGCGGCGGGCGGTTTCCCGGATGAGTGTGGCGGGCACGCCGGTGATTGACTGGACGCGCTCCGGCCAGAAAGCGGAGAGGCTACGAACTATCGCCGGGTACCCGGTGGTGCGATCCTCGAGGTATTCGGCGTCGGCGAGGCCTTCGTGGACCACCACGTGGGAGATACCCAACAGCAGGGCCAGGTCTGTTCCGGGGGTCGGCTGCAAGTGGATGCCGCCGCCGTCGCCGGTGAATGCGGCCGTCGCGGAACGGCGGGGATCGGCCACGATCAACCCGCCGGAATCGCGCACGCCCTGCAGGTGCTGGACGAATGGTGGCATGGTCTCGGCGACGTTGGAGCCGAGAAGGAAAATGACGTTTGCCGAATCGAGGTCTTCCACGGGGAACGGGAGGCCGCGGTCCACACCGAACGCGCGGTTTCCGGCCGCCGCGGCGGAGGACATGCAGAAACGTCCGTTGTAGTCGATGCGCGAGGTTCCCAACGCCAAGCGGGCGAACTTGCCCAACTGGTAGGCCTTCTCATTGGTGAGTCCGCCGCCGCCGAACACGCCGACGGCGTCTGGCCCGTACTGCTCGCGGGTCTGCTTGACGGCGCCGGTGACCAGCATGAGTGCCTGGTCCCACGTGACTGGCCGGTGGACGCCGTCGGACCCTTTGAGCATGGGTTCCGTGACGCGTCCGGTGTGGTTCAACAACGACGCCGATGTCCAGCCCTTGCGGCACAGCCCGCCCCGGTTGGTGGGGAAGTCGCGGCCGGACACGTCCAGGAGCGGAAGTGCCTTTGCCGCGGGAGCGGGGTCTGACCCCGGCTGCGCCGAGGGCGCCGCCGGGGTCAGGGTCATGGCGCACTGCAGCGCACAATACGGGCAGTGGGTGTTGGCGCCATTGGGCATATTAGATGTGTCCCATCGCGGTACGGTTGGCCTTCCGGAGGTAGCAGACCCAGCAAACGATGAGCATCAGCACGTAGGCGCCGACGAAGCCATAGAACGCGGGGGTGTAGGAGCCGGAAGCGCTGGATGCATTGAGTACCTGGGGGATGACGAATCCGCCGTAGGCGCCGATCGCCGAGATCAGGCCGAGCGAGGAAGACGCAAGGCGTGCCGTGCTGGCGGCGCTCGCACCGGAGCGAGCTGCGCGGCTGGAGGTGGCGAAGATGACCGGAATCATGCGGTACGTCGCGCCGTTTCCGAAGCCGCTCGCCGTGAAGAGGAACAGGAACAGGACCAGGAAGAGCCAGAAGTTCTTGAGCGGAAGGGTCCAGATCATGGTCAAGGTGATGACGGCCATCGCTGCGAACGCCGTGACGGTCATGCGGGCTCCGCCCATGCGGTCAGCCATGCGTCCACCGTAGGGGCGGGCGAGGGAACCGACCAGCGGGCCAAGGAAGGCGAGCGAGAGGACAACCGCGCCGAGGTGCATGGAGGAGAAGGCCGGGAAGTAGTCCTTGATGAGCTTGGGGAAGACTCCGGAGAAGCCGATGAACGAGCCGAAGGTACCGATGTACAGGAAGGCCATGATCCACAGGTGCGGTTCCTTGAGCGCGGCGATGGAGCCTGCGACGTCACCCTTGGCGCTGGTGAGGTTGTTCATGTACTTCCAGGCGCCGAACGCGGCGACGAGGATGAGCGGAATCCAGATGAGGCCGGCCATGGGGAGGTTGACCGTACCGGCGGCAAGGAGCGTGACGGCGATCGGAACGATGAGCTGCGCGACGGCGGCACCAAGGTTTCCGCCGGCAGCGTTCAGGCCCAGCGCCCAGCCCTTTTCGCGGGCAGGGTAGAAGAAGGTGATGTTTGCCATCGAGCTGGCGAAGTTGCCGCCGCCGAAGCCTGCAAGGCCCGCAACCAGCAGCATGACGCCGAAGGGGGTGCCGGGGTTTGAGACACAGAGGGCGAGGCCCGCCGTCGGGATCAGCAGCAGGAGGGCCGAGACGATGGTCCAGTTGCGGCCGCCGAACCTCGGGACCATGAAGGTGTACGGGATGCGCAGTGTGGCACCGACCAGGCTGGGGATCGAGATGAGCCAGAAGATCTGGTTGGTGTCGAACTTGAAGCCTGCTGCCGGGAGCTGGACGACGACGATCGACCAGAGCTGCCAGACGACGAAGCCGAGGAACTCGGCGAAGATGGACCAGTACAGGTTGCGCTTGGCGATGGAACGGCCAACGGCGTCCCACTGCTCCTTGTTCTCTGCATCCCAGTTGGCAATCCAGCGGCCAGGGCGGTGTTCAAGCTCGGGGACGAGGGCGGTGGGCGCCTGCTCGTTGGTGAGGATTTCGGTGCTTCGGTCAACTGTCACGGAGTGCCTCCTTTGTGGGGACGTTGTCCTTACACGTTAGGTACGGCGCGTTTCGCGGACTGTCGCGGTTTGTAAACGTGCTGTGACATTCACCTATCGGAGGGGGTCACCACTGCGTGAGGCGATGGTGAGGTTGTTGTGGCGCGGACCACAGAGTGAGACTTTTCCGGGCGTCCGCATCTTGGACTTGATTGTCCATTTGGTGGATACCGGGAACTATTATTGAACTCTCAATAATCTGCCGGCAGGCTCAGCGACGCCGGGCCGGCGTGAACGAAAGCATCCACTACATGTCTTCCATCGCTGAATCCAAGGAAAGCGAGTCAGTCAAGCCGGTCAACTCGCGGGGCCGGGTGATCTTCGCCAGCCTCATCGGAACGTCCATCGAGTTCTACGATTTCTACGTTTACGCCACGGCAGCTGTGCTCGTCTTCCCTAAACTCTTCTTCCCGACGGCGGACGAGACCACCCAGCTGTTGAGCTCCTTCGCGGTGTTCGGTGTCGCCTTCGTCGCCCGACCGCTCGGCTCTATAGTTTTCGGCCACTTCGGTGACAAATTCGGTCGCAAGGGAACCCTGGTTGCGTCCCTCCTGACCATGGGTATTGCCACGTTCCTGATCGGTTGCCTCCCCACGGCACAGGTTCCGGGCTGGACCTTCCTGGCTCCCACATTGCTGGTTGTGCTGCGGTTCGCCCAAGGCCTGGCCCTCGGGGGAGAGTGGAGCGGCGCCGCGCTGCTCGCAACAGAGAACGCGCCGGCCAATAAACGCGCCATCTATGGAACATTCCCGCAGATGGGTGCGCCGATCGGCTTCATCCTGGCCAACATCATCTTCCTGGTCTTCAGCTACACCTTGACTCCCGAGGCCTTCGCCGCCTGGGGCTGGCGCGTGCCGTTCCTGCTCAGCGCCGTCATGGTGATCCTTGGCCTCTACGTGCGCCTCAAGCTCATTGAAACTCCCGCATTCACCAAGGTGCTGGAGTCCAACGAAGTGGCCAAGCTGCCCATCGGACGCGTGTTCAAGAAGAGTTGGCGCCCGCTGATCCTCGGTACCTTCATCATGCTTGCGACGTACGTGCTGTTCTACCTCATGACCACGTTCACCCTGACCTACGGCACCAAACCAACCCTGGTGGGCGCCCAAGCCGCTGCGGTGAAGGCCGGAAAGCCCATGACCGACGCGGCTGCCGCGGCGTTCGTACCAGGCCTGGGTTTCAGCCGGAACGACTTCCTCTGGATGCTGATTGCCGGCGTCGTCTTCTTCGGCATTTTCACCCTGGTGGCCGGTCCGCTGGCCGAAAAGTATGGCCGCCGCAAGATGCTCCTGGCCGTGACCGCGGGAATCCTGGTATTCGGCTTGCTCTTCGTGCCGTTGTTCAGTGGCGGCTTTGTTGGCACCATGGCGTTGCTGATCATCGGCTTCTCGCTGATGGGCCTTACCTTCGGCCCCATGGGTGCGCTGCTTCCGGAACTGTTCCCGACCAACGTCCGATACACCGGATCCGCCGTCAGTTACAACATGTCCAGCATCCTCGGCGCGGCTGTGGCTCCGTTCATCGCGGTCTGGCTCTGGGAGTCGGCCAAGGGCAGCACGGTCCTGGTGGGTGTCTACCTCAGCGCCATGGCGGTACTGACGCTCGTGGCCCTGTTCCTGTCCAAGGAAACCAGGGACACGGATTACGAAAACAACGTAGCTTGAGCTTGAATTAACAGGCTCGGGTTAAATGACTCCGGCCCCGCACCCATGGTGCGGGGCCGGAGCTCTTTAATTGGGCCCACGCTGCCCGGGTTCCCTGGCCGAGCGAAGCGAGGCTAGGGAGCCAGTGGGTGGGCCCACGCTGCCCGGGTTCCCTGGCCGAGCGAAGCGAGGCTAGGGGGGCAGTGGGGACTAGTCTTCGATCGTCGCGATGACGGCGCCCGCGGAGACGGTCTCGCCTGCCTTTGCCACCAAGCCATGAATGGTGCCGGCTTTGTGGGCGGTGAGGGGCTGTTCCATCTTCATGGCTTCGAGGACCACGATCAGATCGCCTTCTGCAACCACGTCGCCGGCGGCTACTGCCACCTTGACGATGGTGCCCTGCATCGGCGAGGTGAGGGCGTTGCCGCCCGCGACTGCGGCTGTGGCGCCCGCAGAGCGGGAACGCTTCTTGACCTTGGCGCCCTTGGTGCCCGCGTTGGCGACAGAGGAAACCGAGCCGAGGGTCGCCGGAAGGACAACTTCCAGCCGCTTGCCGCCAACCTCGACGACGACGCGCTGGCGCTCACCGGCGTCGGCGGCTTCTGTTCCGGTTCCGGTAGGCGTCCACGCGGGGACGTTGTTGACGAACTCGGTCTCGATCCAGCGGGTGTGCACCTTGAACGGGCCTTCGGCCGGAGCGAACGCGGGATCGGTCACCACTGCGAGGTCGAAAGGAATGACGGTGGGGATGCCTTCAACCACCATTTCCTCAAGGGCGCGGCGGGAACGCTGGAGGGCCTGTTCGCGGGTAGCGCCGGTGACAATCAGCTTCGACAGCATGGAGTCGAAGTTCCCGCTGATGACGTCGCCCTGCTCCACGCCGGAATCGATGCGGATGCCCGGACCTGTCGGGTTCTTCAGGGTGCTGATGGTTCCCGGTGCGGGCATGAAGTTGCGGCCCGGGTCTTCGCCGGTGATGCGGAATTCGAAGGAGTGGCCGCGGACCTCGGGATCGCCATAGCCGAGTTTCTCGCCACGGGCGATGCGGAACTGCTCGCGGACCAGGTCGAGGCCTGTGACTTCCTCCGAAACGCAGTGCTCCACCTGAAGACGCGTGTTGACTTCGAGGAATGAGATGATGCCGTCCTGGCCCACCAGGAATTCGCACGTTCCAGCGCCGAGGTAGCCTGCCTCTTTCAGGATGGCCTTGGAGGACTCGTAGAGGCGCTCGTTCTGCTCGGGGCTCAGGAACGGCGCGGGGGCCTCTTCCACAAGCTTCTGGTTGCGGCGCTGGAGGGAGCAGTCGCGAGTGGACACCACAACGACGTTTCCGTAGGCGTCAGCGAGGCACTGGGTCTCGACGTGGCGGGGGGAATCCAGGAAGCGCTCGATGAAGCACTCGCCGCGGCCGAAGGCGGCAATGGCTTCACGTACTGCGGACTCGAAAAGCTCGGGGATTTCCTCGATGGTGCGGGCCACCTTGATGCCGCGTCCGCCGCCGCCGTAGGCGGCTTTGATGGCGATCGGGAGCCCGAACTCCTTGGCGAAGGCCAGGATCTCGTCAGCGGACTCGACCGGGTCGGCCGTACCGGGAACCAGCGGAGCGCCGACCTTTTCGGCGATGTGGCGGGCCTGCACCTTGTCGCCCAATGCGGAGATGGCGTCCGGGGACGGGCCGATCCAGGTGATGCCGGCGTCGATGACCTTGGCGGCAAACTCGGCGTTCTCTGCGAGGAAGCCATAGCCCGGGTGGATGGCGTCCGCACCCGACTGCTTGGCGACGTCGATCAACTTGTCCATCACGAGGTACGACTCGGCAGCGGTGTTGCCGCCCAGTGCGTAGGCCTCATCTGCCAGCCTGACGTGCAGGGCGTCGCGATCGGGGTCTGCGTAGACGGCCACGGATGCGATGCCTTCGTCCCGGGCTGCGCGGATAATGCGGACCGCGATTTCGCCTCGGTTGGCGATCAAGACCTTGGTGAGAGGGCTGGAAATGGGCTGCGCCGGATTAGCTGACAAGTTGACTCCTTCTGTCCTTCAGGGAGCCTAGCGTGATTTTGAGGGTTCCGCCCATATTGATGGGGGATTCCGTGTGTGAGACGGCCTGTCTTTGTAGGGTTGCTACAAAGGCTGGAAATTGGCCGTCGCGCTGGCGACCTGGACCGCCGCTATTCGCTGCCCGCTTCGGAGCCGTTGTGGGTCCAGAGTTCGGTGATCCCGACGTTCGCTTGCCCGAGCAGATCGCGGAGGGTCGAGATGGAGAGCCCGACGACGGCGTGCGGGTCGCCGTCGACCTTGCGGATGAAGGCCCCGCCCAAGCCGTCGATCGTGAAGGAACCGGCGCAGTGCAGGGGCTCGCCGGTTGCGATGTAGGCGTCGATGTCCTTCTCGCTCATCTCCGCAAAGTGGACCTCTGCGCTGGACACCGCACCGACCGTTGCTCCGGTGCCGACGGCCGTCTCGCCGTCGTTCATGTCCGCTGCGGTTTCGCGGCAGTCCACGAGCCAGTGCCCGGTGTGGAGGACGCCCTTGGAGCCGCTCATGCGCAGCATTCGTTCCTTGGCAATGTCTACTGTGTACGGCTTACCGTGCGATTCGCCGTCGAACTCGAACACGGAATCGCAGCCGATCACCAGGGCCCCCTCGGCGTCGGGCAGGGAAGCGACAGCCTCGGCCTTGGCGCGGGCGAGGAGGAGAGCGGTGTCATGCGCATCGGTGACGCCGTACCGGGCTTGCACGGCGTCCTCGTCCACGTCCGAGACGAGTACCTCGTGGTGGATGCCGGCCTCCGTGAGGAGCTTGGTGCGGGCGGGGGACTGGGAAGCCAGGATCAATCGGGTCACGGCTCAAGCGTAGTACGCGACGCCTTCCTCGGACGCTCGCTCACCTATACGGGTGTTTGGCCCGACGCTCGCTCACTTGGGTGAGCGGGCGTTTGGGGAAAGGGCCTTAAAGGTGAGCGGGCGTCGGTTCTGGACACAGAACCGACGCCCGCTGATAGGCAACCAGGCGCTTAGTGGACCAGCTCCTTGGCCCCGCCCGCCGCCGTCGTGCGCTGGAGGTTTGCACCCTCGACGTCGACGTCGGGCAGGACCCGGGACAGCCACCGCGGCAGCCACCAGGCTTTCTCGCCCAACAGGTACATCACGGCCGGAACAATGGTCATCCGCACCACGAACGCATCGACGAGCACGCCGAACGCCATCGCGAAACCGAGCGGCCGGACCATGGTCAGGTGGCTGAAGATGAAGCCGGCGAACACGCTGACCATGATGATGGCGGCGGCCGTGACCACAGCTGCGGCATGGCTGAAGCCGCTTCGGACTGCTTGCTTCGCATTCTCGCCATGCATGAACGATTCGCGCATGCCCGATGTGATGAACACCTGGTAGTCCATGGCCAGGCCGAACAGCACACCAATGAGGATGATCGGCAGGAAGCTCAGCACGGCTCCGGGGTTGGGCACGTCGAACACGGTGCCCAGCCAGCCCCACTGGTACACGGCCACCACGGCGCCGAACGCTGCCGCGAGCGAGAGCAGGAAACCGCCGGTGGCGAGCAGCGGGACGACGATCGAGCGGAACACCAGGAGCAGGAGGACCAGCGAGAGCCCGACGACGATCGCCAAGTACGGCGGCAAGGCGGCACCGAGCTTCGCGGAGACGTCGATGTTGCCGGCCGTCTGCCCCGTCAATCCGATGGTGGCGCCTGTCGCCTGCTGGATTTCGGAACCCTTGCCCCGCAGTTCCGAGACCACCTGGACGGTGCTGGCGCTCGCGGGCCCGTCCTTGGGGATGACCTGGAAAACGGCCGTGCGGTGATCCTGGCTGAGGGCTACCGGAACGGCCGCCACGACGTTGTCGACACTGCGCAGCTTGTCCGCGACGTCGAACTGCTTCGTCTTGGCCTGATCGTCGCTGAGCCCGTCCGGGAAGGTGCCGACAACCACGATGGGACCGGTCATTCCCTCGCCGAAGCTGGTCCGGGTGAGGTCGTACGCCTTGAACGCTTGCGAATCGACCGGCTCCGAACCGCCGTCGGGCAAAGCGAGGCGCAGCTGGGAGGCCGGGAGGGCCAGCACCCCGAGCAGCACGACGCCGGCAAGCAGCGAGACCACCGGATGCCGGGTCACAAGCCCGCCCCAACCACGGCTGCTTCGCTGCTGGTCCGCCGCGCGGTCCGCCGAGGCGTGGTCAGGCTCGGCGTTGTGCCGCTCTGCCTTGGCCCAGGCCCGCTTAGAGATCAGTTTGCGGCCCACCAGCGAGAGGACTGCCGGAGTCAGAGTGAGGGAGACGACGACGGCGACTGCCACCGTCGCGGCGGCCGACAGACCCATGACCGCAAGGAATGGCAGCCCGGGAACCACCAGTGCCGCAAGCGCGATGACGACAGTGAGGCCGGCGAAAAGGACGGCGTTGCCTGAAGTGCCGGTCGCGAGGGCCACTGATTCCTCGGCGTCCATCCCCGAAAGCAATTGCCCGCGGTGGCGGTTGACGATGAAGAGCGAGTAGTCGATCCCGACGGCGAGTCCCAGCATGAGCGCGAGCATCGGGGAGATGGAACTCATGTCAATGACGCCGGTGAGGGCAAAGGTACCGCCGACGCCCACCGCCACGCCGATGATCGCCATCAGCAGGGGAAGGCCGGCGGCGACGAGCGTTCCCAGCATCACAATCAGGGCAATGGCCGCGACGGCGATACCGATGATTTCGGAGACACCGAACAATTGGGAGACGTCCTCGGTGATTTCCTTGCTGGCCAAGGCTGTGACGCCTGCCGAGGAGACCCCATGGACAATGTCCTGGACTTGCTGCCGGACGGCGGGGGTCAGGCCATTGATCGAGGTCTTGAACTGGACCTGTGCGATCGCCGCTTTACCGTCCGTGGAGACAAAGCGCATCCCTTGGGAAGCGGTCACTTGGCGTTTGGCCAGGGCGAGGGTAGCGGCGCCGTCGGCGGCTTGCTTCTGGCCGGCATCGAGCTTCTGGCGTCCGGCCAGGAGTTCGGCCTTTTGAGGGGCAAGTTGGGCCTGGACCTGCGCCGCGGGCATACCGACGGCGGTCATTTGCTGCTCGGCGGCCTTGAGTTGGGCATCGCCTGCGTCGAGCGTGGCCCGCGCCTTGTCCAGCTCAGCCTGCCCGGCGRCAGCTTTCTGTTCCCCGGCAGCAAGATCGGACGGTGCCTTGTCCAAGGTGGCTTGGGTCGTGAACGGGTTGACCGTGGACTGCACATCCGGCAGCTTTTCCAGCCGGGCGAGGGCCGACGCAATGGCGTCCTTGCCGGCTTGGTTGAAGCCGGCGTCGC
Source organism: Arthrobacter sp. 2RAF22 (assembly GCF_052115325.1). Taxonomy (NCBI): domain Bacteria; kingdom Bacillati; phylum Actinomycetota; class Actinomycetes; order Micrococcales; family Micrococcaceae; genus Arthrobacter; species Arthrobacter sp. 2RAF22. The sequence goes on along the minus strand of NZ_JBFRGL010000014.1, from coordinate 72,454 downwards.
CGGCTTCGAAGACGATCCCCGCGGAACCGCCCGAGGAGGCAGGAAGGTCCTTCTTGAGTTTGTCCAGCATCTGCTGGGTCTCAGTGCCGGGGATCTGGAAATTGTTGGACATGGTGCCGTGGAAGGCAGCGGCAGAGCCGCCGACGGCCACGAGCACAGCCAGCCAGAGGGAGATCACCAGCCAGCGGTGACGGTAGGAGAACTTGCCAAGGCGGTAGAGCAGGAGTGCCATATCGGAACCGATCTGTCGGTGTGTGGTTATGCCGAGTGTTGGGAGTCTGCCGCGGGCTGAGGGCTGTGCGCCGACGGGGTTTGAGGGGCGGGTGCCTTGAAGCCTGAACCGAGCAGGCCAATAGCGTCGATCAAGTGCTGCCGCAAGCTCGCGAGGGATTCAGCGGATAGATCCGGGCCGTGTTGTTCGAACCAGACGCTCATGGCTGCCTTGCCGCAGGAAATGATGGACCCGGCCAGAGCCCGCAGATATAGCTCGTTGACATCCGGGCCGACGCGACGACGGGCAGCGTCGATGATCTGAGTGGTGCAGTGGTCCCAGGCTTCCAGTTCGGAACGCACCAAGGCACGGTTGTCGTGGGTGAGGCTGAAGAGTTCGGCCATGGGGGAAACCGTCATAGGGTCAGCCAGCGCCGTGAGGGCGGCCCGGGCGGAATCGAGGATGGGTTCGTCCGAAGGGCGCAATCGGAACTGTTCCAAGGCATGGTCCAGGAAGCCTTTGGTCACGGACGCCAAGGCTGCTTCGAGGCTGGGGAAGTAGTTGAAGAAGGTGCGCCGGGATACGCCGGCTTCTTCCGCGATGTCTTCCACGGTGAAATTGCCGGCCCCCTTGCTGCGCAACACGGCGAGGGCCGCGTCGGCGATCGCTTGGCGGGTGGCCAGTTTGTTCTGTTCGCGGCGCGACGGGAGGGCGATAGTATCGGAAGGCGTCACATAGTTACACTAAGTGCAACTTTGCACTCAGGGCAAGTTAAGTCTCCGGTGGGATCTCGTGTTCCTGGGGCGCGGCCGACGTCGCGGTCTGCGTGGATTGCTGGGTGGGCTGTTGGGCTGCCGCGCTGGTGAGGTAGATCGACTGGCCTGTGGCGCCTGGCTCGCCTTCGGCCAGGGGAATGGCGAAAACGGCAGTCCCGTAGGCGCACACTTCGGTCCAGTTGCCGCCCATCTCGGACGTGTCGAAGCGCATGGCGACGATTGCGTTGGCACCGCGCTGCTGTGCCTCGTTGACCATGCGGGCCATGACTTCCTGGCGGCTCTCATAGAGCGCCTTGGTCATTTCGGGCAGCTCGCCGCCGCCGAGGGAACGGAAGCCGGCCATTACCTGGGCGCCGATATCCCGTGAGCGGACGGTGAGGCCCATGACTTCGCCGAAGACGGCGTCGATCTTGTGGCCCGGAATCTTGTTTGAGGTGACTATGAGCATGGACAGAGCCTATCCAGAATCAACCCCGTTAAAAGGACAAATCCCCGGGGCATTTTGAACTGGTTCCCGGGGATTTGTCCGCGCGACGGTGTGCCGTCGCTAGGCCTTGGCGCCAGCGAGCTCGCGGGTCTCCTCGGATGCCTCCGGGAACTCACCCTCGGCCGCGAATGCCGTTCCCTTGCGGGGCGCGTTGTAGAGCGATTCGTCCAGGATTCCCTGCCGCTTGGCGACGATGGCCGGAACCAGCGCCTGTCCTGCCACGTTGACGGCCGTGCGGCCCATGTCCAGGATGGGGTCGATCGCCAGGAGGAGTCCGACGCCGGCGAGCGGCAGTCCCAGCGTGGAAAGTGTCAGCGTGAGCATGACGACGGCGCCCGTGGTGCCTGCCGTTGCCGCGGAACCAAGGACGGAAACCACCACGATCAGCAAGTACTGGCTGAAGTCCAGGTTGATGCCGAAGAACTGGGCAACGAAGATCGCGGCGACGGCCGGGTAGATGGCGGCGCAACCGTCCATCTTGGTGGTGGCGCCGAGTGGCACGGCGAAGGACGCGTAACCCTGGGGGACGCCCAGGTTGCGTTCGGTGACGCGCTGCGTGAGCGGCAGCGTGCCGATCGAGGAACGCGAGACGAATGCCAACTGCACGGCGGGCCACACGCCCGAGAAGTACTGCTTGACGGACAGTCCATGGGTCTTGACCAGGATGGGGTAGACGACGAACAGCACCAGGGCGAGGCCCGCGTAGATGGCCACCGTGAACTTGCCGAGCGCACCGATGGTGTCCCACCCGTAGACGGCCACTGCGTTGCCGATCAGGCCGATGGTGCCCAGCGGGGCAATGCGGATGATCCACCAGAGGACCTTCTGGATGACGGCCAGGGCGGAAGCGTTGAGGTTCAGGAACGGTTCGGCCTGCTTGCCCACCTTGAGGGCTGCGACGCCGACGGCGATGGCGATCACCAGGATCTGCAGCACGTTGAAGGTGATCGACGTGCTGGCGACGCCGTCCGTGACGGTGGTGCTCGCTCCCAGGCCCAGGAAGTTCTTGGGGAAAAGACCTGTCAGGAACGCCCACCAGTCGCCGGTCTTTCCGGCGTACTCGGCCTTCTTGGTGATGCCGGTGCCGGAGCCTGGCTGCAAGAGCACTCCAAGTCCGATGCCGATCGTCACGGCGATGAGTGACGTGATGGCGAACCAGAGCAGGGTGTTCCACGCCAATTTCGCGGCATTGGACACTTGGCGCAGGTTCGCGATGGAGCTCACCACGGCTGTGAAGATCAAGGGCACGACGGCGGTCTGCAGCAGCGAGACGTAGCTCGAGCCGATGGTCTGCAGCGTGGCGCCAAGCCCGTTGGGAGCTTTCGTGGTGCTGCCGGTGGCTTTGGCCAGGAGGCCAAGGGCCAGGCCGATCACGAGGGCCGCGATGATCTGGACGCCGAAGGACGTTGCCCACTGGGGAAGCCGGGACGAAGTCTTTCCGGCGGAAGTCAAAGTGTTGGATGAATTGCTCACCGAAACAAACTAGGCCCCGGAAAATACCACCGCGACCCGACGTTGAGAAATGTTACGGTCTCACATTCGACCCTCTACCAAAAAGGCCCAAGAATTCGCCGCCAATCCACCCAATTATGAAGTTATTCCCGAACGGAATGTGGGGAATGTCTCGTACGTCTCAGCCCATCTGACTCGCATTTGTTGTCGTTATGAGCCTCCAAAACGACAACAAATGCGAGTCAGTTGGGTCACCCCAGCAGCGCCCGGCGAAGCGTATCCAGGCCGACAGAGCCGATGTTCAGGGCATCCGTGTGGAAGGACTTCAAGTCGAATCCGGCGCGGCGTTCGAGTTCAGCCCGGATTTCTTCCCACAGCCGTTGCCCCACCTTGTACGACGGAGCCTGCCCCGGCCATCCGAGGTAGCGGGTGAATTCGAACTGGAGCTGGCCCGCGCTGATGGGGAGGTTGGCCTTGAGGAATTCGAAGCCCTTCTCCGAGGTCCAGGTGCCGCTGCCCCAGCGTTCCGGAACTTCCAGCTCGAGGTGGACGCCGATATCGAACACCACGCGGGCCGCGCGCATGCGCTGCATGTCCAGCATGCCCATGTGGTCGCCCGGGTCCTTGAGGTAGCCGAGCTCGAGCATGAGCTTTTCTGCATAGAGTGCCCAGCCTTCGCCGTGCCCGGACACCCAGCAGACGTTCCGCCGCCAGTTGTTGAGGAGCTCGCGGCGGTAGACGGCGGTGGCCACCTGGAGGTGGTGGCCGGGGACGCCTTCGTGGAACACTGTGGTGGTTTCGGCCCAGGTGGTGAAGGTGTCTTCGCCGGCGGGGACGGACCACCACATGCGGCCTGGCCGGGAGAAGTCGTCCGAAGGGCCCGTGTAGTAGATGCCGCCTTCGTCCGTGGGGGCGATGCGGCATTCGAGCGTCTTCATGATGTCCGGGATGTCGAAGTGGACGTCGGCCAATTCGGACACTGCCCGGTCTGAGAGTTCCTGCATCCAGGCTTTGAGGGCGTCGGTGCCCTTGATTTGCCGTGCGGGATCGTTGTCGAGGATGGCTTTGGCTTCCTCGATGGACGCGCTGGGCTTGATTTGCTCGGCCACCTGTTCCTGTTCGGCAATGAGCCGCTCGAGTTCCTGCACGCCCCAGGCGTATGTTTCCTCGAGGTCCACGGTTGCGCCAAGGAACAAGCGTGAGGCCAGTGCGTAGCGTTCGCGGCCCACGGCGTCCTTTTCGGGAGCAAAGGGCAGAAGTTCCGCTTCGAGGAAGGCGGCAAGACGCAAGTAAGCGGAGCGCGCGACGGCGGCACCGGCGTCGAGCTTTTCCTGCAGTTCCGCCGGCAGCGGCTGGCCGTCGATGGTGGCTTCGGCGGCGAGCTTGGCGAAGAAGCCGTCTTCGGCCGCGTATTTGCTGGTCTGTTCGATGACGATCTTGACTTGGCGGACCGCGGAGACTTTCCCTGCGTCCTTCGCCGAGCGAAGGGAAACGATGTACCCGTCTATCGCGTCTGCGACGTTGGCCGCGCGGCCGGCGATGTGCTCCCAGTGTTCGGCCGTGTCGGTGGGCATGAGGTCGAAGATCGCGCGGATGGTTTGGGCCGGGGACTCGATATTGTTCAGGTCCGCGGCGTCCCAGCCGGACTCGTGGATCTCAATCGCCAGGCCGAGCCGTTCCCGCATCGCGTCCAGCGTGACGACGTCGGAGGCGTCCGTGGGTTCGAGGGTGGCGAGCTCGTCGAGGGTGTCCCGTGCTGCCTTGGCGAAGGCCGCGGCGCCTGAGGGCGAGAAATCCTGGTATTCGGTTTCGTGTCCGGGCAGGCCGAGGGTGGTGGCGAGGCTCGGGTTGAGGGCAAGAAGGGTGTCCGTGTAGGCATCGGCGACCGCGTCGATGGCAGTCTGGAGGCGTGCCGGAGCGGTGTTAGGAGTAGTCACCCCAAGAGCCTAACCGCGTCCAGGCGCCTTATGAAAGGGTTGTTGCAGAAGATCCAGCCGCCAACCCAACTTGCTCGCATTTAATGTCGTTCTGGGCCTTCAAAACGGCATTAAATGCGTGGGCCCACGCCGCCAGGGTTCCCTGGCCGTGGGGCCACACCGGCGAGGGCCCCGGCCTGAGCTTGCGAAGGCTGGGAGCCGGTGGGGCCTTGCGAGGCGAGGGTGGCGGTGGGGACAGTTGGGTGACCACAAAACTCAGCCCCGGCTGCGCTTCCAGGCGCCTGGACCCGGTGTGGGATCCATGCGCAGTTGCTGCCGGCGCAGCCAGTGCCGCGTGCTCGGTTTTGGAGCTTCGGCTTCCTCGGACGCTCCAAGGGAGGCGACGACGGCGGCAAGCGCCGCGAGCTCTTCCGGCGTCGGGTCTCCCTTGACCACCGAAAGCAAGGGCTCGGCGGGCACCGCGTCCGTGGAACCGGGCCCGGAGCCTGGGTTCTGTTCGACGCTCACAGGGGGATGTTTCCGTGCTTCTTGGTGGGCAGGCTGGCCCGCTTGTCGCGGAGGGCGCGGAGGCCCTTGATGATCTGCAGGCGGGTCTCCGACGGCGCGATGACGGCGTCGACGTAGCCGAGCTCGGCCGCCTGGTAGGGGTTGAGGAGTTCTTCCTCGTACTGGCGGATGATCTCGGCGCGCTTGGCTTCGACGTCGCCACCGGCCTCGGCGACCGCGGCAAGATCGCGGCGGTACAGGATGTTGACGGCACCTTGGGCGCCCATGACGCCGATTTGCGCCGTGGGCCAGGCCAGGTTGAGGTCCGCGCCGAGCTTCTTGGAACCCATGACGATGTACGCTCCGCCGTAGGCCTTGCGCGTGATGACCGTCAGCTTGGGCACGGTGGCTTCGGCGTAGGCGTAAAGCAGCTTGGCTCCGCGGCGGATGATGCCTTGGAATTCCTGGTCCTTGCCGGGCAGGAAGCCGGGGACGTCCACCAAGGTGATGATGGGGACGTTGAAGGCGTCGCAGTGGCGGACAAAGCGGGCGGCCTTTTCCGAAGCCGAGATGTCCAGCGTGCCCGCGAACTGCATGGGCTGGTTGGCCACGATCCCGACCGTGTGGCCTTCAACCCGGCCGTAGCCGATGATCACGTTGGGGGCGTAGAGCGACTGCATTTCGAGGAAATGGGCGTCATCCACGATCTGCTCGATGACCTTGCGCATGTCGTACGGCTGGTTGGCCGAGTCCGGGATGAGCGTGTCGAGGGCGAGGTCGTCGTCGTCGAGCTCCAGTTCCTGCTCGTGCTCCAGGACGGGCGCCTCGGACAGGTTGTTGGACGGCAGGAAGTCCAGGAGTTCGCGGACGAACTCGATCGCGTCGGCTTCGTCATTGGCGAGGTATGTTGCAGTACCGGTGGTGGCGTTGTGCTGGCGTGCGCCGCCAAGGGTTTCCATGTCCACGTCTTCGCCGGTGACGGTCTTGATGACGTCGGGGCCGGTGATGAACATGTGGGAGGTCTTGTCCACCATCACGATGTAGTCGGTGAGGGCGGGGGAGTAGGCCGCCCCGCCGGCGCACGGGCCCATGATGAGGGAAATCTGCGGGACGACGCCGGAAGAATGGACGTTGTTGCGGAAGATGTCAGCGAACATCGCCAGCGAGGCGACGCCTTCCTGGATACGCGCGCCGCCGCCGTCGTTGATGCCCACCATCGGGCAACCGTTGCGGAGGGCGAATTCCTGGACCTTGACGATCTTCTCGCCGTTGACTTGGCTCAGGGAGCCACCGTAGACGCTGAATTCCTGGCTGTAGATGGCTACGAGGCGGCCGTCGACGGTGCCGTAGCCCGAGACGACGCCGTCGCCGAGGGGCTTCTTCTTCTCCATGCCGAACGCGGTGGAGCGGTGGACGGCCAAAGCGTCGAACTCTACGAAGGAGTCTTCATCGAGGAGCATGTCGATGCGTTCGCGGGCGGTGTTCTTGCCGCGGGCATGTTGCTTTTCGATGGCTTCGGGGCCGGACGGTTGTTCTGCACGGGCCTGGCGGTCGCGGAAGTCGGCAATCTTTCCCGCTGTCGTTGTCAGATCGTGGCTCATCAAATGTCTCCGGCTCTGTAGCTGATTTACGCTGGCACTGCTTTGTTAGGCATGCGCTCTTAAGTAGCATCCGTACAAAGTGCGGGCCCTGTTGGCTAGTCTAATGACGCAAAAGCCACAGACCGCTGTAGAAACCCTACAATTTTCCGACTTCAAGTCGAGCATCGAGTGATGTTACTCGCCAGTAACATAGTTGGGCTACAGTGTCCTCATGACCTCAAGCAACGATGCTTCTGCAAGCCCTGCCCTTCCCTACCAGGCACGTGGATCACTGAAGGGCCGCACCATTCTGATGTCCGGCGGCAGCCGCGGCATCGGCCTGGCAATCGCTACCCGCGCGGCACGTGACGGCGCCAACATCGTCATCATGGCCAAGACCGGGGAGCCACACCCCAAGCTTGAAGGAACGGTCTTCACGGCCGCCGAACAACTGGAAGCGGCGGGCGGCCAAGCGCTGCCGCTGGTGGGTGATGTCCGCAACGACGGCGACGTTGCCGCGGCGGTTGCCGCCGCCGTCGAACACTTTGGCGGAATCGACGTCGTGGTCAACAACGCCTCGGCGATAGACCTCTCCCGCACTGACGCAATTGACATGAAACGCTATGACCTCATGCAGGACATCAACGTCCGAGGCACCTTCCTGCTGTCCAAGCTCGCGCTTCCGGCCCTGCGGACATCGAACAACGCCCACATCCTGACGCTCTCGCCGCCGCTGAACCTTGACCCGAAGTGGGCAGGCATGCATCTGGCCTACACCATGGCCAAGTACGGTATGAGCCTCACCACGCTGGGCCTGGCCGAAGAACTCAAGAACGACGGCGTGTCGGTCAACTCGCTGTGGCCCTGCACGCTGATCGACACTGCCGCCATTCGGAATATGCCCGGCGGGGCACAGATCGTCCAAGCGGCCAGGGGCCCGGAAATCATGGCCGATGCGGCCCACGCTGTCCTGACCGGGGCGAACCTGTCCGCAGACTCAGGCGCTTCAGCAAGCAATACAGGCAACTTCTATACGGACGAACAGGTGTTGAGGGCTACCGGAGTATCCGACTTCAGGCCCTACAGTCTGGGTGCCCCGGAGGAGAAGCTGGTACCGGATATCTTCCTCTAAGCGGACAACTTCTTCCCGGACCGGCCTGGCTGGATAGGATTCTGTCTATGGACGTCGAACAGCCTGCCAGCAGCGAACCACGTGCCCGGCGCTTGGGCCTGGACCGCGATGCCCTGCTTCACCCCGACTTCCTCGCGGCCGCCGGTATTTCGCAATTGAAGATCGTGGAGACCACAGGCTCCACGAACGCCGATCTGCTGCGCGCCGTGACCATTGAGCCTAAGGAATGGGCAGACCTCGCGGTCCTTACCGCCGAGCACCAGACGGCGGCCCGGGGCCGGCTCGACCGTCACTGGGAGTCTCCCGAACGTTCGGCGATTTCCGTTTCGATCGTCCTGCGTCCCGTGAATTCCCAAGGCCTCCCCGTTCCCACCCAGAGCTATTCCTGGCTGTCCCTCCTGGGCGCGCTGGCCTTGCGCGAGACCCTCCTCGAAACCGCCGGCCTGCCCGCCGAGATCAAGTGGCCCAACGATGTCCTGGTCCGAGGCAAGAAGATCGCCGGGATCCTGGCCCAGATGGGACCGATGGGGGATGGATCCGTTCCGGCCGTGATCCTGGGCACCGGCCTCAACGTGACGCTCAGCGAAGATGAGTTGCCTGTCCCGACAGCGACGTCCCTTGTGCTCGAGGGTGCCACGACCACGGACCGCACCGTGCTTCTGCGGAACTACCTGTCACGCTTCGCGGCGCTCTACCGCAGTTTCTGCAATGCCGACGGCGACCCCACGGCGGGATTGGCCGGCGGATCTTCCCTGCACAAACGGGTGGAAGCTGTCATGGTCACCTTGGGACGCGAAGTGAAGGCGCATTTGCCCGGCGACCACGAATTGGTGGGGCATGCGTCCAGGCTGGATGAATATGGTTCCCTTTTGGTGGTGGACCATGGTGGCCGCGAGCACGTTGTGACCGCCGGCGACGTCGTCCATCTGAGGGCTACCGAAAGCGGTTATGCGTAAAGAGCTCCTGCGCGGGGAGCAAGTCATCGTGATTACGCGGCAGCAGCCCAGGGCGCTTTTCGGTCCCGTCCTGGCGTTCATCTTGGTCCCCGCCGCGGCGGCCTTCGCCTGTGCATGGATAGTCAAGGGCGGACCCGGTAAGTTGCTTCCGGTCATCACGAGTGATTGGACCCAGTGGTTGGTGGCCGCATGCCTGGCCATCGTGGCGATCGTGCTGCTTGGCTACAGCCTTCCGCGATTCATCCGCTGGCGCGGCGTACGGTACATCCTGACAAGCGGCCGGATAGTTGCCCGTTTCGGAATGCTTCGCCGGGGAGACTGGCAGGTCCCGCTGGCCGCGGTGCGCAGCGTGGGGATCAAACAATCGCTGCTCCAACGGATATTGCGCTCCGGGAATATATCCTTGGATACCGGGCACCCCGGCGAGGCCGTTCTCGCGGATGTTCCGGAGGTCGGCAAGTTTCGAAGTTTCATCCTGGATGCCATGGCCGAGCTTCCGACAAATCTCGGGTTCGGCCCGGGCGCCGTACCGGAGCATGGCGACTTTGACGGTTTTGTTGGACCAGTTGACTACTCTGGTGCCGCGTTGCCCTGGGATGTGAGAGAAGGTGGAAGAGATGAGCGTTGACGAGCAGGAGCCTGAGTACATGGACCACGAGCCCGACGCCGTGCCCGAACCTTCCGTGGACCAAGCACCTACGGGGGTCCTCCCCGTGGTGTCCCCGCCCACCGGCGCATTGTCAGCAGAACGGCTTGCCATTAAAGCGCTGGAAACGCGGCTCTTGGGCGGCGAACGCAAACTCCGGCGGCGCGAAGTCGCGGCCGGAGCAGGCGTCTCGCTGTTGTCAGCCCGCAAGCTGTGGCGGGCGCTGGGATTCCCGAATTTCGGTGACCAGGATGTAGCGTTCACCGAGCGCGACCTCGCGGCGCTTTCCACCATCCTCGACCTGGTCCGCGCCGGAAAGCTCACCGAGGAAGCTGCCATCTCCGTGACGCGCGCCATCGGTCAGATGACCGACCGTATGGTGGTGTGGCAAGTCGAGGCGCTGATTGAAGACATGGTGGTGCAGCAAGGCATCCCCGATGCCGTTGCCCGCAAGCAGCTGGTCAATGAACTGCCCAACCTTGTGGACGCCATGGAAGAGATCCTGCTGTACTCATGGCGACGCCAGATGAACGCCGGTGTGCAGCGCCTGGCCGTCCGTGCAGAGGCAGGTTTGCAGGCGAGCGAAGCAGGCCGCGAAGGAGATGAAGACGACGCTCCTTTGCCTTTGGCGCGCGCCGTAGGTTTTGCCGACCTCGTCTCCTACACGAGCCTGTCACGCCGCATGAACGAGAAAACCCTGGCCCAGTTGGTCCAGCGCTTCGAGAACAAGTGCGCGGAGATCATCTCCATCGGCGGGGGGCGCCTGGTCAAGACCGTCGGCGACGAAGTCCTCTACATCGCCGAGACGCCGGCCGCTGGTGCCGAGATCTCCTTGGCGCTTGCCCAGGCCTTCACCGAAGACGAAATCCTCCCGGAAGCCCGCGTGGCCATGGTCTGGGGACGGATCCTTTCCCGTCTCGGCGATATTTACGGCCCCACCGTCAACCTGGCGGCCCGCCTCACGGCCTTGGCTGAACCTGGCACGGTCCTCGTGGACGAGATGACGGCGGCAGCGCTGGGCCAGGACGAACGTTTCATCCTGGTTCCGCAGACGGCCGAAAACGTTCGTGGTTTCGGGGAAATCCTTCCCGTCCGGCTTGCCCGCGGACTTGGCAAGGGACTGGTCCTCGACTGATGAATTCACCGTCCGCAGCAACCGCCCCTGAGCCGGGATTCACGTTGAGCTATGGCTTCGGGACGGACCGTGGACTCAGCCGGGAACTCAACGAAGACTCGCTCATCGCAAAGGATCCGGTCTTCGCGGTGGCTGACGGCATGGGCGGGCATGAGGCAGGCGAGATTGCCAGCGCGTTGTGCGTGCGTACCCTCGGCAGCATGCCGCAATTGGCGCCGGGAGTCCGCTCGGCAACTGCCGTTGCCCTGCAAAGGTGCATCCTGGCTGCCGACTCCCAGATCCGGAATGCCACGGGTGGCCGCGCTGGAACAACGCTCACCGGCGTCGTCGTCGCCGAGCATATGGGCGTCCCGTATTGGCTGGTCATGAACATCGGCGATTCACGGACGTATCGGGTGAACGGGGGCGAATTCAGGCAGATCAGCGTGGACCATTCGGAAGTCCAGGAACTCGTGGAGGCCGGAAGCATCACGCGGGAAGAAGCCACGGTGCATCCGCGCCGCAATGTGGTGACCCGCGCCCTCGGCACAGGGGGCGAAAACGAAGCGGACTTCTGGTTGCTGCCCATCCAGGACGGGGATCGGATGCTGATCTGCTCGGACGGACTCACCGGGGAGCTGGGCGACGAGCACATGTTCCGGATCTTGAGCACGGTTGAGAAGCCCCAGGACGCGGTGGATGCCCTCATCCACGAGGCGTTGCTGAGTGGCGGGCGGGACAATGTGACCGCGATTGTGGTTGATGCCAGGATCGAGTTGAACGACGCCGCAAGGACCGGCACCGGCTCTTCCTGATGGCCTTTGCAGGGAACGGGATTTGCGACATGCCCGGACTATGTAGGAAGATTCCGGTCAATACCACCCCAACTCCGGGCGGCCCGTGCCGTCCTGCAGAGGTAAACATGACCCAACGCTCCTCAGCGCGCTCTGGCGGCGCGACCCGTGCCGCCGTGCGACGCCCGTTCTCCGTTGCCTTCGCGGGCATTGCCATGGCCGTGGTGATGTGCGCCTTCCCGTTGCTTTCGGCCCATGCCGAGACCACTCTGGCTCCTCAGAATAGCCAATCGACCACTGCCCCGACCCCGGCCCCGGACCCGGCACCAACCGAGCCCACGCCAACCCAGCCGATAATCGTGGACCCGGCGCCCTCCAAGCCACCCGTCGTCGTGCCGGTGGCCCCGGCACCAGCCCCGGTGGCGCCCGCGCCCGCCGCGCCCGAACCGGCCCCCATGACTCAGGTGACCGTGGAACCGGAACCCAGCGTGGCGCCGTCGGAGGCTTCTGTCGCCTCCAGCCCGGCGACCCCGTCGAACAGCCCGACGGCGAGCGCCTCGCCGTCGGCATCGTCCAATTGGAATACCCCCATCCAGGACGGGCTCAAGGCCACGCAAGCTGCCTCGGTGAGCGGCACCAAAGGACCGGGCTCGGACATGTTCGCCGTGATCGCGATCATGGGCGGCGTGCTTTTGGTGGCGGCCGGAGGCATTGCCTTCGCCTTGTGGAGCCGCCACCGCTTTACGCACTGATACCCGCTTGTGATTCCTGCTTCCCGTCCGGGGGCCGTATTTTGTCGCGGCTTTGCGGCAAGATAGGTACGTGAGCACAGCAGAGAGCGAAACCGCAGTTCCAACGGAAGCCGTACGGGAAGAGTACGAAAACCTCGCAGACCTCGTCCGCAAGTACCGCTACGCGTACTACCAGGAAGATGCGCCGACGGTTTCGGATGCCGAGTTCGACTCCCTGTACCGCCGCCTCGAGGAGCTCGAGGCCCTGCATCCCGAGCTCGTGTCCAACGATTCGCCCACACAGGAAGTAGGCGGCGAGGTGTCGGCTGCTTTCGCCGCCGTCGAGCACCTCCAGAGGATGTACAGCCTGGAGGACGTCTTCTCGCTCGACGAGTTGGAAGCGTGGGTCCGCAAGGCCGAGGCTTCGGTCGAAAAGCTGGGCACGGCGGCTTCCCGCATTGCGTGGCTGACGGAGCTGAAGATCGACGGCCTGGCAGTGAACCTGCTGTACCGCGACGGCAAGCTGGTCCGTGCCGCCACGCGCGGAGACGGCACCACGGGCGAGGACATCACCCACAACGTGCTCACCATCAAGGAGATCCCGCGCCAGCTCAGCGGCAGCGGATATCCGTCCGAGGTGGAAATCCGGGGCGAAGTCTTCATTCCGTCCAAGGCATTCGCCGAATTCAACGAAGCGCTGATCGAGTCCGGCAAGGCGCCGTTGGCCAACCCCCGCAACGCCGCGGCCGGCTCCCTGCGCCAGAAAGACCCCGCGGAAACCGCCAAGCGTCCGTTGCGGATGTTCGTCCACGGCATCGGGGCACGCGAAGGCCTCGACTCCACGAGCCAGTCGGAAACGTACAAGCTGCTGGAGGAATGGGGCTTGCCGGTCAGCCCCTACCTGAAGGTCCTGGACTCCTTCGAGGAGGTCCTCGACTTCATCAAGCACTTCGGCGAACACCGGCACGACCTCCTGCACGAGATCGACGGCATCGTGGTCAAAATCGACGACTTCGCCACGCAGCGTGCCCTCGGTTACACCTCGCGCGTGCCGCGATGGGCCGTTGCCTACAAATACCCGCCGGAGGAAGTCCACACCAAGCTGCTGGACATCCAAGTCAACGTCGGCCGCACCGGCCGCGTCACTCCCTACGGGGTAATGGAACCGGTCAAAGTGGCCGGATCCACTGTGGAGATGGCCACCCTGCACAACCAGGACGTGGTCAAGGCCAAGGGCGTCATGATCGGCGACATCGTGATTCTCCGGAAGGCCGGAGACGTCATTCCTGAGATCGTCGGGCCGGTATTGGCGCTGCGCGATCAGCAGGATCCTCCTGTGCGCGAGTTCGTGATGCCCACGGAATGCCCCTCCTGTCACACGCCCCTTGCTCCGGCGAAGGAGGGCGACGTCGATATCCGCTGCCCCAACGCGAAGTCGTGCCCCTCCCAGCTGCGCGAGCGTGTCTTCCACGTCGCGAGCAGGGGAGCCTTCGACATCGAGGCTCTCGGGTGGGAGGCAGCCATCGCACTCACCCAGCCTGCGGAACCGGAAACTCCGCCCCTGCGCAGCGAGGCGGCCTTGTTCAGCCTCACGCCGGAGGACCTCGCCGACGTCCGCATCCACCGCGAGAAGCGCTCCAAAGGCGTGGGCACGGGAACGTTCGAATTGGTGCCCTACTTCTATTCCAAGGCCACCGCCAAGACCCCTTCCAAACCCACCGCCACCACCGAGAAACTGTTCAAGGAACTTGAGAAAGCCAAGACGCAACCTCTCTGGCGCGTCCTGGTTGCCCTTTCCATCCGGCACGTCGGCCCCACTGCGTCCCGTGCCCTGGCCACGGCCCTCGGGAGCATGGACGCCATCCGGGCCGCCTCCGAGGAGGAACTGGCCAACGTTGACGGGGTGGGACCGACCATCGCCGCGGCACTCAAGGAATGGTTCGCCGTTGACTGGCACCAGGAAATCGTGGATAGCTGGGCAGCTGCCGGGGTGCGCATGGTTGACGAGCGCGACGCCGGCATCCAGCGGAACCTGGAAGGCCTCACCATCGTGGTGACAGGCTCCTTGCCCACCCTAAGCCGGGACGAAGCCAAGGAAGCCATCATCATCAGGGGCGGCAAAGCGGCGGGCTCGGTTTCCAAGAACACCAGTTACGTCGTGGCCGGCGAGAACGCAGGCTCCAAGCTGGACAAGGCTGAGCAACTCGGCATCCGGGTACTGGACGAGGACGGCTTCAAGGCATTGCTCGACGGCGTCCTGGAACCCGCCGGCGGCACGGCTCCGGATGATGAAGACGCAGCCGTTGCCCTGGCGGGCGCTGCGGCGGCGGAAGTGGACGCTGCCGAATGACGGCCGATGTCTTGGAGCTTCTCGCTGTTGCCCGCGTGGCGGCGGCGGCAGGAGCGGAGGTGCTCGCCGCCCGGCCAGCCGGCCCCGGCTCGGCGCGGAACCTCGGCGTCGTGAACAAGGGCGACGCCGGCGACTGGGTGACGGCCTTCGACGTCGCGGCGGAGAACGCTGTGCGGGACGCAATTACGGCAGCACGCCCGCACGACACCATCACGGGCGAGGAACATGGCACCACCCGGCCGGAGCAGCCCAGCGGCTACCGATGGTCCATCGATCCTTTGGACGGCACCACCAACTTCATCCGGAACATCGTCTACTACGCCACGTCCGTGGCCGTTGCGGATGCCGACGGCGTCTGGCTGGCCGGCGTCGTCAACGCCCCCGCGCTGGGACGCATCTACTCGGCGGCACGCGGCCATGGGGCCTGGCTTGAAGAGAACGGGCAGCGCACCCAGCTGAGCGGACCGCTCCTGGGCCGGACGGGACTGATTGTGGCCTCCGGGTTCAGCTACGATCCCGCCACGAGGGCTGAGCAGTTCGCCGGTCTCGGGAACCTCATGGAAGGCTTCGCCGATCTCCGGCGGCTCGGCTCCGCCGCATTGGATCTCTGCCTCGTGGCGGATGGAACGCACGACGCCTTCGGAGAACGCGGGCTCAACGAACACGACTACGCGGCTGGTGCGTTGATCGCTGAGGAGGCCGGATGCTGGGTCCGCCGCCCACGGCTGGCCAGCCCCCTGGATGGCGGCCCCACGGATGCGGATCGTTTGGAAGCGTGGACCTGCGCGGGAACCCTCGAGCTCTCGGGCAAGTTCCCGCTCTAAGGCCTTTCACCTTGGCCCCGACGACGCGGGATGACCGCCGTCGTCGGGGCTTTGTGCCTGGCTGCGCGTCTGGACCCTTCGTCGTTAGGCCCCGGCCGCGGCGAGCGACCCAAGCTCCGAGAAGCGGTTCGCCGGGCGGTCCAGGCCGTAGTGGTCCCGCAGCGTGCTGCCCGTGTATTCGGTGCGGAACAGCCCCCGGTGGCGCAGCACCGGCACCACGCGGTCAACAAAGGTTTCGAGACCCGACGGTAGAACGGCCGGCATGATGTTGAAGCCGTCGGCCGCGCCGTTTTCGAACCATAGTTGGATCGCGTCGGCCACTTGCTCCGGCGTTCCCGCGAAAGTCAGGTGGCCGCGGCCTCCTCCCAGCCTGCCGATCAGTTGGCGTACCGTGAGTTTCTCGCGGCGGGCAAGCTCCACAATGAGGGTGTAGCGGCTCTTTGCGCCTTCGATCGAGTCCTCGTCCGGAAGATCGGCGGGAAGTTGGCGGTCGAGGGGCAGGTCCTCTGGGTTCACGCGGAGCGTCTTGGCCAGCTCGGCCCTCGCGTATTCGGGCCGGATCAGCTCATCCAGTTCGCGTTCCAGGCGCAGCGCTTCGGCATGCGTGGAGGCGATCACCGGGACAATACCCGGCAGGATCTTGATGCTCTCGGCCGCCCGGCCAAGCGCGACCGTCCGGGCCTTGAGGTCTCCGTAGAACGCCTGGGCATCTTCCAGGGTTTGCTGGGCCGTGAACACGGCCTCGGCGTACCTGGCGGCCAGGCCCTTGCCGTTCTCGGAGGAACCGGCCTGGACAATCAAGGGATGGCCTTGGGGGGAGCGCGGCACGTTGAGCGGTCCGCGGACCCGGAAATGCTTGCCCACGTGGTTGATGGGCCGGACCTTGGTTGAGTCTGCCCAGACGCCAGCTTCCTTGTCGGCAATGACCGCGTCGTCCTCCCAGCTGTCCCAGAGCTTGGCGGCCACCTCCAGGAACTCGGCCGCTCGTTCATAGCGGGCGGCATGGGCGGGCTGATCGTCGATGCCGAAGTTCCGGGCGGCTTCCGGTCCGGCTGTTGTCACCACATTCCAGCCGGCCCGTCCGCCGCTGACGAAGTCCACCGAGGCGAAGCGCCTAGCCAGGTTGAAGGGATCGTTATACGTGGTGGACGCCGTGGCGATGAGGCCGATTTTCTCGGTGGCAGCCGCAATCGCTGTGAGCAGCACCGTCGGTTCCAGCTTGCCCGCGGGACGGCGTCCGACGTCGCCGAAGATCACGGGGGAGTCTGCGAAGAAGATGGAGTCGAACGTGCCGCGCTCTGCGATCCGTGCGAGGTTTTGGTAGTGCCGGATGTCGGTGCTGGCGCGCGGGTTGCTTTCCGGCAGCCGCCACGAAGCCTCGTGGTGTCCGGTGCTCATGAGGAATGCGTTGAGGTGGAGTGTGCGTTGCTGGGGGCTCATCTGTGTTCCTTTCGTTGTCTCCTGGCCGCCAATCAACCACGAGACAACCGCCCCGCGCCAGCGTCGCGAAACCTTCCCGCAACAGCAGGAAACCGGGCTTCACAGCCGGAAACCGGACTCAATCTGGCGCCACGCGAAGCAATGTTTGAGCGGCCTCCGACGCTCGCTCACTTATGTGGGGTTTCTCGCCGACGCTCGCTCACATATCTGAGCGGGCGTTGGGGGTTTCCCCCGACGCTCGCTCACCTATATCTGAGCCGGCGTTGGGGGATTGGGGTGGATATCTGAGCGGGCGTCCGAGGCTGGCGGGACGACGCAAAGCCGCCCACCGCCGTCGTACTTTAAGACGCTCGCTCACTTATGTGGGGTTTCCCGCCGACGCTCGCTCACTTAAGTGAGCGAGCGTTGGGTGGAACGGCCTTGTATCTGAGCGGGCGTTAGGCCCCGGGTGATAGTTCGGTCACGGAAACACCGCTTTGGCACCCCGGGCACCTCGGGCGCGACTACCATGGATCAGTGCATTCGCAGATTACCGTCCGTCCCGCCCTGCCCGAAGATTACGACGCCGTAGCCCGTATCACGATGTCGTCTTACGTGACCGCTGGCTACTATGGCAGCCCGGACCACCCATACCTGGAGAAGCTGCGCGATGTGGCCGGCCGCGCCCGGTACGCCGACGTTTTCGTCGCCGAACGCGACGGCCAGGTTATCGGATCCGTCACGTCGGCGAAGGCCGGAGGCGACTTCTCGGACATCGGCCTTCCGGACGAACTCGAAATGCGCACGTTGGTGGTTGATCCGGAGGTTCAGCGCTCCGGCGCGGGACGAGCACTGGTCCAGGCCGTCGTCGACCAAGCCCGCTCCATGGATGGCATCAACGCCGTCTCTCTCACGACAGGCGCCACGTGGGAAAGCGCCAACGCCCTCTACGCCAAAACCGGATTCGAGCGCGAACCGGAGCGAGATTGGTTCGTACCCGGGACCGACATAAAACTGTTCGTTTATCGGCAGGATGTGCGCCAGCAATAAAGTTTCCTCGTAAACCCCGGTCATCGGGCCGGGTGCGGAAACTGAGAAAGGCGCGGCATGCGCAAGACATTCGGCACGGGCTCGGTCTGGGAACAGGCACTTGGATACTCCCGAGCGGTCCAGGTGGACAACACGCTCTTCATTTCGGCCACGGCGGCGTCGGGACCTGATGGCATCGTCGGTGACGACTTCTACTCGCAGACCAAATACATCCTCGAAAAGCTGGGTGCGGTCCTGGCCGACGCCGGCTTCGACTACGAGGACGTCGTGCAGTCCAAGCTCTATCTGACCGACATCACCAAATGGGAAGACGCCGGCCGCGCGCACGGCGAGGTCTTCGGCGAGATCCGGCCCACCCTTTCCCTGGTCCACGTCCTGCCGTTCCTCGACGCGGAAATGCTGGTCGAAATCGAACTGGTAGCCCAGAAGAGCGCCTGAACAGCCCAACTCGCCAGCAGTAAGTGTCGTTTTGACGCCTCATAACGACACTTACTGCGAGTCAGTTGGGTGGGAACTACTTGGGTGGGCGAGTCAGTTGGGGGAGAGTCGCGCGGGGACGCCGTAGCGGTGTTCCGGGCGGCCGGTGCTGCCGTAGCGCAGTTGGATTTCGACGGCGCCATCGTCGGCCAGCGAGGACAGGTACCGTTGCGCCGTGGCGCGTGAGACGCCCACCCGTTCCGCTACTTCCGTGGCCGAGTATTGTTCCCCCGGCGCCAAGGATTCCAGTACCGATGCTTCGGTCGCCGATCGCGGCTTTCCCGACGGCGCCACGTCCCCCGCGACGAGCGCCCGCTTGGCCCGTTCGATTGTGTCCTGGTCCACCGCATGCTGCCGGCCCAGGATCCGCCGGTATCTGGCATAGGAGCGCAATTGCTGCGACAGCGATTCGGCGGTGAACGGTTTGAGCAGGTATGCCAAGGCACCCCGCCGGAGGGCTGTCCTGATGGACACGGCGTCGGAAGCCGCGGTCAGCATCATGGCATCCACATCGAGTTGCCCCAGGAGATCCAGGCCCGAACCGTCCGGCAGGTAGACATCCAGCAACACGAGGTCCGGCCGAAGGCTATGCACGGACTGCAATGCCTGCGCCGTCGAACCCACCGGGGCCAGGGCCAGGAAACCGGCCACGGAGTCCACGTAGGCGGCATGGAGCTTGGCGACGTGGAAATCGTCATCCACAATCAACACCCTGAAGTCTTCGCTCATTGGTGTCCTTCCTTGCGTTCGGCTGCGGGTGGTTCGGCTGCCGCGGAGGATTCTGCCAATGAGGCATCGCCCGGCTTGCCGGTAACCCCCGGCATCGTGGCCATGAAGACGGCGCCCGGGCCGCCGGACGAGCCGGGGTCCAGGACGCGCACGTCGCCACCGCGACGCCGGGCGAGTTGCCGGACCAGCGCGAGCCCGAGTCCCTGCCCGCCTGCCCTGGCGATGACGCCTTCGGCGGGTTCCGCCGTCGTGAACCCCTCCACGAAAACCCTTTCGGGCTCGACACCGCCGAGGCCGTCGCCGGAGTCCGCGACGACGATGTGCAGCGTGCCGCCGTCGGGCCCTGGTTCGTCGAGCAGCTCAAGCTCCACCCAGCGTTGCGTCGAAGAGCCGGCGACGGCGGCATTGACGGCGTTGTCGATCAGGTTGCCAAGCACGGTGGTGACGTCCTGTGGCTCGGTGACATGCTCCCGCACCAGCGTCTCCGGGCCGATCCGCAACGCCACCCCTCGCTCGTCCGCTTCCACGCTCTTCGCGCCGACGAACGCCTGCAGATAGGGATCCTGGAGGAGTTCGGCTTGCTGCACGGGAAACTTCAGTGGGCCGGTGGCGGAGATCCTGGCGAGGTAGTCCTTGGCCTGGCCGTGCTGGCCGATGCTCATGAATCCGGCGATCGTATGGAGCTGGTTCGCGAATTCGTGGCGCTGGGCCCGAAGCGCGGCGGACATGGTGCCCACGGCGTCGAGCTGGCGCGTCAGCTGCTGCAGCTCGGTGCGGTCCCTGAGCATGACCACCCAGCCGAGATCCTCTTTGCGGTGCAGCGCCTTGCGGGCGTTGGCAACCAAGACCCGCCCGCCCGCGACGATTTCCACGGCTTCGGCGTCGTGCGCAGAGGGTTGCGTGAGGGCTTTGAGCTGCGCGGGGACGGGGGCATTCTCCCAATCGGTGCCCGCCAAGTCCGTGCCGGACCAGTCCGAGCCCGCCGCGGCAGGGGAGCCGGGAGTTCCCGCGCCTTCCGGCATGCCGAGCAGCCGCCTGGCCGCGGCATTGAAGACCGTGATGCGGCCATCGGCGGAAATGCCGATCACGCCGTCGTCCACTCCTTGAAGCACGGCAACCTGGTCATGAACCAGGGTGCTGATTTCTTCGGGTTCGAGGCCCAACGTCAGGCGTTGCAATCGGCGGCGGAGGAGGAATGACGCCAGAACCCCGGCAACCAGGGAGCCTGCCGCGGTCACGGCAATCGGGACGATGTCCTTGGCAAGGCTCTGGCTGAGCGACTCCATCGAATAGCCCACACTGACTTCGCCCACCACCGTGGCTGCGGAACCCGTCCCTGCGGAACCCGGAGCGAAGACCGGGACCTTGGCACCCGCGGACGGTCCCAGAGTGCCTGTGTTCCGGGTGGTGACTTCCTTCCCCGACAGCGCATCCGAGGGATCCGTGCTGACCCGTTCGCCCAGCCGGACCAAGTCCGGGTGGGCAAGCCGCAAGCCGGTCTCGTCCGTGACCACCACGAACAAAGCACCAGTGCGGCTCCTGGCAGCCTCGGCAGCAGCCTGGATGGGGCCGGCCGCGAGCACTGCGGGAGGCGGCGTTCCCGGCTCGTTGCTGATGGCTTGGACCTGGGAACGGAGCGCGGGATCCGAAGCCACGGTGCGTGCCAAAGTCAGCGCCTGGTTCTCCGCCTCCGTCCCGATCCGCCCATAGACGAGCCACGCATGCACGGTGCCGCTAAGCAGCACGACCAAGAGAACGACCCCCAGTTGCAAGAGCAGGGTCTGCGTCGAGAACCGCAGGGCAAGCTTGGGCATGCTGCCTCCTTCCGGCGGGGATTGGCCGGCTGGAGCGGGGCAGCAGCGGCGCTGTACTTCTACGTCTACCTCTCCATTGAAGCACTGAGCACAATGAGCAAAATGCTCTCAATCAGCAGTATGTCCATCAAATCCCACAAACGCCTTGCTGTGAGCGTCGCCACTATAGGTTCTGTATCGCGCATCACATCGACGTGATGCCGTTCACTGTAGTAAGGAGCCGGCTGTGCTGGTATTGCTTGGATTCGCAATGATTGCGGTGTTCATGATCCTGATCATGACAAAGAAGTTGACGCCCGTTCTGGCGCTGATCATCGTTCCCACCATCTTCGGCCTGTTTGCCGGTGCCGGTCTTGGCATCGGGCCAATGGTTATGGATTCGATGAAGTCCATGACGTCCACGGCCGCACTCCTGATGTTCGCGATCGTTTACTTCGGACTCATGATCGACGTCGGACTGTTCGACCCGTTGGTGAAGTTCATTCTCCGCAAGCTGGGCAACGACCCCGCCAAAGTGGTTCTGGGTACCGCCATCCTCGCGGCCGCTGTATCGCTCGACGGCGACGGCTCCACCACCTTCATCCTCACCACCGCGGCGATGCTGCCTGTCTACCTCCGTTTGAAGATGAGCCCCGTGGTCCTGACCTGTGTGGCCGGCCTCGCCAACGGCACCATGAACATCCTGCCGTGGGGTGGTCCCACTGCCCGCGCAGCCACAGCCCTCAAGATCGACGTCAACGACGTGTTTGTTCCGATGGTCCCGTCCCTCATCGCCGGCCTCGTCGTCGTCTTCGTGTTCTCCTGGCTCCTGGGCCTGCAGGAACGCAACCGCCTCCGCGCCACGGCCCCCGAGATCTGGGGCGACGTCGCCGACGCAGGGGACGTGTTCGACGGCGGCACGCGCCGCGGCGCTGGCGGCACAGGATCCTCGGGCCGCGGCGGGACTGGCACCGGCGGAGGTTCCGGCGTCGTGGTCCTGGAACGCACCGAAACCTTGGTTGACCTCGCCGACATCGGCTTGACCGACACCGCACTCGATCCCCACCGCAAGACCCTGCGCCCGAAGCTCTTCTGGTTCAACCTCGGCCTCACCGTCGCCGTGATGGTCATGCTCGTGGCCAACCTTGTGCCGCTGCCCTACGTCTTCATGGTGGGCTCCGCGATTGCCCTGCTGGTGAACTTCCCGAAGGTCAAGGAACAAGGCGCGCAGTTGGTGGCCCACGCACCGTCCATCGTGGCGGTGGTCAGCATGGTCATGGCGGCGGCTGTCCTCACGGGTGTCCTCAACGGCACGGGCATGGTCAAGGAAATGTCCGCGTGGCTGGTCCACATCATCCCCGCCGAGATGGGTCCGTTCATGGGCGTCATCACCGGCCTGCTCAGCATCCCCATGACGTTCTTCATGAGCAACGACGCCTTCTACTTCGGCGTCCTGCCGGTCCTGAGTGAAACCGCCGCGCACTACGGCATCAGCGGCGCGGAAATGGCCCGGGCCTCCATCACCGGCCAGCCTTTCCACCTCCAGAGCCCCTTGGTCCCCGCGATCCTGTTGCTCGTCTCGCTTGCCAAGGTGGAACTGGGCGACCACCACAAGAAGGTCCTGTGGCGCACGGCGGTCATCTCGGTCGTCATGCTCGCAGTGGGCATGCTGACGGGAGCCATCGGCATCGGGTAACAAAGCACCCAGCAACGCGGGGTCACTTACGGCCCATTCGGGACCTCCGGATGGGCCGTAAGTGACCCCGCGTTGTTCGTCGTCCAACCCACGTAGACTAGTCCGGAAAACCATTTGAACTTTGCAGGGGAGATCCATGGCTGCGATCAACCGTGACGACGTCGCGCATCTTGCGCGTCTGGCTCACATTGAAATGAGTGCCGAAGAGCTGGACAGGATGGCGGGCGAGCTCGCCGTCATCGTCGATTCGGTGAAGTCCGTCAGCGAAGCCGCCGGGGACGATGTCCCGGCTACGTCCCACCCGATTCCGTTGAACAACGTGTTCCGCGAAGACGTTGTGGGCCACACGTTCACGGCCGAACAGGCGCTGTCCGGGGCTCCGGATTCCTTCGAGGGCCGCTTCAAGGTTCCGGCAATCCTGGATGAGGACTAAGCGAATGACTGAATTGAACAACTCCGAACTCATCCGCCTGTCCGCGGCTCAGCTGGCCGCCAAGCTGGCCGCGCGCGAGGTCACGTCGGTCGAGGTCACCCAGGCGTACTTGGACCGGATTGCCGACGTTGACGGGCAAGTCAACGCATTCCTGCACGTCAACGCTGAAGAGGCGCTCGCCGTCGCCGCCGAGGTGGACGCGATACGCGCCGCCGGAGGTGCCGAAGCCGAAGCGCTGCACGAACTCGCCGGCGTACCCATCGCCGTCAAGGACCTCATCGTCACCATCGGCCAGCCCACCACGGCCGGCTCGAAGATCCTTGAGGGCTGGCACAGCCCCTACGACGCCACCGTCATCAAGAAGCTGCGCGCAGCGAAGATGCCCATCCTGGGCAAGACCAACCTGGACGAATTCGCCATGGGTTCCTCCACGGAACACTCGGCGTACGGCCCCACCCGCAACCCGTGGGACCTGGACCGCATCCCCGGCGGCTCGGGCGGTGGCTCCGCGGCCGCCGTCGCGGCCTTCGAAGCTCCGCTGGCCCTCGGCACGGACACCGGCGGATCCATCCGCCAGCCTGGCGCCGTCACCGGCACGGTCGGCATGAAGCCCACCTACGGTGCCGTTTCCCGCTACGGCGCTATAGCCATGGCGTCGTCGCTGGACCAGATCGGCCCGGTTTCGCGGACCGTGCTGGACTCGGCCCTGCTGCAGGAAGTCATCGGCGGACACGACCCCTTCGACTCCACCTCGCTGACGGACCCCTTCGACACGCTCGTTGCCGCAGCCAAGACGGGCAACGTCACGGGCATGAAGATCGGCATCGTCAAGGAACTCCACGGCGAGGGCTACCAGGCCGGCGTCGAGAACCGTTTCAACGAGTCCCTTGAGCTGCTCAAGGAGGCCGGCGCGGAAATCGTCGAGGTTTCCTGCCCCAACTTCAAGTACGCGCTGGGCGCCTACTACCTGATCATGCCGTCCGAGGTTTCGAGCAACCTGGCCAAGTTCGACGGCGTCCGCTACGGCTTGCGTGTCCTGCCCAAGGACGGTCCCATGACGATCGAACGTGTCATGGGTGCCACTCGCGCCGCCGGTTTCGGCGATGAGGTCAAGCGCCGCATCATCCTGGGCACCTACGCCCTGAGCGCCGGCTACTACGACGCCTACTACGGTTCGGCGCAGAAGGTCCGCACGCTGATCCAGCGCGACTTCGACGCCGCGTTCGCGCAGGCCGACGTCCTGATTTCGCCGACGGCTCCCACGACGGCCTTCAAGCTGGGGGAGAAGCTGGACGATCCGCTGGCCATGTACCTCAACGACGTCGCCACCATCCCGGCGAACATGGCCGGTATCCCGGGCTTGTCCCTGCCTGGCGGCCTGGCCGACGAAGACGGCCTGCCCGTAGGCATCCAGCTGCTGGCGCCTGCCCGCGAGGACGCCCGCCTGTACCGCGTGGGCGCTGTCCTTGAATCCTTGCTTGAAGAGAAGTGGGGTGGCCCGCTGTTGGCGAAGGCACCTGAATTGAAAAACGCAGGTCTCGGTACCGCATTCAACACCGCCGGAGGTTCCAACTGATGTCTACCGACGCCATCCTCAGCTTCGAAGAGGCCATGGAGAAGTACGACCCCGTCCTTGGCTTCGAGGTCCACGTGGAGCTCAACACCAAGACCAAGATGTTCTCCTCCGCTCCGAATGTCTTCGGCGACGAGCCGAACACCAACGTCAACGAGGTTGACCTTGGCATGCCCGGCGTCCTGCCCGTGGTGAACAAAACGGCGGTAGAGTCTTCCATCAAGATCGGCCTTGCCCTGAACTGCAAGATCGCCGAGTCCTGCCGCTTCGCCCGGAAGAACTACTTCTACCCGGACACCCCGAAGAACTTCCAGACGTCCCAGTACGACGAGCCCATCGCGTACGACGGCTACCTGGACATCGAGCTCTCGGACGGCACTGTGTTCCGCGTCGAGATCGAGCGCGCGCACATGGAGGAGGACGCCGGCAAGCTGACCCACATGGGTGGCGCCACCGGTCGCATCCAGGGCGCCGACTATTCGTTGGTGGACTACAACCGTTCCGGTGTTCCGCTCGTCGAAATCGTCACCAAGCCGATCGAGGGCGCGGGTAGCCGGGCACCTGAGCTCGCCAAGGCCTACGTGGCCGCAGTACGCGAAATCGTCAAGAACCTCGGCGTTTCCGACGCCAAGATGGAACGCGGCAACGTCCGCTGCGACGCCAACGTCTCGCTGCGCCCGCACGGCCGCGAACGTTTCGGCATCCGTTCCGAAACGAAGAACGTGAACTCGCTGCGCGCCGTCGAGCACGCCGTCCGTTACGAAATCCAGCGCCACGCAGCCGTCCTGGACTCCGGCGAGCCGGTCATCCAGGAAACGCGCCACTGGCACGAGGACACGCGCACGACGACGTCGGGCCGCGCAAAGTCCGACGCCGACGACTACCGCTACTTCCCGGAGCCGGACCTCGTTCCGGTCCTGGCATCCCGCGAATGGGTCGAAGAACTCCGCGCCACGCTGCCCGAGCCGCCCGCGGCGCGCCGCAAGCGGCTCCAGGCCGACTGGGGCTATTCGGACCTCGAGTTCCGCGACGTCGTGAACGCCGGCGTCATGGACTCCATCGAGGAGACCATCGCCGCCGGTGCCAGCGCCTCCGTGGCCCGCAAGTGGTGGATGGGCGAGATCGTCGGACGCGCCAAGACAGCCGACGTCGATCCTTCCGAACTCGGCGTCACGCCGGAAACCATCGTGGAGCTCAACAAGCTCGTCGAGGGCGGCAAGATCAACAACAAGATGGCTTCCCAGGTACTCGACGGCGTCCTCGCCGGCGAAGGAACCCCGGCCGAGATCGTCGAGAAGCGCGGCCTCGCGGTCGTGTCCGACGACGGCCCCCTGCTGGAAGCGATCGACGCCGCACTGGCGGCCCAGCCCGACGTTGCGGAGAAGATCCGCGGCGGCAAGCTTCAGGCCATCGGTGCGATCGTCGGCGGAGTCATGAAGGCCACCCGAGGGCAGGCCGACGCGGGACGCGTCAAGCAGCTGATCCTGGAGCGGCTCGGCGTCGAAGGCTGACCCCACCCGCGCCTCACCCAACTGAGTCGCAGTTAATGTCGTTCTGAGCCGTCAAAAC
The DNA here is from genome assembly GCF_052115325.1 of Arthrobacter sp. 2RAF22. Classification (NCBI taxonomy): domain Bacteria; kingdom Bacillati; phylum Actinomycetota; class Actinomycetes; order Micrococcales; family Micrococcaceae; genus Arthrobacter; species Arthrobacter sp. 2RAF22. The sequence goes on along the minus strand of NZ_JBFRGL010000014.1, from coordinate 46,239 downwards.
GACAACAACTGCGACTCAGTTGTGTCTGGATCCACAGCCCCCACACAGCTTCAAGCGTCATCATGGAGTCATCAGTTCTTTGCTGCCCGCCCCTTACCGGCCCGGGGAGGAGCGGAGAAAGGATTCGGCCATGTCCACCATGACTCCGGGGGTTCGTAAGGCCCTCATCGCCGGCGGTATTGCCGTCGTCTTGAGCGGCGGTGGTGTGGCCGCAGTCTGGGCTGCCGGCCAGATCATCCCCACGTACGTGGTAAGCGCGACGCCGACAAGTACGGCGTCGCCCGCCACGCCGTCGCCCGGGGCTACGTCGCCCGCCACGCCGTCGCCCGGCAAGGCCAGGCCGTTCCCCGTGCTTCCCCGCGGCATCGCAGGTCCGGGGATCCACGGTGAGTTCACGGTCAAGAACAAGGACGGCAGCTACACGACGCTCGTGTCGCAGCGAGGCACCGTGCAGTCCGTCAGCGATTCGAGCATTTCCGTCAAGAGCGATGACGGCTTCACGCAGAGCTACGCGATCACATCGTCGACCACCATCGTCAAGCTCCCCGCTTCCGGAACGGGCACGCAAGGCCGGCGGCCATCGCCCCAAACCATCAAGGCCACCGACCTGAAGACGGGCGACACTGTAGCAGTCTCCGGAACGAAGAGCGGCACCACAGTCACGGCCACCCGCATTATCGCAGGTACCTTGCCTGCTGCGCCCAGTGATGGCGGACGGCGGTTGGGCTCCGGGAGCGTCTCTTCCTGAACGCTGTTCGAGCTGACCCTGCGCGCCCGCTCGTCTGGCTATGATGCTACTACCGCCGCACCATGCCCGTGGTCCGGCGGCTTAGCCACGAAGGAGACGAATGCGCCCCACGATCAAGTCCGTGGCGGCGGCAGCCGGGGTCTCGACGGCGACCGTGTCCTATGTGCTTTCAGGCAGGAGCGGCAAAGACGGCAGCAGGAGCGGTTCCGGGGTGGCACCAGCTACCGTGCTTCGGGTTCAAGAGGCTGCCCTCGCCCTCGGATATCGCCCCAACCAATCGGCACGGGCAATCCGCACCGGACGAACGAACCTGCTCATGTTGTCACTGACCATGATCTCGGATCCGTGGGCATTGGATGTGAGCCGCGCTGTTGGTACGGCCGCGGCCCGACGAGGCATTACGCCGATGATCCTGGCCGATACCGACTGGCGGGTGGCCCTCAAACGGCAAAACGCGGACGTGACATTCATCGACGGCGCCGACGAGCCCGGCGATGTCGAACTGCTGGCACAGGCGGCAAGGTTGCAGCGCCTGGTGGTCTTCAGCGACACCATGGAACCTGAGGGATTCGACGTCGTGCGGCCGGTGGTTGGTTCGTCGTGCGATCTGGCAGTGGAGCACCTCACCGCGCGGCACCGCCGCGTGGCTTGCCTGATCTCCTCAGCACCGTCGATGAGCACCCTGGACATCCGCTTGGGTGCCTACACCCGCGGCCTTGCCAAGGCTGGTTTGGAGTACCGGGACGACTACGTCGAGGCGTATGACCGCGACGGACTCAGCGCGTTCGACGCAGCGTTTCGCCTCCTGCAGCGTGCGGACCGACCGACCGCGATCTATGCGACCACCGACTTCGCCGCGATCGCAGCCATCCATGCGGCCCAACGCCTGCAACTCCGCATTCCGGAAGACGTCGAAGTGATCGGGATCGGCAACACCACGGAAGGCGAGCGCATGACGCCGTCGTTGACCACCGTTGGTCCTGAGGGCTTTTTCGATGGCTTGGCCGCATTCCTGCTCGACCGCGCAGAGAATCCCGATGTGCCTGCCGGCATTCTGGAATTCCCGTGGAAGCTCATCGTGAGGGACTCAGCGCCCTCGGCGTGAATCCGACCCTCCGATGAGAAACCCGACGCTCCCGGCGTGAGCCGGGGCTGTCCCTTTGGTAGGTCGAGGCATGCGCCCGGTGATCGCTCTAACCGCCCTCCATGCACTTTGGTGACGTTTTGTGCCCGAAAAAGTTAAGAAAAGATCATTCGAAATCTTGCCTTTAAACGATTAACATGATGTGATCAACTGCACAACACCAGTTGGGTTGGCTGTTCGCCGAATGCGGGCCCGCCCCGAAGGACCGTCGGTCTTCTGACCAAGACATCGGAGAATTCTTATGAACCACAACGTGACCCGCAGGTCATTCCTTTCCTTTGCGGCTGCCGGTGCTGCCGTCGTTTCGCTCGCTGCCTGCGGCGGGAACAGTGCCGCAGGGGGTAGCGCAGCCAAGGCCGCCTACGCCGCTCCCGCGAAGGACCTGAGCGCGGAGCTGAGCTACGCCATCTGGGACGCTGCGCAAAAGCCCGCGATGCAGAAGATCGTGACCGAATTCAACAAGCAATACCCGAACATCAAAGTCACCATCGACGTCACGCCGTCCAAGGGCTCGGCCTACTGGACGAAGATCCAAACCCAGGCAAGCAGCAACACCCTTCCGGACGTTTTCTGGATGAACGGCCCGCACATCAAGCTTTACGCGCAAAACAACCAGCTGTTGTCCCTGGACGGCCTGGTGTCCGGCAAAGCAGTGGACACGGCCAATTACCCCAAGGCACTCGTGGATTTGTACACCGTCAACGGGGCGTTCTACGGGGTCCCCAAGGACTTCGACACCAGTGCGCTCTTCTACAACAAGGCCCTCTTCAAGGAGGCCGGCGTGTCCGAACCGACGTCCACCTGGACGTGGGACGACGTGAAATCCGCCGGCGCGAAACTATCCAAGTTCTACCAGGGCAAAGGCATCTACGGCTATGCCGGCGACCTCACGGGTGGCCAGACCAGCTACTACAACACGATGATTGAAGCCGGCGGGACCATCATCTCGACCGACGGCAAGAAGTCCGGATACGACTCCGCCGGATCAATCGCCGGCCTCCAGTTCTGGCGCGACCTGATCGAGTCCGGGGTTTCACCCTCGATGCAGCAATTGACGGACACCTCCTCGAGCGACATGTTCACGTCCAGGAAATTGGCTATGACCATGGACGGTTCCTGGACCGTCGGGCCAGCCCAAAAGGCACTCGGTGACGATCTGGGCATTGTCAGCCTCCCGAAGGGGCCGAAGAGCAACCAGAGCGTGATCCACGGACTTGCCAACGTGATTCCCGCCAATGCGAAGAACCCTGCCGCGGCGCAGGCATTCGTGGCCTTCCTGGGAACCCAGGATGCTGCCAAGATCCAGGCGGAAACGGGAACCGTCATCCCGGCCTTCAACGGCACCCAGGACGCCTGGGTAAAGTCTGTTCCCTCCGTTGACCTCAGCGTCTTCCTTGACCTGGCCAAGGATGCCTCGCCCTACCCGGCGTCGGCCAATACAGCCGCCTGGAACGAACTCGAGAACACCCTGCTGCCGCAGGCGTTCGCCGGGACCAAGCCGGTTGCCGACGTCGCAAAGGACCTTGCCAGCCAGATGAATGCCGCCCTGGCCAAAGAATCATGAAAGCCCAGACCCTGACGCCGGCAGCCAAGGGCGTCCGTGCAGCCCTACCAGCGGGGCATCGCCGCAAAGGAAAATCGAAATCGGATGGCTGGTGGCCATGGTTGTTCGTGGTGCCCACTGTCGCGGGCATCGGCGTGTTCTACCTTTGGCCGATTGTCCAGACGTTCTACTACAGCTTCACCAAGTGGGGAGTCTTCGGCGGAACCAAGTTCATCGGCCTGGACAACTATGTGCGGATGTTCGCGGATTCCACCATTCCGCAGTCAATCGTCAATACGCTGGTCTACACGGTGGTCGTGCTGCTGGGAATTCCCATCGCGGTCATCCTTGCGTCCTTGATCGAGCGTCCCGGCCTGCGCTTCGCGGCCCTGTACCGGACGCTGTACTTCATTCCCTACATCACCATGCCGGCCGCCGTCGGGATCGTATGGAGGTTGATCTACAACGGTGACTTCGGACCCATCAACTGGTTCCTGGGCTTGTTCGGGATCCAGGGACCCTACTGGACATCGACGCCGGGGTTCGCGCTGCTTGCCGTGGCTACCGTGGGGCTTTGGATGTCGCTGGGATTCAACCTCATCATCATCAGCGCGGGACTGCGCGAGATTCCGCGGGAGCTCTTCGAAGCCGCGGAGATGGACGGGGCCAGCCGGGTCCGCCAATTCTTCAGCATTACCGTTCCGCTGTTGACGCCCAGCATCTTCTTCGTCACGATCGTCACCGTCATCAGCGGTTTCCAGCTGTTCGATCTGCTGTACGTGATGATGGGGAAAGCGAACCTGGCCATGCCGCAGACGCAAAGCCTCGTGTACATCTTCTACAACCAGGCCTTCCTGCAGAACGACAAGGGCTATGCGGCAGCCATCGGCATCTTGATCCTGCTGATCATCGCTCTTCTGACCGCTTTCCAATTCCGCATCCAGAAGAGGTGGGTCAACTATGTCTGAATCGATGCTCTCAACAAAAAGCGGCGTCGAATCGCGGCAGGGCGGAACAGCTGCATTCAGCCCCTCTCGCGCCGGGGGCAAACCACCGGGACCCTCAAGCCGCGGCACCAAGGGCGGCAACGGCAAGAGCCGAGGCGGCACCAAAGGCGGCAAGCAAGGCTCGAACGTCCTGGCGCACTGTGTACTGGGCATTGGCGGGTTGGCCATGATCTCGCCGCTCTTGTACCAGATCGTCATGTCGCTTTCGACGAACGCAGAAGTCCAAAGCACGCCGCCCACGCTGTGGCCCAGCGTTGTCCAGTTGCACAACTTCGCGGACGTCTTCACCTCCATGAATTTCGGTTCACAGCTCTGGGTGACGGTGGCAATCACCGTGATCCGGGTGATCGGGCAAGTGCTCCTCTGCTCGATGGCGGGCTACGCCTTCGCGCGGATGCAGTTCCGGTTCAAGGGGCTCATCCTGGCCGTCGTCTTGTCGATCATCATGGTGCCGTCCCAGTTGTTCCTGATCCCGCAGTACCAGATCATCCAAAACCTGGGGTGGCTGAACAGCATTGCCGGCATCGTGGCTCCGGGCATCTTCAGCGCTTTCGGCCTGTTCCTGATGCGCCAGTTCTTCATGGGGCTCCCGGACGAACTCGAAGACGCGGCACGGCTCGACGGCGCCAATCCATTCCAGATCTTCTTCCGCGTGATGCTGCCACTCGCGGCCAATGGCCTGTGGGCCCTCGTCATCATCACTGTGCTGTGGTCCTGGAATGACCTCTTGTGGCCTTTGGTGGTGACGTCGACGGCGAACGCCGCACCGTTGAGCGTCGGGCTTTCGAACCTCCAGGGTGAGCACGCCAACAATTACCCGATCCTCATGGCAGCATCGCTCATGGCCATGGCGCCGATCCTGATCATGTTCCTGCTCATGCAGAAGCGTGTCATGGCGGGCATCGGCCGCTCCGGACTCAAGTAGGGACTCACGTGGACACTCACGTAGAGACCCACGTAGAGCCTCACTTAGGAAAGGATCGCAGCCTTGACGGAACAGAACCCGGCCCCGGAAGACGGTTGGTCGTTCGTGCTCGTGGATGCCCTGGAAAAGGTCTACCCGGACGCTCCACCCCGGCCGTTCGACAGGACCATTCCGATGTCCGTTTTCCCCGGCGAGACCGCCTCGGTGCAGGTGGCCCTCAGGCCGCCCATGAAGCACGACTTCCGGCTGTCGGGGGCGTTGGAAGTCTCAGTCGATGGTCCGGCGGCAGGATTTACCTCCATTTCGCAGGTTGAGCTGGTGCCATGTTCATTGGCGGCATTCCCGGAGCATGATGCCGGTTACGACCGCGACACCCCCGGACTGTATCCGGACCTATTGCGGCCAGCCCCGGACGGGATGATCAAGCCCCTCTACGGGCAATGGACCTCCGCATGGATCGACTTCGTGGTGCCATCCGCGGAGAACGCCGGTGAGCATGAACTCGGGATCTCGGTACGGGACGCGGAAGGCAACACGCTCTTCGCCACCCACCTCTGCGTCACTGTGGTGCATGCGCACGCCCCGGAACTGGAGATCGTGAACGCCCATTGGTTCCACTGCGACGGCTTGGCGAGCCATTACGGCGTCGAGGTCTTCAGTGAGCAGCATTGGTCGATCATCGATGCCTTCATGGGGTCCGCGGCAAGGATGGGCGCCAACTCGCTGCTGACACCCACGTGGACCCCTCCACTGGACACGGCCATTGGGGGAACGCGGCTGGCCACCCAACTGATCGGGATCCGCGATGATTCCGGCTACCACTTTGATTTCAGCAGGCTGGAGCGCTGGGTTGGTCTTTGCGCCAAACACGGCATCGAGTACCTGGAAATAGCCCACTTGTTCACACAATGGGGGGCCAAAGCGACTCCGGCGATCTATGTCGAAACCGCGGAAGGCCTGGAGCGGCGGTTTGGCTGGGACGTACCGGCGACGTCGTCCTCGTACCGCGAGCTCATGGCCGAGCTGCTGCCGGCCCTGCGTTCCTTCCTGGCGGAGCACTGGTCGCTTGACCGGGTCATTTTCCACATATCCGATGAACCGGAGGGCGCCGAGGCCCTGGAGGGATACCAACGGGCAAAGGGCGTCGTCGCGGATCTCCTGGACGGGCTGACGGTGGTTGATGCCCTGAGCGATTTTGAGTTCTATCGCAGTGGGGCAGTACCGAATCCCGTGGTGGCAAGCGACGCCGTGGCGCCGTTCCTGGCCGCCGGAGTGAAGGACCTGTGGGTCTATTACTGCGTCGCCCAGGACACCGGCGTTGCCAACCGATTCATTTCCATGCCCTCGGTGCGAAACAGGGTGTTGGGTCATCATCTCTTCGCCCTGGAATGTGCGGGGTTCCTGCATTGGGGATTCAACTTCTATAACTCGGCCCATTCGTTGGCGCCCGTGGACCCGTTCAAGGACACGTGTGCCGGGGGAGCCTTCCCGGGCGGCGATGCCTTCCTGGTCTACCCGGGACCGGAAGGGGTGCCGTGGGAGTCGATCCGTTACAAGGTGTTCGCCCAGGCCATGTGGGACCACCGGGCTCTCTCGCTCCTGGCCAAGCTGGCCGGTCGCGAGGAGGTGCTGGCGCTCATCGATACGAACGGCTCCGGCGGCAGCCTCGCTATGGACAGTTTCAGCTACGACCCCCTCCATTACCGGAGGGTTCGCGAGCTGGTCAACCAGGGAATCGCGCAGCGCGTGGGTCAAACACCGCGCGCGCATCAACTTATCTAGTTAGGAAAGTACTTATGGACCTCAAAGTAGGCATCGTCGGATTCGGCTTGCGGTCGTCGCTGTGGCGCCACGCGCACAAGCCCGGCCACGGTTCGGAAGTTACGGTTGTGTGCGATCTGGGCGAGCGCGGCAGGGCTGACGCAGCAGAGAAGATCCCGACGGCGGTCATCACCGAGGACCTGGACGTCTTGTTGGCCTCCGGCCTGGACGCGGTGCTGGTCCTGACCCCGGACAACCAGCACGCCGCCGTCGCGGTCCGGACGCTCAAAGCGGGCATTCCCACCTTCTGCGAGAAACCGCTCGATGTCACGCTCGAAGCAGCCGACCTCATCCTCCAGACGGCCTTCGACACCGGGACACGACTGTACGTGGGCCACAACATGCGGCACATGCCGGTGGTGGTGCAGATGCGGGACATCATCCAGGCCGGGACCATCGGTGACGTCAAGGCCGTTTGGTGCCGGCACTTCGTGGGAAACGGCGGGGACTACTATTTCAAGGATTGGCATGCCCAGCGCGCCAACACCACCGGGCTGCTGCTGCAAAAGGGCGCGCACGATATCGACGTCATCCACTGGCTCGCCGGGGGGTACAGCACCAAGGTGCAGGCAATCGGGGATCTGGCCGTCTACGGGGACGTCGCGTCCCGCCGCGACAACACGGGCCGCCGGATGGGGGATTGGTTTTCGGTGGACAATTGGCCCCCCACCGAGCAGACGGACCTCGCCGAGACGATCGACGTCGAGGACATCTCGATGATGAACATGGTCCTGGACAACGGTGTGCTTGCCTCGTACCAGCAGTGCCATTTCACCCCGGACTATTGGCGGAACTACACCGTGATCGGCACCAAGGGCAGGATCGAGAACTTCGGTGACGGGGCCGGCGATCAGATCTATGTATGGACCACCCGGACAACGTCAGGTTTCGCCGAGCCCGACCAGAAGGTCTTGGTCCGTGACGGCGAAGGCGGCCATGGCGGTGCGGACCCCTTGCTGATCGCAGAGTTCCTGCGGTTCGCCAAGGACGGGGGAACCACGGCGACCTCGCCGATCGCGGCCCGGGAGGCCGTGGCCGCGGGAGTGCTTGCCACCGACTCCCTCCGCGGCGACGGTTGCGCGAAGCTGGTTCCGGCCTTGCCGGAAGAGCTCGTGGAGTATTTCAACGCAGGGCAGCCGGCCCGGGTCCGGGAACTCTAGCGCCGCGTGCCGCCGGCGAGTTCGGTCATGACGGTGTGTAGTGCTTCGCAGACCGTCATGACCGATTTCCGCTTCAGGGTCTCCGGCCTCGCCAGGATGTCGATCTTGCGCACGGAATTCACCCCCGCGAGCGGTCGCAGCACCACGCCGGCGTCCAGGACGCGCTGGGCGGTGAACCGCGGGAGCAAACCTATCGCGCCACCGTCCGCCACGAGCGAGGCCACGGTGGAATAGTCGTTGATGCGGTGCAGGACGTCCGCCGGACGCCCGCTGACGGCGACGACGGCGGCCAGCACGTCCGCGGGGGAGTATCCGTCGCGGCTGGTCACCCAGGGCTGCCCGACGACGTCGGCCGGCCTGAGTTCGCGGCGCGCCGCGAGCGGGTGCCCGGCAGGCAACGCGACGTCGAGCGGTTCGTCGGCGAGCGGGATGACGGCTACTTTGTCGGTGGGCCAGCCGGGACTGTGCTCCATCCGGTGCGCCAGCACGAGGTCGTAGCGCGCGGCGAGGCCCGGAAAGTCTTCCTGTGCGACGTCTTCGTCGGCGAGCTTCACGCGGGGAACGCTGTTTTCCGGACCCGCGGTGCGCGCGGTCGTCAACAAGGCCGCGAGCGGAGCGAACAAAGCCTGCCCCGCACTGTGGAAGGCGCTCACGGTGACGGTGGAGCCCGGGGAGTCATGGTACGCGCCGATCGCCGCCTGGGCGTCGGCCATGGCGCTCACGACGGCGGCTCCGGCGTCGGCGAGGACCCGGCCCGCATCGGTGAGCACCAAGGCGCGGCCTTCCTTGCGGGTCAAGGGCACGTCCACCGACTTCTGCAGGAGGGCGAGCTGCTGGGAAACGGCCGAGGGAGTGACCATGAGCGTCTCGGCCACGGCCTTGACACTGCCGAGATCTCCTAGTTCCCTGAGCATTTGGAGCTGATGTACTTCCATTTAGCAAATGCTAAATCGTTGATTGAGAAAAACCTAGTTGTGCTAAACCGTCCGTGGGGCTTCAATGAAGTGAAACGGCACACAAACGGCCCAATCCCTTGAGTTAGGAAGACCCATGAAGGCTCTCTACAAGTCCGGTCCCCACGCTGGTTTTGAACTCGTCGAACGGCCCGAACCGGAGGCAGGTCCCAGCGACGTCAAGATCCGCGTCATGACCACCGGTATCTGCGGAACGGACCTGCACATCCAGTCCTGGGACGCTTGGGCGCAGAGCATCATCGAGACTCCCTTGATCGCGGGACACGAGTTCTACGGCGAAGTGGTGTCCGTGGGCGAGGACGTCCGCGACGTCAAGGTCGGTGACCGCGTCTCCGGTGAAGGCCACGTGGTCTGCGGCATCTGCCGCAATTGCCGCGCAGGCCGCCGCCAGATGTGCATCCATACGGTGTCCGTGGGCGTGCAGCGCGACGGCGCCTTCGCCGAATACGTTGTCATTCCGGAGACCAACGTCTGGGTCCACCACGATCCCTCCGTCACCCCGGAGCTTGGCGCCATCTTCGACCCCTTCGGCAACGCCGTCCACACCGCACTGAGCTTCCCCCTCGTCGGCGAGGACGTGCTCATCACAGGCGCCGGCCCCATCGGACTCATGGCAATCGCCGTCGCGCGCCACGCCGGTGCCCGCAAGATCGCCATCACGGACGTGTCCGCTCCCCGCCTCGAACTCGCCCGGAAGATGGGCGTGGACCTCGCCGTTGATGTGTCGAAGATGCGCGTCAAGGATGCCCAGCTCGAGCTCGGCATGCGCGAAGGATTCGACATCGGCCTGGAAATGTCCGGGCATCCGACGGCCCTGCCTGAGATGATCAACAACATGAACCACGGCGGACGCATCGCCATGCTTGGCTTGCCCAGCCAGTCCATCGACATCGACTGGGGCAAAGTGGTCACCCACATGCTGACCCTCAAGGGCATCTACGGCCGCGAAATGTACGAAACCTGGTACGCCATGAGTGCCATGCTGTCCTCCAACCCCGTGCTGCACAGCCACATCTCCGCCGTCGTCACGGACAAGCTGTCCGCCACCGACTGGGAAAAGGGCTTCGAAATCGCCCGCGCCGGCACAGGCGGCAAGGTTGTCCTCGACTGGACTGAACTCTAGAACGCCGAATTCTAAGACACCGTAAAGTCCTCCCCAAGACCCCAGTACCAGGAGCCACCATGTACTCAAGCATCAAAGACCAGCTGCAGGGCGAACTTGAAGAGATCCGCACCGCAGGCCTCTTCAAGACCGAGCGGCACATCGACTCGCCGCAGGCCAGCCACATCTCCGCAGGCCAGCTCGGCCAGCCGGCGAACACCGTGCTGAACTTCTGCGCCAACAACTACCTGGGCCTGGCAGACCACGCGGACATCATCGCTGCCGCCAAATCCGCCATGGACGAGCGCGGCTTCGGCATGGCCTCCGTCCGTTTCATCTGCGGCACCCAGGACCTGCACCTTGAGCTCGAAGCCCGGGTCTCACAGTTCCTCGGAACCGAGGACACCATCCTCTTCTCCAGCTGCTTCGACGCCAACGGAGGTGTCTTTKAGTCCCTGTTCGGGGCCGAGGACGCCATCATCTCCGACTCCCTGAACCACGCCTCGATCATCGACGGCATCCGGCTCAGCAAGGCCAAGCGCTTCCGCTACGCCAACCAGGACATGGCTGACCTCGAAGCCAAGCTGATCGAAGCCTCGAGCGGCGAAGCTCCGGCCCGGCGCAAGATCATCGTGACGGACGGCGTCTTCTCCATGGACGGCTACCTCGCGCCGCTCGAAGCCATCTGCGATCTCGCCGAAAAGCACGACGCCCTGGTCATGGTGGACGATTCCCACGCCGTCGGCTTCATGGGAGCCACCGGTGCCGGAACCCCGGAACACGCGGGTGTTTCGGACAGGATCGACATCTACACCGGCACGTTCGGCAAGGCCCTTGGCGGCGCCTCCGGAGGCTACGTCTCCGGCCGCAGCGAAATCGTCGCCATGCTGCGCCAGAAGGCCCGCCCTTACCTGTTCTCCAACTCCCTGGCCCCGGCAATCGTCGCAGCCACCATCAAGGCCATTGAGCTGGTCCAGGGTTCGGGCGAGCTCCGCTCCAGGCTCTTCGAGAACGCTGCCTTGTTCCGGCGCCGCATGAGCGAGGAAGGCTTCGAGCTGCTCGACGGCGAACACGCCATCATTCCGGTGATGTTCGGCGACGCCGTGCTTGCCGCGAAGGTTGCCGACGAGATGCTCCACCACGGAGTGTTCGTCACCGCGTTCAGCTACCCCGTGGTACCCAAGGGAGCGGCCCGGATCCGCGTGCAGCTCTCGGCCGCGCACAGCTCCGAGGACGTCGAGGCGTGTGTCCAGGCCTTCGTGAAGAGCCGCGCAGCCGCGGGGCTCTGAGTTCCCATGATCCTCACCATCCTGGGCGGCGGGGGATTCCGGGTACCCCTGGTCTATTCAGCGTTGCTGTCCGACCATGGGCCCGGCCGGGTCACCGAACTGAGGCTGTTCGACGCCGACCCCGCGCGCCTGGGCGTGGTGGCCAGGGTCCTCGCCGACATGGCCGAGGGGGTGCCCGACGCACCAGCTGTGAGGACGTTCACAGCGCTGCCGGCAGCCTTGCCCGGCACCGACTTCATCTTCTCCGCCATCCGGGTGGGTGGACTCGAGGGGCGCGCCGCCGATGAGCGGATCGCACTGGAACGCGGAGTCATTGGGCAGGAGACCGTCGGTGCAGGGGGGATTTCCTACGCCCTCCGAACCATTCCCGTGGTCCTGGATATCGCCGAGTCGGTGAAGAAGCATGCTCCGCACGCCTGGTTCATCAACTTCACCAACCCGGCCGGCGTCATCACCGAGGTCATGACGCGGGTCCTTGGCAACAAGGTGGTGGGGATTTGCGATTCGCCGGTGGGGCTCGCCAGGCGATGCTTGCTCGCAGCCGGAATCCACCGCGGCGCGGCTGCCTTTCGGGATGGCTCCGTGCAGATCGACTACATCGGCCTGAACCACCTGGGCTGGTTGCGCGGGCTCGTGGTCGACGGTGCGGATGTCTTGCCGCGGCTCCTGGCCGACGACGGCGCCATCGAGTCCTTTGAGGAGGGCCGGCTGTTCGGCGCTTCGTGGATCAAAGCCCTAGGTGCGGTTCCCAACGAATATCTGCACTACTACTACTTCAGGCGGGAAGCGCTCGACGCCGACCGGCGCGCCCACATTACCCGCGGCGCCTACCTGGCGCGCCAACAGTCGTCCTTCTACAGCGGGCTCGCGGCAGCGAACGACGGCGGTGCGGAGCCCGCCCAGGGGGTCCCGTCGTCGAAAGCGGCTTTCAGGCTCTGGGAGAAGACCAAGCTCGATCGCGAAGAGACATACATGCAGAGCAACAGGGACGCGGCAGGCACGTTCGAACGCGACGCCGAAGACCTGGTTTCCGGCGGCTACGAGGCCGTGGCCTTGGCGATCATGCGCGCCATCAGCCAGGGCGAATCGGCCCGACTGATCCTGAATGTCCCCAATAAAGGCACCCTGGCGGAACTCGACGCCGACGCCGTCATCGAGGCGCCGTGCCTCGTGGATGCGGGTGGAGCCCGCGTGCTCCCGGCCAAGCCCCTACCGGACTACGCGCGCGGGCTCGTCGTCAACGCCAAGGCGGTGGAACGCGCCACCATCGACGCTGCGCTCACGGGTTCCCGGCGCTCCGCCTACAAGGCGATGGCCATGAACCCGCTCGTGGACTCGGTCAGGGTGGCAGAAGCGCTCCTGGCCGACTACATCGGCCATTTCAAGGAACTCCAATACCTGCGCTGAACCCCTTCGCCTAAGCCCTGTCCCGAGGGGGAGAGGAGGCCTAGTATCTGCAGCATGGACAAAGATGCAGCACCTTCCGTGACCGAAGTGTTGGATTCGCAGCAATGCTGGAATCTCCTGAGGGGCGTGTCCGTCGGCAGGCTGGCCGTGTGGCTGGGAGACCACCCTGACATTTTTCCGATCAATTACACCGTGGACCAGGGGACGGTGGTCTTCAGGACCGGAGCGGGCACAAAGCTCGCCGCGGCCTTGGGCGAATTCCCGGTGGCCATGGAGGTGGACGGCGTCGACGCCAACACGGGCGTCGCGTGGAGCGTTGTGCTCCACGGCAAGGCGGCGCCCGTCAAACAGCTCGACGACGTCATCAACACGTTCTCCCTGCCCCTGTTTCCTTGGGAATCAGGCAAGAAGGACCATTTCGTGCGGGTTCCCGCGGATTCGATCTCCGGACGGCGCTTCACTGTCACGGAACCGCTCACGTGGTGGACCCCCTACAGCGGCATCAAGCCGTCCGCGTTGGAATAGCCGGCGGCCCTGTTCGGCACCGGGCGCTACTCGCATCTGGGCCTGCGCGCTGACAGGATGGGGGGATGGCTGCAAATTATGATGTGGTAATTGTCGGTGGAGGAATCGCCGGGTTGTCGCTCGCCTCAGCGCTGGCCGGCCAGTGTTCGGTAGCCCTCGTGGAAGCCGAACAGACACTGGCGTACCACACGTCCTCCCGCTCGGCCCGGCAGCTCATCCCCAGCTATGGACCCGCCGTCGTGCAGGAACTCACCGTCCGCACGCTGGAGCTGATGGCAGCCCGCGACGCCGGATTGCCGGTACCGGTCCTGGAACCGCGCTCGTTCATGCTGGTGGGCGACGAAGCCACCGTCAAGGCGGAAGCCAGCGGACACATGCACCCCATCACGCACGCCGAAGCCCTTGAGCTGTGCCCGGCACTGAATCCGGAGGCCTTCACGGCCGCCGGCCTGGACACGGGGTCATTCGCCTGCAATGCGCCCGTGCTGTTGGAAGACCACCGGCAGCGCGCCGAGGCCGGGGGAGTGGACATCATTACCGGCGCCCGGGTCCATTCTGCCCAACGGCTTGGTTCCGGCTGGCAATTGGGCGCCGGGCTGGAAGGCTTCCAGTCCGCCGTCGTCGTCAACGCGGCAGGTGCCTGGGCGGACGAGCTCGCGGTGCTCAGCGGCGTGGAGAAGCTCGGCTTGCAGCCGTTCCGGCGCACGGCGGCCATCGTCGACGTCGAGCGCCCGCTTCGGCCGGGCACCCCGATGGTGGCGGCGGCCGATGACACCTACTACTTCCGGCGCGAGGGGGAACAGGTGCTCATTTCCCCGTCGGAAACGGTGCCGAGCGGTCCCGAGGACGCGCGGCCGCGGCCCGGCGACGTGGAGGAGCTGGTGGCCCGGCTGAATTCGATCACGTCGCTGGGCATCCGCTCCGTGGCGAAAGCCTGGACGGGGTTGCGCACCGAGGCTGCCGACGGCGTTCCGGTGGTGGGATTCGACGCCGAGGCTCCCGGCTTCTTCTGGCTTGCCGGACAGGGCGGCTACGGATTCCAGACCTCTTCCGCCATCGCCGAACTCGCCGCCGCGGAGATCCTGGGTTCGGGGACCGTTGGCACCGCACCGGGCATCAGTCCGGCATCCCGGACACCGAGGGAGCTGGCAGCGGCCCGTTGGTCCATCCGCCGTTGAACAATAGGTTCATGAGCGGGCAGACGAGCACACTGATCAGCAACATCGGCGAACTGATGACCCAGGACGCGGAGCATCGCGTCCTCAAGGATGCCGCCGTAGTAATCGAGGGTGAGCGGATTGCCTGGATCGGTCCGGCGTCGGAGGCTCCCTCGGCTGATGGGCACGTGGACGCGGAAGGCCGCGCCGTGCTCCCGGGGTGGGTTGACTCGCACTCGCACCTGATTTTCGCCGGAGACCGCACCGCCGAATTCGAGGCCAGGATGGCCGGCCAGAGCTACAGCGCCGGCGGCATCGCCGTCACCACGGGCGCCACGCGCGCAGCGAGCGACGAGGAACTGACCCGGCTCGCTGCCGGGCGCGTGGCAGAAGCCGTTTCCCAGGGCACCACCTACCTCGAGAGCAAGACCGGCTACGGACTGGACCTTGAGAACGAGGCCCGCAGTGCCCGCATCGCGGCAGCGACCGTGGATGAAGTCACCTACCTCGGCGCGCACTTGGTCCCGGCTGGAGCCGACGCCGAGGAATACACGGACCTCGTCTGCGGTCCGATGCTCGACGCCGTCCGGCCGTACGTGAAGTGGGCCGATGTCTTCTGCGAGCGCGGCGCTTTCACCGAAGAGCAGTCGCGCCGCGTCCTGACCGCGTGCCGCGACGCGGGCCTGGGCCTGCGCGTCCACGGCAACCAACTGGGTGAAGGACCTGGCGTGCAGTTGGCCGTGGAGTTCGGTGCGGCCAGCGTCGACCACGTCAACTACCTCTCGGCGGCAGACATCGGGGCGCTCGCCGGGACCTGGAGCGGCTGGGATGCCTCCACCGGAACGGGCACGCGCGGCACGGTTGCCACTTGCCTGCCTGCTTGCGATCTCTCCACCCGCCAGCCGCTCGCCCCGGGCCGGGCACTGATCGACGCTGGGGTGCAGATTGCCTTGGCCGCGAACTGCAACCCCGGCACCTCCTACACGAGCTCCATCGCCTTCTGCGTCACCACGGCGGTGCTGCAGATGCACCTAAGCGTCCATGAAGCTGTCCGGGCGGCCACGTACGGCGGTGCGCTCGCGCTCGGCAGGGAGTCGGGCGTTGACGTCGACGGCGAACGGGCGGTGGGTTCGATCGCCGTCGGGCACCGCGCCGACCTGCACATGCTCAAGGCGCCGTCGGCGACCCATCTGGCGTACCGGCCCGGAATCCCGCTGACTTTCGCCGTGTGGCGGGCGGGCGTCCGCGCTGTCTAGCGGCGCCTCCGCAACGCGTCTCCCTACAGCTTTCGCAGCACAGGCAGGGCCTCTCCAGATGGAGGGGCCCTGCTTTTGCTTGGGCGTGTCCGAGGTGCCGCACGATCCTTGTGCGATTGAATATGATCGTTTAGTGTTTATATGGATCATAAAACGTCAAATGATTGAGTGTTGAAGAGCGCGTCGAAGTAGCGCGGACAGGAATGGTAAGTGCGATGAGTAACAACACCCTCGGGGCCTTCATGGAAGAAGAGCTTGTTTCGCAGCCCGAGGTCTGGCAGCGGGCCGTCGAGCAATCCAAAGCGGAGCACCTGCTTCCCGTCGACGGCGAGCGGATCGCCGTCGTCGGTTGCGGTACCTCATGGTTCATGGCGCAAAGCTATGCCGCCGCCCGCGAAGCCGCAGGCAAGGGCGTCACCGACGCGTTCGCAGCGTCCGAAGCCTTCCTCAATCACAACAGCGCGGGCCGCCAGTACGACGCCGTCATCGCCATTACCCGCTCCGGCACCACCACGGAGGTGCTTGAGCTCCTGGAAGCCTTGCGTGGAAAAGTCCGCACTATCGCGGTGATCGGCGACGTGAATTCACCCATCACCACCCTGGCGGACGCCGTGATCGGCCTTCCCTACGCGGACGAGAAATCGGTGGTCCAGACCCGCTTCGCCACGACCGCCCTCGTGTACCTCCTGACGAGCCTGGGCATCGAACTCGGCACGGCAATCGAGGACGCCCGTCCGGCAGTGGCCGAGCCCGTTTCCCAGGAGTTGCTCGACGCCGAACAGTTCACCTTCCTCGGTACCGGCTGGACCGTTGGCCTGGCCCACGAAGCAGGCCTCAAGATGCGCGAAGCAGTTCAGGGCTGGACCGAATCCTATCCGGCAATGGAATACCGGCACGGTCCCATTTCCATCGCCGCCCCTGGCCGGGTGACGTGGATCTTCGGCCCGCAGCCCGAGGGCTTGGACGCCGACATGGGCCGCACCGGCGCCCTCTACGTCAATACCGGCAAGCACCCGCTCGCCGAGCTGGCACGGGTCCACAAGGTCACCCTGGAGCGGGCACGCGTGCGCGGCCTCAACCCCGACCTCCCGCGCAACCTCACGCGCTCTGTTGTCCTGAACGCCACGGCCTAGGCAATCCCATGGTTCTCGGAGCCGCTGAATCCGCAGTCCTGGCCTTCGATGTCGGAGGGACCGATCTGAAGGCAGGCCTGGTCGACACAGCCGGGAATGTCCTGGGTTTACGCCGCAGGGCTACGCCGCATGATCCTTTGCGGCCGGGCGAGGCGATCCTGGACGCCGTTGAGGCATTGGCCTCGGAATTTGCCGCTGAATTCCCCGCCCACCCGGCGAAGGCAGCATGCATTGTGGTCCCGGGAATCGTTGACTCCGACACCGGAGTGGGGATCTATTCGGCGAACCTGGGCTGGCGGAACTTTCCCTTTGGGGAAAAGGCCGCGCAACGCCTCGGACTGCCGGTCTCCTTCGGGCACGATGTCAGCACGGCCGCCGAAGCCGAATTCCGTTTCGGAGCGGCCCGGGATTTTCGCAACGTCGTGGTGATGGTGGTCGGCACCGGGATCGCCGCCGCTGTCATCTCCGACGGGTACCCGGTACGCGCAGGCGGCTTCGCCGGGGAACTGGGGCACGCCCTCGTTCCGGACCCCGACGGTCCGGGCCACACGATCCTCGAGGCCGTCGGCTCCGCCGGAGCGATCGCCCGGCGTTACAGCGACAAAGCCGGAACTCCGCGCGCCGGTGCCCGTGAAGTCCTCGAACGGGCCACAGCCGGCGATGCCCTTGCGGCCCGGATCTGGGCCGACGCCGTGGACGCCCTCGCGTTCAGCCTCAGCCAATGCGTCAGCATCATCGGCACCGAGGCAGTGGTAGTGGGTGGCGGGCTTGCCGAAGCCGGAGAAGGACTTCTGCAGCCACTGCGTTCCCGCCTCGATGAACTGCTCGATTTCCAACGCCGGCCCATCATCATGCGCGCCCAACTGGGCCAGGATGCGGGTTTGCTTGGCGCCGCCATGAGGGCCCGGGCACTGCTCCCGGCTGCGAAGGCCGCCTCCGGCACGGGGACGGGGCGATGAACCAGCCGATGAACCAGGCCATGAAACGGGTCATCACCGTCACGCCCAATCCGGCCATCGACCTGAGCTACCACGTCGCCGGGATCACCCCCGGAGCAAGCCATCGTGTTGCCGCGCCCCTCAGCCGCGCAGGCGGAAAAGGCCTCAACGTTGCGCGCGTGGCGCACCAGCTGGGCCATCCCGTGCTGGCACTCGCGCCCTGCGGCGGCACGGCGGGTGCCGAATTCGCTGCCGAACTCCTCAGCAGCGGCGTGCCGCATCGCCTGGTTCCAGTCGCCGCGGACACTCGGCGCAGCATCGCCCTCGTCGATACGGTGGGCGGCGAAACGTCCATCTTCAATGAAGAGGGCAGTCCCCTCCAACCGTCAGAATGGCAGGCGCTGGCCGCCGCCGTCGTCGACGCCCTGGACGGTCAAAGCCCGGGAGTGCTTGTCGGTTCCGGCAGCCTGCCGCCCGGCGCTCCGGCCGACTTCTACCCGGCGCTGGTGCGCCTGGCGCACGACGCCGGGATTCCCGCCGTCGTCGATACCTCCGGTCCCGGGATCATCGCCGCCGCACGCGCCGGGGCGGACCTCCTCAAGCCCAACAACCACGAGCTCCTCGAAGCAACAGGGGAAAGCAGCCTGGACGTAGCAGCAGAGCGTTTGATCGGGCTCGGGGCCAAGACGGTCCTGGTCAGTGCCGGCGCCGACGGCATGCTCGCGTTCCACCATGCCGCCCCCGGAGGGTACTGGGCCGCCCGGCTCCCGGAACCACTCAGCGGCAACCCCACAGGAGCCGGCGACGCCGGAGTGGCGGCGGCCGCCGTCGCGCTCGCCGACGGCATCACCGACATCCCCACGATCCTCCGCCGGGCTACAGCCTGGTCCGCCGCCGCGGTGCTCATGCCCGCCGCCGGCGAGATCTCGCCGCTCTACGCGGACCTCGAAGACCAACTCATTCTCAGCTGGAAGGAGACCCTGTGACGCTCGTCAGTACACGGGAACTCATGGACACCGCCACGGCCAACCGAATCGGACAGGGCGCCTTCAATGTCATCCACCTCGAAACCGCGGAAGGCCTGGTAGCCGGGGCGGAGTCGGCTGGTGTTCCGTTGATCCTGCAGATCTCGGAGAACTGTGTCCGTTTCCACGGCGGACTCGTACCGATCGCCCGGGGTGCCATGTCCATCGCCCGGGACTCTTCGGTGCCCGTGGCCCTGCACCTGGACCACGCCGAATCCGAAGAACTTGCCCTGCAGGCTGTCGACCTCGGCTTCGGGTCCGTCATGTACGACGGCGCGCACTTGCCGTATCGCGCGAACGTCGAAGTCACGCGTCGGGTCGCCACCTACGCCCAGGACCACGGGGTCTACGTCGAGGCCGAGCTCGGGAAGGTGGGAGGCAAGGACGGTGCCCATGCCCCGGGAGTCCGCACCGATCCGGCCGAAGCCCGTTCCTTCGTGGAAGCCACCGGCGTCGACGCCCTCGCCGTCGCCGTTGGTTCCTCGCACGCCATGACCGAACGCAGCGCAGCCCTGGACCTGGCCCTGATCACCCGGCTCAAGGAAGCCGTCCGGCTGCCGCTCGTCCTGCACGGGTCCTCCGGCGTAGCAGATGAAACGCTGGTGGCGGCAATCCGGGCCGGTATGACTAAGATCAACGTATCCACACACTTGAACGGGTTCTTCACCCGCGCCGTCCGTGAGTACCTGGATGCCAACCCTTCCGTGGTGGACTCCCGCAAGTACATCAAGGCCGGACGTGACGCCTTGGTGTTGGAAACCGCACGTCTGCTGACGCTGTTCGCGAAAGTGAACTAGTCCCAATTTTCGGAAGGTTCGTGATGACCCGCAACGATCGACTGACAGCCATCCTTGATCTCCTCGCCGAGTCAGGGCATGTTGAGGTCGAGGATATCGTGACCCGCTTGGCCGTCTCGCCGGCGACGGCCCGCCGTGACCTGGACAGCCTCGCCAAGCAGCGGCTCCTGAGCCGAACCCGCGGGGGTGCGACCACGGGATCCGTGGCGTACGAACTTCCGGGGCGCTACAACAGGGATGACCACGCCGAGGCCAAGCAGCAGATTGCCTTGGCCGCTTCGGAGCTCATCATGCCCGGGGCCGTGATCGGACTCAGCGGAGGCACCACCAACACGGCTTTGGCCCAGGTGCTTTCTACCCGCGAAGACCTGAACGCGCCCTCCAACCGGCCCATGCTGACGGTGGTCACCAACGCCATCAACATCGCAGCCCAGCTTGCCGTGCGCCCCAACATCAAGATCATGGTCACCGGCGGCATCCTGAACCCGCGTTCCTACGAACTTGTGGGGCCCTACACCGATGTCATCATGCAGAAGGTTGCCTTGGACATCGCCTTCATCGGGGTCAACGGCGTCGATCCCAAGATCGGGCCCACCATCACCGACGAGGGAGAAGCCATGGTGAATACCGTCATGGCCCGGCGTGCCACCGACTCCTATGTCCTGGCCGACTCCACGAAGATCGGCAAGCGTGCCTTCGCGGCAATGGCCGGGTACGACTTCCGGCGGCTCATCACCGATTCGGGCATCACGGCAGAAGACAAGGCTGCGTTTGAAGCAAGCGGCACCGAAGTGATCGTGGCCAAGGACGACTAGCTTCGATAAGTGACCGTCAGAAGACCATCGGGGGAGCATTCAGCACGGTTTCATCGGTGCTGCGCTGCACCCACTGGCTGAACGGCGTGTCCAGATCGTACTTGTCCTGGTCGTTGCGGATCAGTGTCCGTAGCTCCGCGTTGCCCGGGTTGTTGAGAGATTCGAAGTACTCCACAGACCAGTGGAACCACCGCATGCAGAAGAGCCGCATGGTGAGGCCATGGGTCACCAGCAGGGTGTTGGGCGCGTAGTCGGGTTTCTCCCAATGCCGGTACAGGGTTTCCATGAAGGACGAAATCCGGTCATACACATCGGAGCCTGATTCGCCCTCGCGGAACCGGTAGAAGAAATGCCCGTAGAGGTTGCGGAGCTCCTTCTGGTCCCCGATGTCTCCGGCGATCTGGAAGTTGGCCCAGTCCTGTTCACGCAGCCGGGGCTCCTCGATGACTCTTTCCGTGAGGCTGCCCAGATTCAGTGCCTCAAGGGTCTGGTAGGCCCGAAGGTACGGAGAGACGTAAACGCATACGGGTTCGCCGTCGAGCTTCCTGCGCAGCGCCTCACCCGCAGCCCGTGCCTGCTCTACGCCAAGCTCCGTCAACGGGATGCGGTAATCGGGCACACGGTTGTAGATGGAAGTGTCGGCGTTGGCGGCGGACTGGCCGTGCCGGATCATGAAGATTCGTGCTGGCGCGCTCATCCCACCAAGCATAGGCTCACGAGTGGCCCGGCCCGCGCAGGCGGACACTGGTGGACCCGCCTCAGGGGAAACCTCAGGCAAATGAAGGCAAGATAGGAGCATGCTCCTAGCCTCAACGCGCCGGTTGCGCGCCGAAGTACTGATCGTCCTTGGCCTGTCCCTGGGCCAATCGGCCGTGTACTCCGTGGTGCAGTTGTTGGACAAGATGACCCAAGGGCCTTTGGCCCATGCGACGTCCACGCTCAACCGCTCGCAGAGCACGCGCGAGTACTTCGATCTCACCTACCAGCTGCTGGACATCGCGTTTGCCCTGGTCCCGGTGGTGTTGGTGTTCTACTTCCTGTCTTTGCACCGCCAAACCGCGGAGAGTCCCTCGGGCTTCACCCGGCTGGGCTTCAACTTCGCCCGCCCGGGCCGTGACGCGTTGCAAGGACTGGGCCTCGCCGCGCTGATCGGGATCCCGTCGCTGGGCCTCTACGCGGCCGGCCGCGCCCTCGGGATTACGACGGCGATCATCCCCAGCGGCCTGGACTCCTACTGGTGGACAGTGCCCGTCCTGGTCCTCTCCGCGGTGCGGCACGCCGTCGTCGAAGAAGTCATCGTCGTGGGCTACCTCCTGGACCGGTTCGGGAAGTTCGGGTGGAGCACCACGCTGGCGATTGTGCTCAGCGCGCTCCTTCGCGGCAGCTACCACCTGTACCAAGGCTTCGGGCCCTTCATCGGCAATGCCGTCATGGGCCTCGTGTTCGGCTGGATCTACACCAAGACCAAAAGGGTCATGCCGCTGGTGGTGGCCCATGCTCTCCTGGACATCGTGGCGTTCGTCGGCTTCAGCGTCTTCGGCAAGGCAATCGGGCTGGGCTGAAGCGCGTTAAAAGGTTTCGGCCGCCACTGCGGGGTGACGTCATTGGCACCCGCATATGGCGGCCGAAGTTCTTCCCGGGCACTCCTGGCCCGATGGTCCGTCAGATAGTGACGGCTCCGTTGGCGGTTTCGAACGTTACCGACATGATTCCCGGCGTTCCGTGCGGAGCCATCCATTGGACTGCAACGTCCTCGAGAGGCTTCTCCACGGGTTCCCCTAGCCACTCGGTGACACGCTCCGCGGAGCCGGCGATGGTGAGGCTGGACATCTTGACGTCGCTTGGGTAGACGAGGGACGGGTGAAGTGCAGGGTCGCCCTCCCACCGCAGCAAGTAGGGAACCTGGGGATCGGCGATGAGCCCCAGGATGCCGATTTGCGACCAGACGAGTTCGCGGCCGTCCGGGAACTTGCGGTTGCCAGGAACGGCGGCGCGTCCAAGCCGCTGTTCGAACGGGCTCAGGTCGTCCACAGCGACGCACCAGCCCATCCAACCACCTCCCGCGGCGGAGCGTGCACGGACGGCTTGTCCAAAAGGTGCCTTGTCGGATGCCGGGTGGTCAAGGACCTCGACAACTTCCAGGTATTTGTGGTCAGCAAGGGGAATGATCATGTTCCGGGTACCGAAGCGCGGGTGCACTCCGCCCCGGACTGCGTCCACTCCCAATGCTGCGGAAATCCGCTCGGTGGTGGCCAAAAGGCCATCTCGTTCACAAGCGTAAGAGACGTGATCCATGCGCATGGCTTCATCTTGGCACTTTGTGATGGAGCTCTCAGCTAAGTCAAGCCTAACCAAGGTGGGATGTATCGAAAAGGCAGCTCAGAGTCACTTCAGGACGTGCCGGGACCGAAAACTACTGTGTTCGTCACAAAGCTTCCGGAGCCCGCAACACCATCCCTAGACTGGCGGCAACCGAACACCGGCAGGCTGAATACTTCGGCCCGGCAAGCTGAAGCACGGCAAGAGCCCAGACAACCAGGAGTCCGCATGTCCCAAGGATGGTCATTCGAAACGCGCCAGATCCACGCCGGTCAGGAGCCGGACTCCGCCACCGGAGCCCGGGCACTCCCCATCTACCAGACCACCTCGTTCGTGTTTCCCAGCGCGGAAAGCGCTGCCAACCGCTTTGCGCTCGCCGAGCTGGCGCCCATCTACACCCGGATCGGCAATCCCACGCAGGATGCGGTGGAACAGCGCATAGCGAGCCTGGAAGGCGGCTTGGCCGCGCTCCTGCTGAGCTCCGGCCAGGCCGCGGAAACGTTCGCCATCCTCAACGTCGCCGAGGCCGGTGACCACGTGGTGGCCAGCCCGAGCCTCTACGGCGGCACCTACAACCTGCTGGCGCATACGCTGAAGAAATTCGGAATCTCGGTGACCTTCGTCGAGGACCCGGACAACCTCGACCACTGGCGCGAGGCCGTGCAGCCAAACACCAAGCTGTTCTTCGCGGAAGTTGTCTCCAACCCCCGCCAGGACGTTTTGGACATCGAAGGCGTCTCCCGCGCCGCGCACGAGGCTGGAGTCCCGCTCGTCGTGGACAACACCCTCGCCACGCCCTACCTGATCCGGCCCATCGAGTGGGGCGCTGACATCGTGGTGCATTCGGCCACCAAATACCTGGGCGGGCACGGATCCGCCATTGCCGGTGTCATCGTGGACTCCGGCAACTTCGATTTCGGCAAGGACCCTGAGCGGTTCCCCAACTTCAACACCCCGGACCCGAGCTACAACGGCCTGGTCTATGCCCGCGACCTCGGCAAGGACGGTGCCCTCGGCGCGAACCTCTCCTACATCCTCAAGGCCCGGGTCCAGCTTTTGCGCGACCTCGGCTCGGCAGTTTCACCGTTCAACGCTTTCCTGATCTCCCAAGGAATCGAAACCCTCAGCCTGCGGGTGGAACGCCACGTGGACAACGCCACCAAAGTGGCGCAATGGCTGGAAGGGCGCGACGACGTCGAATCGGTCGCGTATGCGGGGCTGCCTTCCAGCCCGTGGTTCGAACGAGGACGGAAGTACGGGCCCCGGGGAACCGGCGCCGTGGTGTCCTTCACCATCCGGGGCGGGATCGACGCCGGCAAGCGCTTCGTGGACGCCTTGGAGCTGCATTCCCATGTGGCAAACATCGGCGATGTCCGTTCCCTGGTCATCCACCCCGCGTCCACGACGCACAGCCAGCTGACCCCAGAACAGCAGGCCGTGGCCGGCGTGAGCCCGGGACTGGTGCGGCTGTCCGTCGGGATCGAGCACATCGACGACATCCTCGCGGACCTCGAGTCAGGATTCCGGGCGGCCAAGGGCAGCTAGGCCAGTCGCCGGTTCGTTCCGTGATGGGTCGCCCACTCCGATGGGCGCCCCATCTCGCGGTTAGCCCGCGATGTAGTACCCGGAAGTGTCGGCTATGAGCTGCACTGTGCCGTTGGAGTTGTTGGTGAAGGAGATCGTGCCATCCGGAGCGACGGGCGTAATGGCGAAGTTCGGGATGATCTGTCCCGTCGCGTAGTTCACGTTCGAGGTGCTCGGCTGCGGGCTTCCTCCGGCGTAGGCGGTGATGAACCCGAACGACGTCGGGTTGGCCACGGTGATGTTCATCGCGACAGCGGAAACACCGGACGCTGGAATGCCACCCTGTCCCGCGACCTTGACGTTGATGGTCTGTCCGGGGGCAACAGGTCCGTTGATCCCGCCGGTGCCGTTACGGGTATCCAATTGGCGGAACGGGGCCTGCGCGGAAAACGCCCCGGCGGTTGACGGTGTGCCCGCAAGGTAATAGCCCGAGGTATCGGCGATGATCTGGACGGTTCCGCCGGAGGTGTTCGTGAATGAAATCGTCCCGTCGGGAGCGACCGGCGTAATGGCGAAATTCGGAACGATCTGTCCCGCGGCGTAGTTCACGTTCGAGGCGTTCGGTCGCGGAGTCCCTCCAGCGTAGGCGGTGATGAAGCCGAACGACGAGGGATTGGCCACCGTGATGTTCATCGCGACGGCGGAAACACCGGAAGAGGGAATACCGCCGCGGCCTGTGACTTTGACGTTGATGGTCTGTCCGGGGGCAACGGGTCCGCCGACGCCACCGGTGCCGTCACGGGTATCCAACTGCCGGAACGGGGCCTGGGCGGAGAACGTCCCGGGAGCGGGCGACGCGCCAGGCGTGAGGGAGTAACCGGTGATGTCGGCGATGAGCTGGACCGTGCCGTTGGAGCTGTTCGTGAAGGAAATCGTGCCATCCGACCCCACCGGCGTGATCGCGAAATTCGGGACGATCTGCCCTGGGGCAAAATTCAGGTTCGAGGTCGCCGGACGATTTGTTCCGCCGGCGTACGCGGTGATGAAGCCGTTCGACGTCGGGTTGGCCACCGTGATGTTCATTGCGACAGCGGAAACTCCGGTCGCCGGGAGGCCGCCGCGTCCAGCAACCTTGACGCTGATCGTCTGGCCGGGGGCGACCGGCCCGTTGACGCCACCGGTCCCGTCCCGCGTGTCAAGCTGCCGGCAGGGGGTCGTGGCCGCAAATCCGCCCAACGGGTCTTGCGACGGCGAAAAGAGCGACGGGCTGACGTACAGCAGCCGGTTAGGCATGCAGTTTCCGGTTGACTGGACTATTCCGGCTGTTGCGCCGACGGTCAACGTTGCCGAGACCTGCGCGGGGCTCCACGAGGGATGCATGGCGAGGAGCATCGCGGCCGCTCCTGCGACGTGGGGCGAGGCCATTGAAGTTCCGCTGAGGACATTGGTCGCAGTATTCGAGGTCGCCCAGTCGGAGGTGATCTGGACCCCTGGTGCGTACAGGTCGACGCAGGGACCGTAGTTGGAGAACCCTGCTTGGCTGTCGTTCGGGTCGCTAGCAGCCACGGTGAGGGCTGCGGGCACTCGGCCAGGGGAGCGTGTGCACGCGTCGACGCTGCTATTTCCTGCAGCCAAGGTTACCGTGATCCCGCTGTCAATCGCGCCTTGGACGGCGGCGTCCAGGCTCTGGTCCGTACCGGTCAGGAGGCTAAGGCTAAGGTTGGCGACAGCGGGTTGACCGGCTTGGTGATGCTGAACGATCCAGTCGAGAGCGGCAATGACATCGAGTGACGATCCGCCCCCGGCGCAGTTGAGCGCTCGTACGGGCACGATCGTTGCCGCTTTGGCCATCCCAAAGGTGGCTCCTGCTGCGATTCCCGAGACGTGCGTGCCGTGGCCGTTGCAGTCTGTGGTTCCCTTGCCGTCGTCCACGCCGTTGTTGCTTCCAATGCCGACGGCGTTATATCCGACCGTCACGCGTCCGCCGAAGTCTTGGTGGGTGGCCAACACGCCGGTGTCCACCACGTAGATCGGTACCCCGGCGCCGCTCGAAGGCGGCGTGTAGCTCCCAGACAAGGGCAGGGATCTCTGGTCGGTCCGGTCAAGGTTCCAGGGTGCCGGTGCTTGAGTGTCTGAAATCCGCACCGGCATATCCCGGTCCACGGACACAACCCGGCTCGACTTCGCCAACGCAGCGGCCTTCGCTGGCGTCGCCGTGACGACCGCGGCCTTCACGGCATGCGTGAACGTCTTGTCCACCGAGACTCCCTGCGAGCGCAGCTCCGCGGTCTTCCCGTCAACGTCGGTGCCTTCGGCGTAGTGGACCACGTATCTGTCTTCGCCTGCTGCCGGAGTCGTGTCGGCGTGCGCCGGCAGCGGCACTCCCACGGTGAAACCTGATACCAGCAAGAACAGGGCTATTGGAACGACGCCGGATGGCTTTTTCACGAGCTTCAATCTTCCTGTGACGCACAGTGGCGGCGGAGACATCCGAAGGATGCAGACTGCTGCGCCCAATTCTATCTCCAGTCACACAGGCATCACCCGTCTCTTCAATTTCAGACATCCACAACCCCGGCTTCGTGAACAAAACGCGGCCAAGTGTCACAAAGCTGTCATAATCTTCGTCAGAAGGGGTCCGGTTTTCCTAGACTCTTCCCATAGGTCATGAGTGCCAGCGACAGCCCCGGCTTGCTGGCCGGCAACCCTCCTTTCGCGGCGGGGTGCCCCGGGTGAAGACCTGGCCCTTCGCTGTGTTGGCGGCGGGCAAGCGCGATGTGAGGTGTCGACGAATGACAATTGCTGCAACAGCCATACCCCTTTCCGGTACCCAGGACGGAACCCTCAAGTATGTTTCCGTAGGAGGGCTCGAACTGGAGGCCGGGGGTTTCCTCCCTGAGGTCGTCCTTGCGTACGAGACATGGGGCCGGCTCAACGCCGACGCTTCCAACGCCGTCCTCGTGGAGCATGCACTGACCGGCAGCACCCATGTGGCCCGTGGCGAGAGCGATGAAGAAGGCTGGTGGGAGCAACTCGTTGGTCCCGGCGCCACCATCGACACGGACCGCTACTTCGTGGTCTCCGTCAACATCGTGGGAGGCTGCTACGGCAGCACCGGGCCGTCGTCGAGCGCTCCTGACGGCAAGCCGTGGGGCTCCCGCTTCCCGCTCGTCACCCTGCGGGACAGCACCATAGCCGAAGCCCGGCTGGCCGACGCCTTGGGGATCCACAGCTGGCATACCGTGGTGGGAGGGTCCATGGGCGGTGCCCGCGCACTGGAATGGGCCGTCAGCTATCCGGACCGCGTCAAGCGATGTGCCGTGATTTCGATCGGGGCGTACAGCACTGCCGAACAGATTGCGTTCGCGCAGGCCCAGACTCTCGCCATCCGGCAGGACGCCGACTTCAAGGGCGGCGACTACTACGGCCAGGCAGCGCCCGAGGCGGGGCTGGCCCTTGCCCGGCGGATCGCCCACATCACCTACCGTTCGGCGGATGAACTGGACTTCCGCTTCGGCAGGAACGCCCAAGGCGGCGAGGCGCCCCTGCAGGCTGCGGCCTTAGGGGACCGGGGCCGCTACCAGGTGGAGAGCTACCTCGACCACCAGGGACGAAAGCTGGTCCAGCGCTTCGACGCCAACAGCTACATCGCCATCACTGAGGCGCTCATGAGCCACGACATCACTCGCGGCCGGGGCTCATTGGAGGACGCGCTGTCCGTGGCCACGGCGAAGTTCTTCGTTGCCTCGGTGGACTCGGACCGGCTCTATTTCCCGGAACAATCGCACGAGCTGGCCAAGGCCTTGCCCGGAGAAGTCCCCGTTCATGTGATCGAGGCGCCCATCGGGCACGACGGTTTCCTCACCGAGATCGGCCAGCTCGGCCCCCAGCTGCGGGAGGCGTTCTTCGGCTGAATCAGCCGTTCATGATCTCCTGGCGGAGCTTCATGTAGTCCTCCATGGCAATTTTCCCGTCGCTGTACTCCTGGTCGAGTTCGGCCAGTTTCCGTGCCCGGTAGCCTTGCGGCGCGCTGTCCGGCTGGGGCGCGCTGTTCGCTTGCGGAGTAGACGACGGCGGAGCGGCCTGAGGTCCGGGCATTCCCACCGGGGGTTGCGGCTCAGCCGGGAAGATGACCGGGGGTTGCTCCGGGTATCCGACGGGGTAGTGCTGTGGAGGATAGGGCTGCCCGGGGTAATCCTGCGGAGGATAGGGCTGCCCGGGGTAATCCTGCGGAGGGAAGTCCCGTAGCCTGCGCTGGCGCGATCGGTTGTACATGCGGATCCCCATGGGAATCAGCCAAGAGCAGACGATGATCCAGAAGATCACATTGTTCACGGTGGAGGGCCTCCCTAGTCTTTCACCAGCTTAGCCCCGCTCCCTGTGACCCACACGGCTCCCGTTCAGCTCCGGGGCAGGATGGTGTCGGCAGGACCGAAGACGGGTCCCGGCGTCGGGCGTTTCGGCAGGATGCCGTCGCCGGAGGAGCGGTGCCGGATCCGGCGGATGACCCACGGGACAAAATACTCCCGGGCCCATACGAGGTCGCCCGAGCGGGCCTCGCGCCAGCTGCGCTGGGGGAGCGGCTTGGGGAACAGCGGCTCGAGGTTGTGGGGCACATTGAGTGAATCGAGGACCATCGCCGCGATGGTGTGATGGCCGAGCGGCGAGAAGTGCAGGCGGTCTTCGTCCCACATCTGGGAGTTGGAGAGTTGCCGCAGGGACCACATATCGGCGATCACGGCATCGTGGCGGGCGGCCACCGTGCGGAGGTTTTCGTTGTAGATGGCCACTTTGCCGCGGATCCGGCCGAGGACCGATGACGCGGTGTCCGGACCGTTGAAGAGAACCACGGTGGCGCCGTCGGAACTCAGGGTCTGCACTGCGGCATCGAGTTTCTCGGCCAAGGCGTCGGGATCGCCGCCGGGACGGATGAGGTCGTTGCCGCCTGCGGAGATGCTCACGAGGTCCGGCTTGAGGTCCCTGCACGGGCCAAGTTGTTCGTCGAGGATCTGCTGAAGCAACCGCCCGCGGATGGCCAGGTTGGCGTAGGCGAAATCCCGGTGTCCCCGGCTCAGTTCCTCGGCTACGCGGTCGGCCCAGCCACGATGTCCCCCGGGGTTGTTGGGCTCGGGGTCGCCGATCCCTTCGGTAAAGGAATCACCCAATGCCACGTAGCGGGTCCACGGATGAATCCGTTCGTCCGGCTTTGGTCCCACCGTGGGATCAATGTCACTCACGTCCATATCCTGCCTCTTGCTGCAACGCCACGCGCCCGTAGCTTGTTACTCATGGGTAACTGCAAGAATAGTCCCATGAGTCAAGCTTCCGCCTTTCCTGCCCCGGTCGTTTTGTGGTCCCACGAAGAGGAGGAGCGGGCTGGCAAGCCATTGCTGGTCCTGTTGCACGGTTACGGGTCCAACGAGCAGGACCTCTTCAGCCTTGCAGGCTTGTTGCCCCAGGACTTCGTCGTCGCTTCGCTCCGTGCGCCGATCGCGACGGGCCCGGGCTTCACGTGGTTCCCGCTCACGGCGTCCATCGACTATTCCATCGATGCCGTCAAGGACGCCGCGGAGTACGTGTTTTCCTGGTTGGACTCCTTCAAGTCCAACCACAGCTCGGTGACGCTTCTCGGCTTTTCCATGGGCATGGCCATGGCCACCTCGCTGTTGCGGCAGCGCCCGGCGGACTTTGCCGCCGTCGTCGGGCTTTCAGGCTTCGCCGTCGACGCCGATGCGGACCCCGCATTCCGCGACGCCGAACTGGACGGTTCCGTGCCGCTCTTCTGGGGACGGGACCAGCAGGATCCTGTTATCACCCCGGACAAGATCGAATACACCATGGACTGGGTCCGAAAGCACACGGACCTCACCAAGGTGCTCTACACAGGCATGTGGCACGGCATCAATCAGCAGGAAATCGGCCACGTTGGCGAATTCCTGGAGCACAAGGTCCTCTCGTAGCAACGCGGGGTCACTTACGGCCCATCCCGAAGTACGTTATGGGCCGTAAGTGACCCCGCGTTGCCCTAGGAAGCGGCCGCGATCCGCACCGTCTGTCCGTTGACGGTCACCGTATCGCCGACATGGAGTTGGCGGCCGCGCCGATCGTCGATCTCGCCGTTGACTTTGACCAGGCCGTTCTTGATGAGTTCCGTGGCTTCCACGCCGTCCTCCACCAGGTTGGCGAGCTTCAGGAGCTGGCCGAGTCGGATCATGTCGTCGCGGATGGGGATTTCTTCGATTTCCGGGTTGCTCATACAAGCAATGATGCCTGAAGTGAGGTGGTGAAAGTGCCGCAATCGTCCCGTCCCGCCATCCGAAGCACCTCCCGTCCGTTGCTCACCGGCCTGCTTCTCGCGGTGGCCAACGGTACCCTGCTTCCGGTCCAAGGCCGGATCAACAGTGCGCTGGGGGCAAAGCTCGACGACGGCGTGGCGGCCGCCGTCGTCAGCTTCACTACCGGGCTGGTACTGATCGCCGTGATCGGCCTTGCGCTGCCGAAAGGCCGCGCTGGTTTGCGCCGGATAGTGCCTGCCGTCAAGGAGCGCAGCTTTCCGCGGTTCTATGTGGTGGCTGGCGGGATCGGCGCCCTCTACGTGATTGCCCAATCGTTCACCATTGGCCTTCTTGGAGTCGCGTTGTTCACGGTAGCCGTGATCACAGGGCAGACCGTGAGCGGCCTGTTCGTGGACCGGCTCGGCATCGGTCCCGGCGGGAAACGCTCGATCACGGGGGTCAGGATTTTGGGAAGCATCCTGACGATCGCCGCCGTCGCCTGGGCCGTGTCGCCGCGCCTCGGGGCTGCGGCCGACGTCGGGTCCTTGCTGTTCCCGATCCTGTTGCCAGTCGTGGCGGGTTGCCTCATGAGTTTCCAACAAGCCATGAACGGGACTGCCACGATGCATTACGGCAGCCCCATCGCCGCGACGCTGGTGAATTTCGTGGCCGGAACGGTCATTCTCTGGATCGCCTGGCTCATCAAGGTGTCGTTGCTTGGTCCCGGCCACGCCCTTCCTGCTGAGTGGTGGTATTACGTGGGCGGCCCGATGGGGTGCGTCTTTATCGGCCTGGCTGCTTTGTTGGTCCGCAGCCTCGGTGTTTTGGTCACGGGGCTGGGGATGATCGCCGGGCAGCTGCTCGGATCCCTCGCGCTTGACCTGATCCTGCCGGCTCCGGGAACCTTGGTGGCTTTCCCCACGATCCTTGGCACCTTGCTGACCCTGTTCGCCATCATCGTCGCCACGCTGCCTTGGCCGAAGGGCGCGCTCTCTCCCGCCGTCCCGCCAAGCGCCATTCGGGCCAGTCCCGGAGGCAGGACAGCGGTCAAAGGCCGGTAGGCTAGGACACGCAGCTTCCTGCACAGCATTACCTTCGCGCACAACCACGGACCGCACCCAGCGGCCCTGTAGAACATTGGAGTACCCATGGCAGCAAAATCCGTCCTCGACCAGGTCATTTCCCTCTCCAAGCGGAGGGGCTTCGTGTTCCAGGCCGGTGAAATCTATGGTGGCTCCCGGTCCGCGTGGGACTACGGCCCCCTCGGTGCCGAGCTCAAGGAAAACATCAAGCGCCAGTGGTGGCAGAGCGTTGTCCGCGGCCGCGAAGACGTGGTGGGCCTGGATTCCTCCGTGATCCTGCCCCGCCAGGTATGGGAAGCCTCCGGCCACGTCGAGGTGTTCTCCGACCCCCTGGTCGAGTGCCTTTCCTGCCACAAGCGCTACCGCGCCGACCACCTCGAGGAAGAGTACGAGGAAAAGAAGGGCCGTCCCGCCGAAAACGGCCTCAAGGACATCGCCTGCGCCAACTGCGGCACCCGCGGCCAGTGGACCGAACCGCAGGAGTTCTCCGGCCTGCTCAAGACGTTCCTGGGCCCAGTGGCCAGTGAAGAAGGCCTGCACTACCTGCGCCCGGAAACCGCGCAAGGCATCTTCGTCAACTTCAGCAACGTGCTCACCACGTCCCGCAAGAAGCCGCCGTTCGGCATCGGCCAGATCGGCAAGTCCTTCCGCAACGAGATCACGCCGGGCAACTTCATCTTCCGCACCCGCGAGTTCGAACAGATGGAAATGGAATTCTTCGTCGAGCCGGGCACGGATGAGGAATGGCACCAGTACTGGATGAAAGAACGCATGTCCTGGTACACCGATCTGGGCATCCGGCCGGAGAACCTGCGTTTCTTCGAGCACCCGCAGGACAAGCTCAGCCACTACTCCAAGGGCACCACGGACATCGAGTACCGCTTCGGTTTCCAGGGCTCCGAGTGGGGCGAGCTCGAGGGCATCGCCAACCGCACCGACTTCGACCTCTCCACCCACTCGAAGGCCTCGGGCCAGGACCTCAGCTACTTCAACCAGGCCACCAACGAGCGCTACACGCCGTACGTCATTGAACCGGCCGCCGGCCTGACGCGCTCCTTCATGGCCTTCCTTGTGGACGCCTACACGGAAGACGAGGCACCCAACGCCAAGGGCGGCGTCGACGTCCGTACTGTCCTGAAGCTTGACCCGCGCCTGGCGCCGGTCAAGGCAGCCGTGCTGCCCCTGAGCCGCAACGAGGACCTGTCCCCGAAGGCCAAGGACTTGGGCACCCAGCTGCGCAAGAACTGGAACATCGACTTCGACGACGCCGGCGCCATCGGCCGCCGCTACCGTCGCCAGGACGAGATCGGTACCCCGTTCTGCATCACCGTGGACTTCGACACCCTCGATGACCAGGCCGTCACCATTCGTGAGCGCGACACCATGAGCCAGGAACGTGTGTCCCTGGACAAGGTGGAGGGCTACCTGGCCGCACGACTGATCGGCGCCTAAGCGTGTCCATCGAGTACCGCGAATGGCGTGAGGGCGACGACCTCGCGCTCCTGGAAATGTGGGGTGGGCCGGAGACCCTGCCGGCCCAGCAATTCCGCGCCGCCCTTGCGCCGTCGAGCAACGGCGGCCAGGGCCAGCCTTGGCGCCGGTGCATCGTGGCGGAAGACGTCGTTGACGGCATCGGAATTCCGGTGGCCGCGGGGGTGGTCCACGAGGCGTCCCTGCACGCGGAACGTCTCTGGGCCTACATCGAGGTTGCCAAGGACCACCGCCGGAGCGGGATCGGGGCCACGCTCCTGACCATGCTGCGGCGCGAAGCCGGGCAGTCGCCGTCGGGCGTCACCAAGCTGCGCAGCAAAGTGGAGCCCGGCACGGCCGGTGCCGCCTTCGCCGAGTGGGCAGGGCTTGCACCCATCCAGCGTTCCCGGCTTGTGGTGGTGGATCCCGAGCCGCTCAGGCTGCCTGTGTTTGGTGACGGCTCCGAAGAAGCCGCTTCCGAGCGGGTGGAGGACCTCGCCACGGGATCGGTGGAACTGAGCGACGTCGTCGGCCGGTACTACACAGCCGTGCACCACTGGGACAACCCCGGCGAGCTGGGCATCCCCACCGTGCAGCGGCTGTTCCTCGACGATCTGACAGGGGCCCACGGAGCCGTCGTGCTGCGAGCGCCCAAGGCGAGTGCCTTTGGCGCCGGCGTTCCGGCCACCCGCAAGGGCAAGCTGCAGGCCTTCGCCATCAGCTATGCCCAGGGCAGCTCGGACGAGCCCTCGGAAGTGTTCCTTGGCCACGACCCGCTTTTGCCGGATGACGAGGCGCGGGAGGCGGTCCGCGACCTGCTGGCGCTTATTGCTTACCAGCACCCCGTGCTCCTTGAAGTGGACGATTCCATGACGGCCGTGTGCGCCGTCGTCGATCCCTTGCTCGAGCTGGGCAAGGCGAAGCTGCGCGGTGCGGACACCCTGGTGGTCAGCGAATAGCTTGCGGCTGGCCCAACTGGCTCGCAGTTGTTGTCGTTTTGAGCCCTCATAACGACAACAACTGCGAGCCAGTTGGGTGAACCCTTGACGGCGCTGCTGCACTGGGTGTAGGCATGACGACGTAAGCCCCGGCCGTTGCTCTGGTGGGGTAGCGGCGGGTGGAACGAATCCGGTCTCATGAAGAGAATCGGCGGTAACACCCATGAATGGAACAGCCCTCGACGGACTCCGTGAACAGCTCCGTGGGCAACTCGTCACTCCCAGCGATCCTGACTATGACTCCGCCCGTGCCGTCTTTAACGGGATGATCGACAAGCGTCCGGCGGGAGTCGTCCGGGTGGCCCAAGTGGCGGACGTCATCGCGAGCGTGAACTTCGCCCGGGACAATTCCCTGCCATTGGCTATCCGCGGCGGCGGCCACAGCGCCCCCGGTTTCGGGACCTGGGACGATGCCCTTGTCATAGATTTCGTCAACCGTACCGGGGTCCGTGTTGACCCCGACGCCGGTACGGCCCGTGCCGAGGCGGGAACAACCTGGGCAGATTTCAACCACGCCACCCACGCCTTCGGACTCGCTAGCACTGGCGGGATTGTGGGATCCACCGGCATCGCAGGCCTGACCCTGGGTGGCGGCATCGGCTATCTTGCCCGCAAGCACGGACTGTCCTGTGACAACTTGATCTCCGCTGACGTGGTGACTGCGGACGGCAAGTTCCTGACTGCGAGCGAAACCCGGAACGAAGATCTCTTCTGGGCCTTGCGGGGAGGCGGGGGTAATTTCGGTGTGGTGACGTCGCTGGAGTACAAGCTGCACCCGGTGGACATGGTCCATGTGGGCATTGTCATCTATGGAGCTGAGAACACCGAGACGGTGGCGAAGTTCTACCGGGATTACATGGACTCCGCTCCCGAAGAGTTCGGCGCGTTCCTCGGCTTCCATCAAGGCCCGCCGGTGCCGTTCCTTCCGGAAGAATGGCACGGCAAGCCAGTGTGCGTCGTGGTCGGGATGTGGACGGGAGACATGGCCGAAGGCGAATCCCGCTGGGCGCCGTTCCTCGAAGCCGCACCCGTAGCCGGATCCCTGATCACCCCGATGCCGTACCCGGCACTCAACGTGGCATTTGACGGGCTCAATCCCAAGGGGCTGCAAGGATACTGGAAAGCCAACTTCATCAGTGAACTCAACGATGGCGTCATTGGTGCGCATGCGGAGTTCGGGTCCACGGTGACCAGCCTCAACACCGCCGTCCATGTCTACCCGATCGACGGCGCGGCGGCCCGGGTCGGAGCCCAGGACACCGCCTTCGCGAACCGCGGCATGAAGTTCGCCCCGGTGATCGCGGCACAATGGCCGGACCCCGCGGACAATGAAGCCAACATTGCCTGGGCCCGGAACTACGCGGAGGCTCTCCGTCCGCACTCTGCTGCCAGCGGCTACATCAACTTCATGGATGCGGAAGACCAGAGCAGGATCAGTGACAACTACGGGGTCAACTACGAGCGGCTGCAAGCCATCAAGGGCAAGTACGATCCAGGAAACCTCTTCCACGTGAACCAAAACATCAAACCCGCCTGAGCACTCGGGTATCAAGCGAGCCCAACTGATCCCCACCGCCACCCTCGCCTCGCAAGCTCGGCCAGGGAACCCTGGCGGCGTGGGCCCACGCATTTGTTGTCGTTCTGAGCCCTCATAACGACAACAACTGCGAGCTAGTTGGGTGGGACACAGCGCTGCCCCACGTAGGCTTGTGGGCATGAGGTTTTGCAGCTAATGGGTCACGGCCATTCACACGGACACGCGGAGCATTTCGAGCCAAGCCCGACGGCGCTCGCGTCACGCAGGCGGGCCAACTGGCTCCTCGTGGCCGTGCTGGCTCCGATCGCGGTACTCACGATCGTTGCCATGCTGGTCATGTGGCCATCGGGGAGCAAAGAGGGCATCACGTTCGCGAGCCCCTACACGGCCGCTCCCGGGGTGACGTTCGATACGGGCAAGATCCAGGCGGTTACTCAGGAAAGCTGCACGCAAGGTACGCAGGCTCCGAGTACGAACGGCACGAACCAAAGCAGCGGCGCACAGCCGCAGGGCTCCCAGTGCACCTTCGCGTCCACGCAACCGGATAACGGCGGCAGCCCGGTGAAAGTGGTCATCAACCCGGACGTGGCCAAGTCCCACGGCGTCAAAGTGGGGGACAGCATCCGCTACCTGAACCTCTCCGGTGTGCAGGGCGCAGCGGCGGGCAACGGCTCGCCGTCGTACGTTTTCCTCGACTTCGTGCGGACCGTTCCCATGGCCCTTCTGGCGATCCTGTATGCCGTGGTGGTCATTGCGGTGGCGCGCTGGCGCGGCTTCAGGGCGCTCCTCGGGCTGGCCGGAGCCTACGTGGTGATGGTGAGCTTCATGCTTCCGGGACTGGTGGAAGGCAAGCCGCCGCTGCTCGTGGCTTTGGTCGGCTCCACCGCCATCATGATGGGGGTGCTCTATTTCGCCCACGGATTCTCGGCCAAGACCTCCACCGCGTTGCTGGGTACGATCTTCGGCCTCGGCATTACGGCGCTGCTGGCGGCCTGGGCCACGGATGCGGCCAACCTGACCGGGATCGCGAGCAGCGAGGGCGCCACGCTCGTGAACATGTCGGACAAGATCTCGCTCTCCGGAATCATTCTCTGCGGTCTGATCATTTCCGGGCTCGGAGTGCTCAACGACGTGACGATCACCCAGTCCGCGGCCGTGTGGGAACTCTACGAGCTCGCACCCGAGACTGGCGCGCGAAAGCTGTTCACCTCGGCCATGAGGATCGGCCGGGACCACATCGCCTCCACGGTCTACACCATCGCCTTTGCCTACGCCGGCGCAGCCCTTCCCCTCCTGATCATCGTCATGCTCTACGACCGTCCGCTGGTCGATGCCCTGACCAGTGCCGAGTTGTCCGAGGAAGTCATCCGTACACTGGTGGGCTCCATCGGCCTGGTGCTGGCCATCCCCGTGACCACCTTGATCGCCGTGCTGGTGGTGAAGGCGACCGGTCCGAGGCGGCTCGCGGCTGCCGTCGCGGCGGATGCGGCGCCAGCTCTCGACGACGACGGCAAGGTCCGCGAGCTTGAAAACGCCGGTTCCACCGATGCCTTCGAGTCCTTCGATACTGGCGAGCTTGCCGCCGTCGTCATGACCAGGCGGGCACGCAGGGAAGCCGAGCGCCGCTAGCCTCCGATGACATTTGTCATCCCTCATTGGTGACACACGCCCGGGCGCCGGACACGGATCCCGGCTTTGATGGGTAGTGGAGCAAACCAAAGCCAAGGAGAGTCATGACAACAGCGAGTGTGCCGGCCGTCCAAGCCGCCGGACTGCACAAGAGCTTCGGGAAGGTCCACGCCGTACGCGGCCTGGACCTCACCGTGCAGCCGGGGGAGGTGGTGGCGTTCCTCGGTCCCAACGGGGCGGGCAAGACCACCACGATCGACATGATCCTCGGATTGAGCGCCCCGGACCAGGGTAGCGTCTCCATCTTCGGCCACACTCCCCGGGGAGCCATCGCCCGCGGCCAGGTGGCAGCCGTGATGCAGACCGGCGGCTTGCTGCGGGACATCAGCGTCCGCGAGACCGTGCAGCTCAACGCTGCCATGTTCGATTCCTCCCGGCCCGTGGACGAAGTCCTGGCGCGGGCGGGCATCCTGGAGATCGCCGACCGCAAGGTCGAAAAGTGTTCCGGCGGCCAGCAGCAGCGGCTGCGCTTCGCCATGGCCCTCGTCTCCGATCCCGGTTTGCTGATCCTGGACGAGCCCACCACCGGCATGGATGTGGCGGGACGACGGGACTTCTGGACCGCGATCAGGAGCGACGCCCAGCGCGGACGGACCGTCATCTTCGCCACCCATTACCTCGAAGAAGCCGACGCCTACGCGGACAGGATTGTGCTGGTCCGGCAAGGCAGCATCGTGGCGGACGGCACCGCCGCCCAGATCAAGAACCTTGCCTCGGGCCGAACCGTCAAGGCTTCGCTTCCGGCGGCTGAGCGCGGGCTCCTGGCCGGGATGCCGCCCGTCGAAAGCATGGATTACGACGGCGGCCGCCTCACCGTCCGCACGGGCGACTCGGACGCCGTCGTGCGCTTCCTGCTCAACAACACGGGCGCCCACGACGTCGAAGTGGCGGCCAACAACCTCGAGGAGGCCTTCGTCGCCCTCACCGGAGACGATGCCGCGCCGGAATCCACAAGCATCACGTTTGAAGGAGACCTCGTATGAGCGCGGCAACAGTCCTCCAGGAACGGAAACCGTCCACCGGCGGGGTCAACCGCACGTTCCTCTGGATCGAGATCAAGCGGATGCTCCGGAACCGCCGGACCATCATGTTCACGGTATTCATGCCAGCCGTCTTCTTCTTCATTTTCGGCCTCTCCAACAAGGACAAGCTCCTGCCCAACGGGCACAGCTACGGCCAGTACATCCTCATCAGCCTCACGGTCTATGCCGCGATGACCGCCGCTACGGGCGCCGGCAGCCAAGTGGCGGTGGAGCGTGCCCAAGGGTGGAGCCGCCAGCTTCGCCTCACGCCCCTCCTGCCCGGTGCGTACATCGCGGTGAAAGCCATGGCCGCCCTCACGCTGTCCCTTGTTGCCGTCGTGGCCCAGTTCGTCATCGGCGCCCTTGCAGGTGTCACCATGGATGCCCAGACCTGGCTGACCGCGGGGTTGGTCGCTTGGCTGGGTTCCCTGGTCTTCGCGGCCCTGGGCTTGTTCGTCGGATACCTTATGCCGAGCCAGAACGTCATGCAGATCCTCGGCCCGGCCCTGGCCATCCTTGCCATGCTCGGTGGACTGTTCATGCCGATCGAGATCATGGGGGAGACCTTCGGGAACATCGCCAAGTTCACGCCCGCGTACGGGATCGGGCAATTGGCCCGAAGCCCCATCACCGGCGAGTTCGACTGGGCGTGGATCGTCAACGTCCTCATCTGGCTCGCAATCTTCGTGGCCGGGGCTGCGATGGCGTTCCGCCGCGACACGAAACGTGTCTGAACAGGCCGCTAGGGTGGTCACCATGACCAGCAGCCAAGGCCGAACCTCCTTCAGGGACATGCTCGTCGGCAACATGTTCCGCGGTGCCATGTTCCGCGGTCCTGGGCCACGGGGCTGGTTCATCGGCGCGGGACTCTCCATCCTGCTCTGGGCCTGGCCAACGTGGAACATCGTGTGGTCCGTGGACGAGCCGCTGGCCTGGAAAACGGCGGCGTCGGCGTCCCTGATGGTGTTCTTCGCCGCCTACGTCTTCCTGCCACAGATCAGTTGGCGCCTGGGCGTCCGGGCGGGGATCGTGTCCGTCTTCATCCTGCTGGCGCTGAACGGGGTGATGATCCTCATCATCGGACGGGAAACCTTGTGGACCTGGACGTTCCTGGCCTGCGCCATCGCCATGACGTCCCTTCCGCCGCGCGCGGATTTCTTCCTCATCGTCGGATTGGCCCTCGCTTCCTTCACCACCCAGTTGGTGACGGGCAACGGGGAGCAGGCCTTGCTCCAGGCCGGGATCATCGTGTCCCTCGGCCTCATGATGTCCGCCTTCGCGCGGCTGATCAGGCAGACCGCACGGCTCCGGGAAGCGCAGACTGAACTGGCCGATGCAGCCGTGGCGGCGGAGCGAAGCCGCGTGGCCCGGGACATGCACGACATCCTGGGGCATTCCCTGACGGTCATCGCCGTGAAGGCCGAATTGGCCGGCAGGATGCTGGACACCGTCCCCGGCGAGTACCCGGCCCGCGACCGGGCCGCCGCCGAGATCTCCGCGGTGCAGGACTTGGCCCGTGGCGCGCTCGCCGACGTCCGCGCCACGGTGGCCGGTTACCGCGGCGTCAACGTCCTGGCGGAACTCGCAGTCGCCCGGACGGCCCTGGAATCGGCAGGGATCGACGCCGAATTGCCGGGAACCGTCGAACAGGTTCCGGCGCGTCACCGGGAGCTCTTCGGCTGGGTGCTGCGCGAAGGCGTCACCAACGTTGTGCGGCACTCCGGCGCCGCGCGCTGCCGCGTCCGGTTGACGGCGTCGAGCGTTCTAGTCGAGGACGACGGCGTCGGTCCGGCCTCCGGGGGCCGCTCCGGGAATGGACTGGCCGGGATCCGTGAACGCGTGGGTGCCGCCGGGGGAACGGTCAGCATTGGCCCGAGCGACCTGGGAGGGTTCAGATTGGCGGTGGAGGTATGAGTATCCGATTGGTGATCGCAGACGACCAGGCGCTCGTGCGCGGAGCATTGGCCGCGTTGCTGGGGCTGGAGCCGGACATCGAGGTGGTCGCCGAACTGGGCGACGGGACAGGGGTGGCGGCCGCCGTCGTCGAGCACTCCGCCGACGTGGCAATGCTCGACGTCGAGATGCCTGGCCTGGACGGGATCAGCGCGGCAGCCGCCGTGCGGCGGGCCGCGCCGTCCTGCCGGGTCCTCATGGTGACCACCTTCGGGCGGCCAGGCTACCTCAAGCGCGCCATGCAGGCCGGCGCCTCCGGATTCGTCGTCAAGGACACGCCTGCCCGGCAACTGGCCGAAGCGGTACGCCGCGTACACCAAGGGCTCAGGGTGGTGGACCCGGTGCTTGCCGCGGAATCGTTGACCGCGGGAGACAGCCCTTTGACCGAACGCGAGGGGGAGGTGCTCAAGGCAGCGTCCGACGGCGGAACGGTAGCCGACATCGCGAAGTCAGCGATGCTTTCCGAAGGGACCGTCCGGAACTACCTGTCCGCCGCGATGGCCAAGACCGGCGGCCGGACGCGTGCCGAGGCCGTGCGCATCGCCGAAGACAACGGCTGGCTGCTCTAGCGGCCAGGCACGTATTCGACCGTCCCGTCGATTTGCCCCGCTTTGAGACAATGGACGGGTGACTGTAGTAGCAACGCCCCCTTCGCCCAAGCTCGAACTGCCCCCGCTGCAGCTCGGCCGGATCACGGTGGACACCCCCGTGATCCTCGCCCCGATGGCCGGAATCACCAACTCGGCCTTCCGTCGGCTGTGCCGTGAATACGGCGGCGGCCTGTATGTGGCGGAGATGGTGACCTCCCGTGCCTTAGTGGAGCGCACCCCGGAATCGTTGCGCATCATCTCCCATGACGACGATGAAAAAGTCCGTTCCGTGCAGTTGTACGGCGTGGACCCCGTCACCGTTGGCCAGGCAGTGCGCATGCTCGTCGAAGAAGACCGGGCGGACCACATCGACCTCAACTTCGGCTGCCCCGTGCCCAAGGTCACCCGGCGCGGCGGCGGATCCGCCCTCCCCTGGAAGATCGACCTTTTCACCTCGATCGTCCAGACCGCTGTCAAGGAAGCCTCCAAGGGCGACATCCCGCTGACCATCAAGATGCGCAAGGGCATTGACGAGGACCACCTCACGTACCTCGACGCCGGCCGGATCGCCCGCGATTCGGGCGTTGCCGCCGTCGCGCTCCACGGCCGCACGGCCGCTCAGTTCTACTCCGGCCAGGCCGACTGGTCCGCCATCGCACGCCTGCGCGAAGCCCTCCCGGACATTCCCGTCCTGGGCAACGGGGATATCTGGTCCGCCGAAGACGCAGTCCGCATGGTGCGCGAAACCGGGATCGACGGCGTCGTAGTGGGCCGCGGTTGCCAAGGTCGCCCGTGGCTCTTCGGCGACCTCCAAGCCGCGTTTGAGGGAAGCGACCAGCGCCACCGTCCGGGCCTGCGCGAAGTAGCCGAGGGCGTCTACCGCCACGCCGAGCTCATGATCGAAACCTTCGGCAACGACGAGTACAAGGCGCTGCGTGAGATCCGCAAGCACATGGCCTGGTACTTCAAGGGCTACGTGGTGGGAGGGGAGCTGCGTGCCAAACTGGCCACGGTACCGACGCTCGAGGTCCTGCGCGAGCTGCTGGACCAGCTGGACATGGACCTGCCGTACCCAGGCATCGATTCGGAAGGCCCGCGCGGACGCGCAGGTTCCCCCAAAAAGCCGGCGTTGCCCAAGGACTGGCTTCTCAGCCGGCAGATGGACGCGGACCAGACGCGCGATATCGCCGCAGCCGAACTCGACGTCTCAGGCGGCTAAAGCGCGGCCCGGACCGGCGCGTGCACGCGCACGGCCCGAGTCGTGGAAAACTGGCTGCATAGGCACGGGCTGAAGAGACGCCGGTGCACGGCAAGCGGAGGAGGCAGATACCCATGGGAACTGAAGCGATGTCTGCAGCACGCCCGGCCGAAAACGCAACGGGCATTCCAGGCTACGTGGAGGCCGACTCGGCACGCTGGGTCCAGGAACCCCGCAAGAATACCTACCGCTCGGACTTCGAAAGGGACCGGGCACGGGTGCTGCATTCGTCAGCGCTCCGGCGGCTCGGGGCCAAGACCCAAGTGGTGGCCCCGGATACCGATGACTTCGTGCGCACCAGACTGACGCACAGCCTTGAAGTGGCCCAGGTGGGCCGCGAATTGGGCCGCGCGCTCGGTTGCGATCCGGATGTTGTGGATACGGCGTGCCTGAGCCACGATCTTGGCCATCCGCCTTTCGGCCACAACGGGGAATCGGCGCTCAACGAGGTCGCCCATGCAATCGGTGGCTTCGAAGGCAACGCCCAGACTCTGCGCCTGCTGACCCGGCTTGAACCCAAGGTCCTTGCCGCCGACGGCCGGCCCGCGGGCCTGAACTTGACCCGCGCCAGCCTTGACGCCGCGTCCAAATACCCGTGGTCCGCCGTCGACGCCCCCGTCATCCACGGACAGCGCAGCAGCAAATTTGGTGCGTACGAGGACGATCTGCCCGTGTTTGCCTGGCTTCGTGACGGCGCACCGGGCAACCGTTCCTGCATCGAGGCCCAGGTGATGGACCTAGCCGACGATATCTCGTACTCCGTCCACGACGTCGAGGACGCCATTGTTGCCGGCCATTTCCAGCTGAAGTGGCTGGACAATCCGGACCACCGGGCCCGCGTGGTGGGCTACACCAAGCAGTGGTACTTGCCCCACAACGATCCCGCTGAAATCGATGCTGCCTTGGCCCGCCTCGAAGCCACGAGCGTGTGGGTCCGCGAAGCCGACGGCAGCCGCAAGTCGATGGCCGCGCTGAAGGACATGACCAGCCAGTTGATCGGCCGGTTCTGCCAGAGTGCCTTGGAGACCACGAGGGCGCACTTCGGACCGGACCACCTCACCCGGTACGCTGCGGAACTCATGGTCCCCGAGGAAACCGTCACCGAGATCGCGGCCATGAAGGGCCTTGCCACGACGTTCGTGATCTCCACCGACCATCGGCAGCCCGTCTATGAGCGCCAGCGCGAAGTCCTGCACGCCCTCGTCGGCGTGCTCAACGCGAGCGGAGACCGGCATCTGGAACCGATGTTCGCCGCGGACTGGCGGGACGCCCCCGACGACGGCGCCCGGCTTCGCGTTGTCATCG
Source organism: Arthrobacter sp. 2RAF22 (assembly GCF_052115325.1). NCBI lineage: Bacteria > Bacillati > Actinomycetota > Actinomycetes > Micrococcales > Micrococcaceae > Arthrobacter > Arthrobacter sp. 2RAF22. The sequence goes on along the minus strand of NZ_JBFRGL010000014.1, from coordinate 2,451 downwards.
ACCAGGTGGCGTCCCTGACGGACGCTTCGGCGCTGGCGATGTACGAACGCCTCGTGGGCAGCCTCCCCTCGCTCTGGTAGCCCGACGGCGGCCCGCGGCTGCCCGTGCGGAGCGACTAGGATGGTGACGTGGCTGGCCTGATCAAACGTGAAGATATCGACGAAGTACGCCAGCGCACCGATATCAAGGAAGTAGTGGACGGCTACGTCACCCTCAAGGGTGCCGGCTTGGGGACCTTCAAAGGCCTGTGTCCCTTCCACGACGAGCGCTCGCCGTCGTTCACTGTCCGTCCGCAAGTGGGCCGGTACCATTGCTTCGGCTGCGGCGAAGACGGCGATGCCATCTCCTTCGTCCAGAAAATGGACCACAGCTCCTTCCACGAAGCCGTGGAAAAGCTCGCAGCCCGGATCGGCTACGAGCTCCGCTATGAAGACGGCGGCACGGGTCCCAACCGCGAAGAGGTCGGCAAGCGCCAACGGCTGCTGGATGCCCACAAGATCGCCGACGAATTCTTCCGTGCCCAATTGCTCACGGCAGGGGCCGCCGAGGGCCGCAATTTCCTCCATGGCCGCGGCTTCGATCGGACCGCGGCCGAACAGTTCGGCGTCGGCTACGCGCCGCAGGGTTGGGACTCACTCCTGAAATACCTGCGCGGACGCGGATTCACGGACGCTGAGCTGAAGCTGACGGGCATGTTTTCCGAAGGCAACCGGGGCATTTACGACCGCTTCCGGGGCCGCCTCATCTGGCCCATCCGGGACATCGCCGGCGACACCATCGGCTTCGGCGCCCGCAAGCTCTACGAGGACGACCAAGGACCGAAGTACCTGAACACTCCGGAGACCGTGCTCTACAAGAAGTCCCAAGTCCTCTACGGCATCGACCTCGCCAAGCGGAACATCGCCAAGGACCGGCAACTGGTGGTGGTGGAGGGGTACACGGACGTCATGGCCTGCCACCTTGCCGGCGTCGGTACCGCTGTGGCCACGTGCGGTACGGCCTTCGGTACGGACCACATCAAGATCGCCCGCCGCTTGCTGTCCGACGACGGCACCGGGGGAGAGGTCATCTTCACCTTCGACGGCGACGCCGCCGGGCAGAAGGCCGCATTGCGCGCCTTTGAAGAAGACCAGCGTTTCGTCGCGCAGACGTACGTGGCCGTGGAACCAAGCGGAGCGGACCCCTGTGATCTTCGCCAGCTCAAGGGCGACGCGGCTGTCCGGGACCTGATCGGCACCCGTCGGCCCCTCTTTGAATTCGCTATCCGGGCCTCACTCAAACGCCACAACCTGGACACCGTGGAAGGCCGGGTCGCCGCCCTGCGGGAATCGGCCCCCGTCGTGGCGCAGATTCGTGATTCCGGTATCCGTCCCGCCTATGTCCGCGAGCTGGCAGGCTGGCTCGGCATGCCCATCGAGGAAGTCAGCCGGGCCGTGGGCTTGGCCGCCAAACGCGCTGCTTCCGGCGCGGCGGGCAATACAGGAACTGCGGGATCTGCAGGCACTCCAGGAACCCCGGGGCACGGGCAAGGCGCAGCGCCGGGCCAGTCCGGCCAGCCGGCGGCAGCACCGCCGTCGAACGCTCCCATCGCGTTCATGCGCCCGGATCCGCGGGATCCCATTGCCGCCATGGAACGGCAGGCCCTCGAAGTGGTCATCCAGAACCCGGCCGTACTGGGTGGCGAAGCTGCGCTTAGCGGCGGAGCATGGGAACGGTTTGAAGCGTCCCATTTCGTCACTCCGGCCTACTCAGCCGTGCACACCGCCATCCGGGCCGCCGGGCTGGCACACGCGGGAGACCCTGTGGCCTGGGTGGAAGGGATTCGCCAGGAGGTTCCGGAACCGCTCCAAGGCCTGGTCTCCGAGCTTGCCGTCGTCCCACTGCCGGCCAGCACGCCCGAAGCGCTTCAGCGCTATTGCCGCGACATTTTGGCCCGGCTTTTCGAGCTGCAGATCACCAGGGTCAAGGCGGACAAGATGGGCCAGTTGCAGCGACTGGACGCCTCGGCCCAGCCGGAGGAGTTCCAGCGCCTCAACCGGGAACTCATGCAGCTGGAAATGCAGCGCCGCGCGCTCCGCATGGACAGCTGAGGGCCGCCCTGGCGCCGATTTCGTTTCCCGGCAGCCCTTTGTTAGGCTTGTACACGCTTCATTCCTCCGTAGCTCAATTGGCAGAGCATTCGACTGTTAATCGAAGGGTTACTGGTTCAAGTCCAGTCGGAGGAGCGCTACTCAAAAATCCCCGTCCTCAGTAGAGGGCGGGGATTTTTGGCGTCTGTGCCTCACCTGTTGGTGAGGGTGATGTCGTCGAGGTACATCCAGGTGTCGTCGGCGGGGCTGGAGCCGTCGAGGTGGACGTTGTACCAGAGGGTGATGGTTTGGCCTTTGTAGGCGGTGAGGTCGGCGGTGAGCTGGGTCCAGGTGCCGTTGTTGTTGCAGAGTTTGAAGAGGC
>NZ_JBFRGL010000013.1:0-100285 GCF_052115325.1 Arthrobacter sp. 2RAF22 | reverse complement strand
CCTGGGGCTCGTGGCTCCGGCGAACACCATGGCTGAGATCGTGGCCGACCGGCTGCACGGCGGCCAAGCGACGTTCCCCGGCTTCGACACCGCCACCAAGCTCAAGCTCTCCGGCGTGGACGTGGCCAGCTTCGGCGATGCGTTCGCCAAGACCGAGCACTCCCTGGAGATCGTGTACGCCGACCCCGCCCGCGGCGTCTACCAGAAGATCGTCACCACTGACGATGCCAAGACCCTCCTCGGCGGGATCTTCGTCGGCGACGCCACCCCGTACATGAGCCTGCGCCCCCTGCTCGGCCGGGAACTGCCCGCCGAACCCGGCGCCTACCTCACCGCGGCCGGCGGCGGGGACGCCCCCGAGACCGAACTCCCGGACGACGCGATCCTCTGCTCCTGCAACAACGTGGCCGCAGGATCTATCCGGGACGCCGTCAACGCGTGCGGGACATGCGAAGGCAAGGAGCCGGTCCACGACGTGCCAGGCCTCAAGGCCTGCACCCGGGCCGGCACCCAGTGCGGTTCGTGCGTGCCGATGCTCAAGAAGCTCCTCGAAGGGGAACTAAAGAAGTCCGGCATCGAAGTCTCCAAGGCCCTGTGCGAGCACTTCGAGCTCTCCCGGCAGGAGCTTTTCGACGCGATCCGCGTGCTGGAGCTGACCTCCTTCGAGGACATCCTGGCCAAATACGGCACCGGCGCGGGCTGCGACATCTGCAAGCCCACCATCGCGTCCATCCTGGCCTCCCAGCATTCCGCGTACGTGCTCGACGCCGGCCGCGGCACCTTGCAGGACACCAACGACCGCGCACTGGCCAACATGCAAAAGGACGGCACCTACTCGGTGGTCCCCCGCATCCCGGGCGGGGAGATTACACCGGACAAGCTCGTGGTCATCGGGACGATCGCCAAGAAGTACGGCCTCTACACGAAGATCACCGGTGGGCAGCGGATCGACATGTTCGGGGCCCGCCTCGAACAGCTCCCGGAGATCTGGGGCGAGCTCATTGACGCAGGCATGGAATCCGGCCAGGCGTACGGCAAGAGCCTGCGCACCGTGAAGTCCTGCGTGGGCTCCACGTGGTGCCGCTTCGGTGTGCTCGACTCTGTTTCCATGGCCATCAACCTCGAGCTGCGCTATCGGGGACTGCGCAGCCCGCACAAACTCAAAATGGGCGTCTCCGGTTGCGCCCGCGAATGCGCCGAAGCCCGCGGCAAGGACGTCGGCGTGATCGCGACTTCGGAGGGCTGGAACCTATACGTCGGCGGCAACGGCGGCGCGAACCCCGCCCACGCCCAGCTCCTTGCCGGCGGCTTGGACGACGAGACCCTGGTGAAGTACATCGACCGCTACTTCATGTACTACATCCGCACCGCCGACCGGCTTCAACGCACCGCCCGCTGGCAGGAAGAGCTCGACGGCGGCTTGGAGCACGTGCGCCAGGTGGTCGTCGAGGACTCGCTCGGCATCGCCGACGAGCTCGAGGCCGCCATGGCCAAGCACGTCGGGTCCTACGAGGACGAGTGGGCCGCGACCCTGAAGGACCCGGAACGGCTGCGCCGCTTCCGTTCCTTCGTCAACGCCCCCGAGCAGGAAGATGAGGCCATCGTCTTCGTCCCGGAACGCGGCCAGATCCGTCCGGCCACCAACGAAGAGAAGAGCGCCGTCTTGATTTCTTCCGCGAGCATCCCGGTCCGCGGAAGGGACTAATAGCCGGTCGCTGAGCCTCCCAACATCGGGCGACGCTTGGTTCCGGACGTCTTAGCTCCAAAGGCTCAACCAGCCGAACAGGAAGCCGTCCACCCCGACCCACGCAATTCGCCCTAGGCTGATTACCACCTAGCTTGAACTACCGATTACCCGTAAGGCAATTGCCCCGCGATCCCGGGGCGGTCCCTTCCGACTGGGTCGGCTAGCGATGCCGGAATGCGGCCCTGGATCGAACGGGGACGCAGTTAAGGAACGCTCTGGACCACAGGCTTGCCCTGGGTAGCCGCTGTGGGAACCGAGAAAGGGTCGGAGCTACGGGAGATATGTGCATTTTCAAAAAGATGAATTGTATTAATTGATGAAATAAATGTTCACCCGCAAATTTGCACCGCTTCTACATTCTACAATTTTTACAACATCACTTCCTGTGAATGGCAGCAAATGACAATTCCTCAGCTCCACATCGGCGCCGGCACTCAGCTCGGCTCCCTAACCGTCTTCTCCGTTTGGACCAACGCGAGTGGTCAGCTCGGCATCAGCACCGGAACCGGCAGCCATCTGGAAGTGACGGAACTCGCGTCGGGCCCTCAAGTCGGCAAGCTCAGAATTAGGAATCACGGTGCCAAGCCAGCGCTTTTGCTGGAGGGCGAGTAGTTTGAAGGGGGCCACCAGCACAGGATCTGCGCACGGGATGTCGTCCTGGGCGCTGGAGAAGGTGGAGAAATCGATACCTATAACGTCGAAAGGGGCCGGTGAGCCGGTGGCACATCCCACAGTCGCAGGGCCTGCCGTGCGCCACTTACAGTGAGAGCAGAGCTCCACGGTTCACAGTCTGGCGGCCGTCAGGGGCGGATATGGGAGCGCGGTTCTCGATATCAGTGCATTAGCGGATCATCCCGACAGGCTCCTTGGTGGAACTCCTGAATACCAGCCGAAATAGGACGATCTCGCAGCAATTCCTGCTACCCCTCCCCTCGAATGCCAGCTGGAGTCATCCTCGGGCCTGGCGGAGCAGTTTTGATGATCGAAGTATTCGGGACGCACTCATTTTTCTTGCGACACTGCGTTCAGTTGGCCGATGCGGTTGCCGTGGATCTCCAGCTCTTCGCCACAATGCCGGAGGCTACCCCGCCAGCCCTAGATGTCCGGCAGTTGGCAACGAGCCTGAGCGATCTTGGAATCGCGCCGTTTGGCGACGACGTTTTTACGGTCCGTGACCACGAGACTCTCAAAAGGGAGTCTTTCTCGGTCCAGAACGGCTGCCACGCGGTAACCGGAATCAGAGTCGCGCTCCCGAATCGAACGCCGCAGTTCGCTCACTTGTCCGCCCGGAACAGGGAGCATCCCAGTAGCTTCTGCCTGAAGTTAGTCCCGAATCTTGGCACCGTGATGCCTCAGAACCGCGCATTCAAGGCTTTCGAAGAGGCCAAATGATAACGGCATTCCACCGAAATATTTCTCCCTTCCGACACGAACTCTCTGACCCGAAGTATTTGCCGCCTGCCAGGACGGGCACTATTGTCAAGTCTTAGCTGGGGGATCGTGTCAAACGAAATGAACTTGGGGTGCAGCCCAGGAGTCCTTTTCTCAGGGACAAGACCTCCGCTCGCACTCAAGAAGCAATCTAGACAGGATCTGCCATGACAGAAAACTACGCTCAAATTGATAAGAAGAATGTCAAGAGTAACGCCAAGGCCCAGGCCGCAGCGGACAAAGCTTACCGCAAGGCGTCCCGTCCGTGGTTCAAAAAGAAGCGCTTCCTTTTCCCGTTGATCCTTGTGGTCATCATCGTTATCGCGATCGCTGCCAACTCCGGTAAGAAGGACACCGCAGCAACGAGCGCTGCGGCCACTTCGACCGCGAGCACACAAGCCGCCGGTCCCGCTGCGCCAAGCGGGACCGCAGCTCAGCTTCAGGCACTGGCCGCAGCAAAGGGCTACCTGGATTCTGGCATCGGCTTCTCGCAGGCTTCACTTACCAAGCAGCTCACCTCAAGCGCCGGCAACGGATTCGCGCAGGCCGACGCCCAGTGGGCCGTCGATCACTCCGGTGCAGATTGGAACGGACAGGCCCTCAAGGCGGCAAAAGGCTATCTGACCTCCGGCATGGGTTTCTCGCAGGCTTCACTTACCAAGCAGCTCACCTCAAGTGCCGGTAACGAATTCACGGCGCCGCAGGCTGAGTCCGCTGTCGCCAATTCGGGTGCGGACTGGAACGCGGAGGCCGTCAAGGCAGCGAAGGGCTACATGTCCTCAGGCATGGGTTTCTCACGCCAGAGCCTGATCACCCAGCTAACCAGCGCTGCCGGCAACCAGTTCACCGATGCGCAGGCCGGGTACGCCGCCGACCAGGTAGGGCTGAAGTAACCGCCCGTCGTCCCGCCGGTCCGCAAATAGTGGGGAATTGCCGGCAAAGGCGCCGTCTGCTTTGCCAACAAGCAGCTCAACACGCTTTAAAACAAATTGATCGAACGAGAAAGCCCGCAGCTGAGACTGCGGGCTTTCTCGTGTTCAGCTACGGTTTTGGACTAGAGACCCGTCTGACTCACTCCGTATTCTGCCTGCTCCGGGGTGTAGCCCTCGTAGAGCAGTTGGTCGACCAGCCCGCTGCGAGAGAAGGAGGAGTGTTTCAGGTAATCCTTGGCCTTTTGGGCTGCCTGCACGTTCCAGTCGACTGCCACGCGGTCCACGGCCCAGGTCGCATCCTCGGTCGAATACTTCTCGTACTCCAGTTGTTTGATCAGGCCGGTCCGCGAGAAGGCGGAGTAATTGAGGTATTGAGCAGCTTTCCGCAGAGCGTTCTGCTGACTGACCGTCCCAGCCGCGGCCTTGGCAGCGGCAGCCTTATCTGCGGCAGCCTTGTCAACCGCAGCCTGTTCTGCTGCCGCTTTGTCAGCCGCGGCCTTTCGGGCGTCGGCAAACTCGGCTTCGGTTATGTTCACCGTCACCTCCACGTCACCCGAGTCTGACAGCTGGCCCGCCGAAGGCTTGAGGGAAACGACCGTGACAGTATGGTTCGGAATGCCCGTGGCCCATTTCTTTCCGTCTTTGCCGATAATAACGACGTTGAATCCGCCGGCCACCAAGGCGGTGAATGCAACATCCCAAGGTTTTCCGGAAACGTCGGGAACAGGATTTGCAGTTTTGCTTGGCGAGGGCGTGGATTTTTCCGTCGAAGATGCCGCTTGTTGGACTCCTCCCCCGCAAGCCGCGAGACCGCACATAAGAGTCATTGCCAAGACGGCAGAGAGGTAGCGCTTCATGTTCCCCGATTTCATTGTTCTGCAGTGCGGTGATGATTCCCCGCGATGGCGGGAGGATTCCCTAACTATAAGGGTCTAAGCCTTGGTCTACCGATCTGTCTGGGCCGGTGATCTGTACCCTATCGACCGCGTTCACCTGCTGGCACCCGGCTGCCTCCCAGCAAACGTTCATCTCGCAGTAACCGGTACTGGCTAGGATCGAGCCCATGATTAATATGATCCAGGCCATCGTCATGGGCCTGCTGCAGGGAATCACCGAGCTCTTCCCGATTTCCAGCCTCGGCCACAGCGTCATCCTGCCCAAGCTCTTCGGTTGGGGCCTGGACCAGAAGGCGCCGGAATTCCTGAACTTCCTCATTGCCACCCACCTGGCTACAGCAATTGTGCTGTTCTTCTTCTTCCTCCGGGACTGGATTGAGATTGCCAAGGGCCTTGGCCGTTCAATCCGGGACAGGAAGATTGCTCCGTCAGACACGTATGCAAAGCTCGGCTGGCTCCTCGTGGTTGGAACCGTGCCTGCGGGAATCATCGGTTTGGTCCTGGAGAAGCCTATCCGGAACCTCTTCGGCTCCCCGCTGATCGCCGCGGCCTTCCTGGTGGTCAACGGTCTGGTCCTTTTCGGGGCCGAACGCCTGCGGACAAGAGACAGCCGCCGTGCCGCGGAGCAGCCCGCCACCGCAACGGCTTCCGACGCCGAAATCGCCACCCTGCCGTGGAAGCGCGCCTTGGCAATCGGAACGGCCCAGGCAGCCGCCCTGATCCCGGGCATCTCCCGCTCCGGCTCGTCCATGGCCGGCGGTTTGCTGTCCGGGCTGAACAACGAGAACGCCGCGCGCTTCAGCTTCCTGCTCGCCACGCCGATCATCGGCGCGGCCGCCGTGCTCAAGCTGCCTGACCTTTTCACTCCGGCCATGGCCGACGAGCGTGGCGTGTTCCTGGTGGGGGCGCTGTGCGCGGGTGTCGCCGCATGGTTCGCCACCAAGTTCCTGCTTCGCTTCTTCGAGACCCGGACCCTGACACCGTTTGCCATCTACTCGGTGGTCGGCGGAGCGATCTACTTCATTTTGATGCTCGTCATGGGCTAGGGTCCGCTAATGGCATCGAGCCAAGGCATTGAAACTGTCAGAGGCCCCGCATAGGGTTTTGTCTGTCTCCACCACCCACACATGAAACCGTGGAACAACCGCGGTAACGACACAGGAGAAAACATGCCCACGCCTGACATCACCCCCGGCTCACCTTGCTGGATCGACCTGATGACCTCGGACCCGGAGAAGGCAAAGTCCTTCTACAACACGCTCTTCGGCTGGACCTACGAGACCGGGGATCAGGAAAAGTACGGTGGCTACATCACCGCCTCGAAGGACGGCAAGATGGTGGCCGGGATCATGCAGAAGCAGGAAAACATGGGCCAGATGCCCGATGTCTGGTCCACTTACCTGCGGACTGACGACATCAAGGCCACCACCGAAGCAGCCCTCGCCAACGGCGGCCAGGTCTACATGGAACCCATGGAAGTTCCGGACCAGGGAACCATGGCCATGTACGCGGATTCCTCCGGAGCGGCCATCGGTGCCTGGCAGTTCGGCGAGATGAAGGGCTATCAGCTGGCTGCCGAAACAGGCGCACCGGCTTGGCACGAACTCTTCGCCAAGGAGTACGACTCGGCCGTTTCCTTCTACCAAAACGTCTTTGGTTGGGAAACCACCGTCGTGGGCGACACCCCGGAGTTCCGTTATACGACGCTCGGTGAGGGCGACAACTCCAAGGCAGGCATCATGGATGCCTCCGGTTTCCTCCCTGCCGAGGTGCCGTCCTACTGGGGCGTCTACTTCGCGGTGGACAAGGTCGATGACACCATCGAGCAGGCCGTCTCCCTGGGCGCCACCGTGGTCCAGGCGGCTGAGGACACCCCCTACGGCCGGATGGCCACCCTGACCGACCCGACGGGTGCGATCTTCAAACTCATCCAAAACCAGGCTGCATAAGCCCAACCGCCAGGCGCAGCCCGCTACCGCCAGAGAGCATGCTCTCCCCCGGGACCGACGAGTGGACATATCAGGCTTATGTCCACTCGTCGGAACCGGCAGGGAGCATGCTCAGTCTTATTGGTGGAACATGCTCATTTTTGGAGCGGAAGGCCGAGCATGTCCCTGGCGATTTCGTCGGCGTCGCGGAGCGTCCGTTGGCCACTCCGATAGCCGCGACCATCGGAAGGCCGGGCCTCGGCGGCGATGGCCGTACCCCATTGCGTGGAAGAAAGCTGCAGGCCGAGGGCGTACATTCCCGGAGTCACGGAACCGTTGGCACCCACCACGCGGTACGGATGCGGCTCGACATCCAAGCCGGACGTCTGCACCGGCGTTCCCTCGGCAGTCATCATCACCTTGGGCCGCACCAATCCGTCGGCGAGCAACTGCCGCAGGAACGGAGAAACACTCACGCCTACCCGGTTCGCCGGGGACATGGCCTCAATCAGGATCCTGGCTTCCGCGGCGTCGTCGTGCACCCAAGCAGATACCGCCCGGAAGACGCGCTGGGAACGGTCGACGCTGAACCGCGGATCCGGGCCCACAAAACTCACGACGCCGGCACGCGCCAAAGCGGCCAATTGTTCGGCGCGCAGCGCTGGAGGACCGCTCGCGAGCCCCTCAACGAAGGATTCGAACCAGCCGCGCAGCTCGCCCACCCACGATTCGTCCGTGATACCGCCGTCGGCCACGGCGCTCTTCAGGATGGCCCGTCCGGTGTGCAACGCACCGATGGCCATCTTCACGGGATCCGACTCTCCCAGGGCGGAGCGGCGGGCGTCATCGTCCAGATAGTCCACGACGGCGGCGTCGAGTTCCTTCCTGGACGCGAAGGAGTGCCCGGCCAAGGGCGCCGCGAGGCCCAGCAGGTCAAGGCGGCGCGACGATGCAACATGGGTGGAGACCAACTCGGCGACATGGTTTTCCCAGCGCCCGGTGGCATGCGCGTGGGGCTGCAACAAGTCTTCGAGAGCGGCCAGGAATTCCGTCGCATCAGACACGGCCACGGGCTCGGCCACAACCAGCGTTGAGTAGTAGGCCCACAAGGCGTCGCGATGCAGGAGGGGCCAAAGGTCATGGTCGAAGCCAGGCTGGATACCGGCCGCGGCGAAGCGTTCCACCGCGCTCTCGGTCAGATACCGCAAGCGCACGGACTTGGGATAGTAACCGTCCAGCCCGGCCTTGGCCCGGTACGGAGTGCCGCGCCTGGATGCCGCAATGATCTTCGGTTCCTGGCCCGAAGGCAGGTACTTGAGCTTCCCATGGAGACCGCCTTCGGCCGGCACGAACTGTCCGCCGCGGCCTTCGGTCAGCTGGCCCATGACGTCGAAGAAATTCAGCCCCATGCCCCGGACCAAGACCGTCTCCCCCGCAGGGACCAACGCCCAGTCCACATCGGCCGGAGCGGCCGGCGGCACATACAGCAGCCCGAGCTCCGCTGCCACCTCCCTGAACGAACGCTGCTCCGGGTTGAGCCGGGACTCAAGGTGGCCCAGCGCGAGGACGAGGGAATCCACGGTGAGCCGAGCGCCGTCGTCGAGTTCGACGTCGAACCCTCCGCCCGCTGGCTTGCCCGGCGAACCGTCCGCCGGGCCTCCCGGCAGTGGATGCGCCGCCACGGCGTTGCTTCGGTGGAAGGCGATCTCCACTCCGGCCGGAACGCGGTCCAGCAGTTCCTCAAGAGTCGAACGGAGATACCGTCCGTAAAGGCCACGGCTGGGAAAGTCGTGGGAGGCGAGCGAGGCAAGTTCGGCCCGTTCCTCGGAGCTCAGGCCTTGACCGCCGACGGACTGCTTCTCCGTCCGCCACTGCTCAAAAGAGCCCCCGGCGAGGGGCGGCGCGAGTCGCTCGTCCTCGGGAATCAGTGTGGGGTAGAACGACTGCGTGTTCATGAGGTAGAGCCGGGACTGATCGGGCTGCCAGACGTGCCCGGGACCGGCGGGATAGGGGTCCACGACGTCGATGTGCAGGGAGCGTGTGTGCGTTTCCGTCGCGACCCAATTGGCGAGCAATCGCTCCAGCACACTGGTGCCGCGGGGACCTGCCCCGATCAGCCCAACCCGGATGTTCTGCGATTTACCCACGCCCAAGCCTAACTTCTTGTGACTTGCTTCCTGCTCAGACAGTCACTCTAGGATGAGGCATGACCACCACAGCAGCTGATCAAGCGCCCGCGCCCGACAACGAAACTGCCCAGGGTACCGCAATCGCCCCCGAACCTGTCGACGAGAATATCTGGCTCGAAGACATTCATGGCGAGGAACAGCTGGCCTGGGTGCGGGAGCAAAATGCCCGCACCGAAGACTTGCTCGACGACGCCGAATACACCGCGCTGGAAGCCGGAATCCTGGAGGTTCTGGACTCCACGGACAGGATCGCCATGGTCAACAAGCGCGGCGAGCACTACTACAACTTCTGGAAAGACCAGCAGAACCCCAAGGGCCTCTGGCGCCGGACCACGTGGGAAAGCTACCTCAGCGACGCCCCGGAATGGGACGTGCTGCTCGACATCGATGCGCTGGCCGCCGCCGAAGGCGAAGAATGGGTTTTCCACGGCGCCAACTTCCTGCGCCCGGCCGAAGGCGAACCGCACCGCCTCGCCATCATCGCCCTCTCCCCCGACGGCGGCGACGCCAACCGCCACCGCGAGTTCGACGTCGAAACCCGCACCTTCGTGGACCCCGCTGCAGGCGGTTTCGACCTTTCGACCGCGAAGGGCAACGTGAGCTGGCTCGACGCCGACACCCTGCTGGTTGCCACGACCGCCGACGGCCTGCCTAAAACCAGCTCGTCGTACGCGCGCACCGGTGTGAAGCTCCGTCGTGGCCAATCCCTGGCCGAAGCCGAGCGGATCTTCGAGATCCCCGAAGACCACATGATGGCGCTCGTCGCCCGCGACTCCACCCCGGGCTTCGAACGCACTTTCGCGGTGGACTGGATCGACTTCTTCAACCGGACCACGTCCGTGCTGCGCGATGACGCGTGGCTGGCCATCGATGTGCCCACCGACGTGAACCTCAGTTCCCACCGCGAATGGCTCATGTTCCGTCCTCGGCAGGACTGGAACGTGGACGGAACCACCTATCCTGCCGGATCCCTGTTGGCCGCCGACTTTGAGGGCTACCTGTCCGGGACACGTGACTTCACGGTGCTTTTCACCCCGGATGAGCACACCTCCCTCCAGTCATGGAGTTGGACCCGGAACTACCTCCTCCTGAACCTGCTGCACGACGTCTCGTCCGAGATCAGGGTGCTCGACCCGGCCCGCAAGGACTCCACCGGCGGGTGGGCCTCCACTTTATTGGATGCGTGCCCGCCGCTCCATGATGTGAACGCCTACGCCGTCGACGACGAGGACGAAGCAGAAGGCGACGACGCCGGAAACGACTACTGGCTCGTCGCTACCGGCTTCACCACCCCCACGACGCTCATGCGCGGCACCCTGTCCCCGGGTATCGCCAGTTACACGCTCGACGCAGGCCACGACGGCGGGGTGGCGAGCACGCACGCGGTAGTGAAGTCCTCGCCGTCGTTCTTCAACGAGGCGGACTACGAGGTCCAGCAGCACTTCGCCACCTCAGCGGACGGCACGCGCGTGCCCTATTTCCAGGTGGCGTCCAAAGACCTGGACCTCGACGGCGAGAACCCAACGCAGCTATCTGGCTACGGCGGGTTCGAGGTCTCAAGGACCCCCGCCTACAGCGGAGCCATCGGGCGCGCCTGGCTGGAACGCCGGAGCGAAGGCATTGCGCCCGACGACGGTTCCGCACCGCATTCACGCGGCGGCGTCTACGTCGTAGCCAACATCCGCGGCGGCGGCGAGTACGGTCCCGCGTGGCACAGCGCTGCCTTGCAGGCGAATCGACACCGCGCGTTCGAGGACTTCGCCGCTGTGGCACGGCACCTCATTTCGCGGGGCGTCACCAGTCCGCGGAGGCTCGGCTGCGTGGGCGGCTCCAACGGCGGACTGCTGGTGGGCAACATGCTCACCCAGTACCCTGAGTTGTTCGGAGCCGTCTCCTGCGGTGTCCCCTTGCTGGACATGCGCCGTTACACCAAGCTTTCGGCCGGCTACTCCTGGATTGCCGAGTACGGCGACCCCGACGTCCCGGAGCAGTGGGAGTACATCCGCACCTTCTCCCCGTACCACCTGCTGCGCGACGGAGTGGACTACCCGGAGACGTTCATCTGGACAGCCACCTCCGATGACCGGGTAGGCCCGGTCCAGGCACGGAAGATGGCCGCCCGGATGCAGGCAATGGGCATCCCGAACGTGTGGTTCCACGAAGCCCTCGAAGGCGGTCACGCGGGAGCCTCGGACAACCGCCAGGCGGCCTCGCTCCAAGCCCGCAGCCAGCACTTCCTGTGGCGTGCGCTTGCGGGCAAGGAGGGTTCACGGCACTAACGCCCTCAACGATGGAGCGCCCGACGGCGGCCCGCGTCGGGTCCGGCAGGCGGTGGCGCGGCGCCCGACGGCGGCCCGCGTCCCCGTTTTGCACTGGGTGCCCAGTTCTGCGTATCCTTGGTTGGCTAGCAATAGCAACTGGAGACGTGCCAGAGCGGCCGAATGGGCTTCACTGCTAATGAAGTGTGGGGCACAACTCCACCGGGGGTTCAAATCCCCCCGTCTCCGCGTTTTGGCCCCGGTCCTTGGACCGGGGCCTTTTTGCGTTCCGGGGCCTTCAGCGTCCGGTTCTGGCGGGGAAGATTCATGTCTCCGACTCCTTGAATTCAGCTTGCGCCAATAGCCTCGTCCGGGTAACGGAGACCACCGACGAGGAGAGATTCATGCGTTCAATGACGAGATTCGCGATCGCGACGGTTGGGGCCGTCCTGCTGTCAACCACGTTGCTCACTCCGCCGGCACTGGCGGCCAATGACGGCAACACTTCAGGACAGAATGGCTCCAACGGCAACGGACACCAAGGCAATACCGAAGGCTTCAGCTTCGGCGTGATCGGCGATGTACCCTACGGTGCCGCTGAGATCCAAGCCTTCCCGTCCTACATCCAGGACCTCAACGCACACAAGGAACTGAGCTTTGTAGCACACGTGGGCGACATCAAGAACGGGTCATCCCAGTGCACGGACCAGTACTTCGAAGCCATCAAGAAGAACTTCGACAGCTTCACGGCTCCGCTCGTCTACACCCCGGGCGACAACGAGTGGACTGACTGCCACCGAACGAACAACGGCGCCTACAACCCCCTCGAAAGACTGGCCAAGGTTCGGGAAGTGTTCTTCCCGAAGCCAGGTGTCACGCTTGGTTCCCCGATGCAGGTGAAGTCACAGGCAAAGGAAGGCTTCCCGGAGAACGTCAGCTTCCGCAAGCATGAGGTCGCCTTCACTGCCGTCAACATTCCGGGCAGCGATAATTCGATGCTGCCTTGGACAGGACTTGGCCAGAGCCAGCCGACCGCCGCCCAAGTGGACGAGGTACAGCAGAGGACCGAAGCTGACATCCAGGAGTTGCGGGACACCTTCCGCAAGGCGCGGAACAACGGTGACCGGGCCGTCGTCGTGATGACGCAGGCGGACATGTTCGACCCGACAGTCGCAGCGCCTTCGCAGGCGGACTTTGGTGCTTTCAAGCCCCTGGTGCAGACCTTGATCGAGGAATCGAACTCGTTCGGCGGGCCGGTCTACCTGATCAACGGCGATAGCCACGTTTACAACCAAGACCACCCCCTTGCTGCCGGTTCCGCGTGGCTCTCCTTCTACGGGCAGGCCAGAGCAGCGAAGAACCTGACGCGAATCACCGTGGATGGATCCAACAATGCCAAGGACTGGCTCAAGGTCACGGTCAACCCCGAGGAAGCCACGAGCGTCATGTCGTTCGAGCGGGTCCCGTTCACGCACCCGGCTTCGTAGCTTTGCCCACAACACTGCGGCTGACTTCAGCTCCGGCGTGCCGGTGCAGCGTGAGGCTGTCCACTGTGCTCAAAAGCATCACAGCGGCCATGGCCAGGAAGGCGCCACGGTATGCCGAGGAAGGGCCATCGCCGAAGAACGACGCATGATCGAAGAGACGCAAGAAGAGCGCACCCACCGCAATACCCGCACCAGCGGCCAGTTGCACCAGGGTGGCTGACACCGCGTTGGCCGAAGGTAGCTCCCTTGGAACGATATCCGCATATTGCACGGAGGCGTACGCGGAAAATCCGATCGAACGGAAGGCCCCGCTGGCAAGCAGCAAGGCAAAAATCAGCGGCTCCGGCGTCCCTGCGTTGAGGGCCGCACAAGCGGCAAAGGTGACGGCCGACGCGAAAGAGGCGAAGACCAACACAGGCTTGAAACCGAACCGCCGAATGATGGGCGTCGTGGCCGGCTTGATGCCTATGTTGCCAATGAACACCGCTGCCACCATGGCACCGGATTTAAGTGGATCCCAGCCAAAGCCGTCCTGGAACAACAGCGGTAGCAGAAACGGCACCGAGCTGATGGTCAGGCGATAGACGAACCCTCCGGTGGAAGTGGCCCGGAACGTGCGAGTGGCGAAAACCCGGAGATCGAAGAGCGGGGCTTTGGCCTTGAGCATCCACCAGGCCGCTCCAGCCAAAGCCAATGCTCCGGCCAGCAGCACTGCTGCCGGAACCGCGCCCGCGCCGTGACCGCCGACCCCTTCAAGACCCACCACAAGCGATCCGACGCCGAACGTGGTGAGCGTGAGGCCGAGCCAATCGAGCCGCCGGCCCGCATCGCCTCCCTTGTGCGGAACCAGCCTCAGGGCTGCGATGAACGCAGCAAGCCCCAGCGGCACGTTGATGAGGAAGATCCAGTGCCAGGAAAGATACGTTGTGAAAGCTCCGCCAACGAGCGGCGCCAAAACGGGCGCCAGCAACCCTGGCCAGACAAGGAATGCTGTGGCGCGGAGAAGCTCCGACTTGGGCGTGCCCCGCAGCACCACGAGAGTGCCTACCGGCACCATCATGGCCCCGCCGGCCCCCTGTGCCACCCGGCTCAAGGTCAGCAGGGTGAGGTCCTGGCTGGCCGCGCACAGCACCGACGCCACCGTGAAGACGGCGATCGCCAGACAGAAGATCCGGCGTGCGCCAAATCGTTCTGCGAGCCAGCTACTGAGCGGAATTCCCATGGCCACAGTCACCAGGTAGGCAGTCATCGTGATGTTGACATCGGCCGAGACTACTTTGAAGTCGGCGGCGATGCTCGGCATGGCGGTTGTAAGGACTGTTCCGTCCAGGAACTCCATGAAGAAGGTGGCGGCAACCAGCAAGGCGAGCCGTGGCTGCCACTTGGATTCGGACAGGACGTCCGGGGCTGCGCCCGTCACGCCGCTTGGCCGAGGACAAGAGGCAACACCGATCCTGCTCCGGCTTGCCTGAGAGCGCGGCCGGCAACAGTCATGGTCCAGCGGCTGTCCGCAAGGTCATCGACCAGAAGGATGCCTTGGCCGCCGAGCGACACAAGGTTCTGTCCAAGTTCCGAACCCACCACGAGGCGCTCCCAGACACCGGCCAGCCGGTAGGCGCTGTTGCCGCCGCGCCCGCCAGTTGGTCCGCCGTGCTGGAGTTCGAGGGCTCCCAAATAGGGCATCCGGCCGATTCCGGCTATGCCGCGGGCCAAGGACTCGACCAACGCCGGCTTATTCCTGGACGGGATGCTCACGACGGCTGCCGGACGCCCTTGGCCGCTCCACCCGGTGAATCGGCCGTCTCCGGCAGACCATTCGCGCAAAACCTGCACGCAAGCCTGCAACATGGCAGGTTCAACCTCGCGGTCAGCCGCACCGGCGGCAAAGAGCTCACGGAGGGCACCGCCCCAGCCGAGGTCGGTCAGGCGCGCCAACACGCGCCCTTCGGCCAGCAATTCATCCGGTTTGATCTTGCCTTTCACCGCCACGCCCAGCCGGTCCATCCCGCTGGGCCATTGAAGCCGTGGCTCGAGCGCAAGGCCCGCCCGGCGAAGCGTCTGCCCGGCGGCGTCGGCGGCGGCTGCTGCCACGTCCGCCGGGAACCACCTGCCGGCGCAATTGTCGCAGCGGCCGCACGCACGCGCGGACTCGTCGTCCAGGACCGCGGTGATGTATTCCATGCGGCATCCGGCGGTGTCCTGGTAGATCACCATGGAATCCTGCTCGTCCACCCGGGCCTCGGCGATGCGGGCGTAGCGTTCGGCGTCATAGATCCACGGACGTCCCGTGGACTTCCAGCCACCGCCCACGCGCTCCACCGCTCCATCCACGGCCAGGACCTTCAGCAGGAGTTCCAAGGGAGTCCGGCGCAGGTCCACCCGCGCTTCGAGTGCCACGGTGGACAAGGCAGAGCCGGCTTCGGCCAAGACGGTAAGTACGGCGGCGGCCTTCTCCTCGGAGGGCATCGAAGCAGTGGCAAAGTACTGCCAGATCTCGCGGTCCTCGGATCCGGGAAGAAGGAGCACATCGGCGTTTGCGGCGCCACGACCGGCACGGCCGACCTGCTGGTAGTAGGCCACCGGCGATGAGGGGGCGCCAAGGTGGATGACGAATCCGAGATCCGGTTTGTCGAAGCCCATGCCGAGCGCCGAGGTGGCAACGAGCGCCTTCACCTGGTTGTCCTTGAGCAGCTGCTCGGCCCGTTCACGATCCGCGGGGTCCGTGCGCCCGGTGTAGGACAAAACGTTATGGCCTGCCTCGGAGAGCAGCCGGGCGGTGTCTTCAGCGGCCGAAACAGTCAGGGTGTAGATGATTCCGCTGCCTGGCATGTCTGCCAGATGGGTCAGCAACCAGCCAAGGCGATCACGCGAATCGGCGAGCTTCAAGACACCTAGCCGCAAGGACTCCCGGCCAAGCTGCCCGCGGATGGTCAGCACTCCGGCGCCGAGCTGCTCTTCGATGTCATGGACCACCCTGGAGTTTGCTGTGGCCGTGGTAGCCAGCACGGGAACACTCCCAGGCAGTTGCTCGATAAGATCGGAGATGCGCCGATAGTCGGGACGGAAATCGTGCCCCCAGTCCGAAATGCAGTGTGCCTCGTCAATCACCAGGAGGCCGGTGCGGCGGATGAGCTCGGGAAGCTGGTTCTCCCGGAACGAAGGATTGGTGAGCCGCTCCGGCGAAACCAGGAGAACGTCCACCTGGTCCGCGGCCAGTTGCTCCCGGACGTTGTCCCACTCAAGCTGATTGGCGGAATTGATCGCCACGGCCCGCACTCCGGCACGTGCGGCCGCTGCCACTTGGTCCCGCATCAGCGCGAGCAGGGGCGACACTATGAGGGTTGGCCCTGCGCCCCGGCGCCTCAACAACAACGACGAGACGAAGTACACGGCCGACTTGCCCCAGCCCGTCCGCTGCACCACCAAAGCCCGCCGTCCGGCGTCGACGAGGGCCTCAATCGCCTCATACTGGCCGTCGTGGAATCGGGCGTCCGCATTTCCCACAAGCTCCTTCAGTACTTCAAGGGCCTGCAGCCGGGTGGTGGACTGTTCTGCTGCGAGTAGGGCAGCATCCGGGTTGTTGGGCATGGCTTCAGTATTCCAGCACCCGCAGACAGCCAGAACCCGGAACGTCATCTATGTGGACAAGCGTTTTCCACATAGATGAGGTCCCGGCGCGGCGACGACCTCGCTCCACAGTAAGATTGAGCGCGTGACTAGCGAGCAGAACAAGACATTTGACCTCTCGGCTTCCTTCAAGGCCTATGACGTCCGGGGAATCGTCGGCGAATCCATCACCTCCCACATCGTGGAATCCGTCGGCGCGGCCTTCGTCGACACCCTCGGCCTCGCCGGGGAAACTGTGCTGGTTGGAGGCGACATGCGCCCGTCGTCCCCTGAATTCATCAAGGCTTTTGCCGACGGCGCTGCCCGCCGCGGCGCCAATGTCCAACTCCTGGACCTCATCTCCACCGACGAGCTCTACTACGCTTGCGGTGCCCTCAATGCGGCCGGCGCGACGTTCACCGCGAGCCACAACCCCGCCGAGTACAACGGCATCAAGATGTCCAAGGCCGGCGCCCAGCCGATCTCTTCCGAAACAGGCCTCAAGGAAATCCAGGCGCTGGCGGAGAAGTACCTCAATAGCGGGAGCATCCCTGCTGCGGATGTACAGGGCAAGATCAGCACCCGCGATGTCCTGAAGGACTACTCGGAGTACTTGCGCAGCCTGGTTGACCTCAAGGGCTCCCGTCCGCTGAAGATCGTCGTCGACGCCGGAAACGGCATGGCCGGGCTGACCACTCCCGCGGTCCTTGGTGACCAGCTGCTTCCGGCCCTGCCTTTCGAGATTGTTCCCCTGTACTTTGAGCTGGACGGTTCCTTCCCGAATCACCCGGCCAATCCGCTTGAGCCCGAAAACCTGCGCGATCTCCAGGCCGCAGTCATCGAGCACGGTGCGGATATTGGCCTGGCGTTCGACGGCGACGCCGACCGTTGCTTCGTGATCGACGAAAGAGGCGAACCCGTGTCGCCGTCTGCCATCACGGGGATGGTTGCGCGCCGGGAAATCGCCCGTGCACAGGCTGCAGGCGAAGAGACCCCCGTGATCATCCATAACCTGCTGACCTCACGGGCAGTCCCGGAACTCGTGGCCACGGACGGTGGCAGGGCCGTGCGCACACGTGTGGGGCACTCTTTCATCAAGGCTGTCATGGCCGAAGAAGGAGCCGTCTTCGGCGGCGAACACTCGGCGCACTTCTACTTCCGCGATTTTTGGAACGCTGACACCGGCATGCTTGCGGCCATGCATGTGTTGGCCGCATTGGGCGAGCAGGATGGCCCGCTGTCCGAACTTGGCCGCCAGTACGAGCCCTATGTCTCTTCCGGTGAAATCAATTCCGAAATCGAGGATAAGGCAGGAGCCATTGAGCGGGTCCGCGCCGATTTTGATGGCGAAGACGTGGACGTGGACACCATGGACGGCAGCACCTTCACCGCGAAGGACGGTAGCTGGTGGTTCAATCTTCGTCCCTCCAACACGGAGCCTTTCCTACGCCTGAACGCCGAGGCGAAGGATGTTGCCACCATGGAAAAGGTCCGGGACCGTGTCCTTGCACTGGTCAGGGCCTAGCCGGCAGCCGCGAAGGCGAGCAGCAGCATGAACTCCATCGACGGCCTCGAAAGCACCAAGGAACTCGAACTCCGCGAAGTGCGTGAAACCCTTGGGGCCGCCCTGGCGACGGCGCAGGAACACCTTGAACAAAACGGTGGCTTCCTGCCCTTCGCCGTCACGCTCGCCCAGGACAACGAACTTCGGATCGTCTTCGTAACGCCCGGAGAGCCGGACGACGAGGGAAACGTCGACACGGAGTCTATGCTGGCAGACATCCTCGAATTGCTTCGCCAGGGCCGTGACGAATACCGCGCGGTGGCGATTACGAGCGATGTCATCCTGCCGGAGCACGGCTCGGACGGGATTCACGCCGCGGCCGAGCATCGCAGCGGCGGTCTCCTCGCGGCCGTTGTCCCCTATGCCCGGACCGCTGAAGGCTTCACCTTTGACAACGCCGAAGCTGACACCAATGAACCCCTTGTATGGGTGGACTAGACCTTACTCCGTAAGCTTGAGGGCATGAAGATCAATGCCTTCGCGGATGTGAGCCTGCGTGCGCTCCTGGTTCTGTCGTCCGCGCCCGCAGGTGAACTCCTGACGACCCAGAATATTGCAGACGCCGTGGGGACTCCGTACCACCACGTCAGCAAGGCCATTGTTCGGCTACGGGAGCTGGGCCTCATCGACGTCGAGCGCGGCCGCAAGGGTGGATCCCGGCTCAGCGCCGCCGGACGCCAAGCCACCGTTGGCCACATCCTGCGGGAGTTGAATAACAGGCCCGACCCCGCCGAGTGCCAATCCGTGCATGGCGACTGCCCGCTGATTACCGAGTGCGGCCTGCGCCACGCCCTGGCCCGCGCGAGGGAAGCCTTCTACAGGGAGCTGGACGACGTCGTCGTATCTTCCCTCCCGCGCCTTCGGCAAATGGCGCCGGCATTCCAGGCGATCGGGTTACGCCCCGGACTGTAAGCCTGGTTCCAGCGCGTCCTGTCATCTCCGGGCTGTCGATTCGCGAAATCCTTCTACAGCGTGTAGAACTTTAGCTATAGATACTTGCATTCCAAATACAAGTATTGATTCCGGTCCGCACTCACCCACGGGCCACTACGACAGGAGTACCTATGCTCTCGGACAAGTCCTTCCCCGTCATCGAGGCCACCTTGCCGCTCGTCGGCTCACGGATTGGCCACATCACCCCCAAGTTCTACTCCCGCCTGTTCGCTGCGCACCCCGAACTGCTTGATGGGCTATTCAGCCGTTCGAACCAGCGCTCCGGCACCCAGCAGCAAGCCCTCGCTGGAAGCATCGCCGCGTTCGCAAGCCATCTGGTGAGCAATCCCGGCACCCTGCCCGAGACGGTCCTGTCCCGCATTGCACACCGCCACGCTTCCCTGGGGATCACCGAGCCGCAGTACCAAGTGGTCTACGAGCACCTCTTCGCCGCCATCGCGGAGGATCTCGCCGAAGTCATCACCCCTGAAATCGCCGAAGCCTGGACCGAGGTCTATTGGCTCATGGCGGACGCCCTGATCAAGCTCGAAAAGGGACTCTACGCGGCGCAGGCCAACGGAAAGATGTGGAGCCCCTGGAAGGTCGCGTCCAAGACCCCCGCGGGCACCGGGTCCATGACTTTCATCCTGGAGCCGGCCGACGATACCCCCATCACCGCAGCCCTGCCCGGCCAATACATCAGCGTCAAAGTCACACTCCCGGATGGCCTGCGCCAGGTCCGCCAGTACTCGCTTTCGGGCGACGCCGGCACCAGCCGCAGCTTCACGACCAAGATCGACGACGGCGGCGAGGTCTCGCCCGTGCTGCACGGAACCGTTGGGGTCGGCGATGTCCTGGAGATCTCCAACCCCTACGGAGAGATCACGCTCAAGGATGGAGACGGCCCTGTGGTCCTCGCCTCGGCCGGTATCGGCTGCACGCCTACGGCTTCCATCCTGCGCTCGCTCGCCGATTCCGGCTCCAGCCGCCAAGTCCTGGTATTGCACGCGGAGAGCAATCTGGACAGTTGGGCCCTGCGCGGGCAGATGACGGACGACGTCGAGCGCCTGGACGCAGCCGAACTCCAGCTATGGCTGGAGGAACCGCAGGCCGGGGCCAACGCGGGCTTCATGTCACTGCGCGAGGTGGACCTTCCGACCGACGCCTCGCTGTACCTCTGCGGACCGCTGCCGTTCATGAAGCACATCCGCAACGAAGCCATCAACGCCGGAATTCCCGCCACAAAGATTCACTACGAGGTCTTCGGTCCGGACATCTGGCTCGCCAACTAGCAAGCAGCAGACGACCCCAAGTAGCTCGCAGTAGTTGTCGTTTTGGAGCCTCAAAACGACAACAACTGTGAGTCAGTTGGGCGGCCCAACCAGAAGTGGCAGCATCACCTCGTCCACCACGTGCACCAGATAATCGTCGTCAATCGGTGCTCCGGAGAAAATGAACCGCTGCCGCAGCAGGGCGGGGCCGGCCTCGATCCTCGTCTCCGTGGCCACGCTGGGATGGCATTCGCCGCGGGCCGCGGCTTGCTCAATGATGGCGCCCATGATCCTTGCTACGTTGCCGCGAGCGTACTCGTGGACCTCAGCCGCCACCGTAGGATTCTGCAGCGCCTCCCCCAAGAGCCCGCGCATGGCTTGCCCCACTGCTCCTTCCAGTTGTTGGGCCACGAGCCGCAGTATCGCCAGGGCGTCTTCGCGCAGGCTGCCGGTATCCGGCGCGGAGGCGGGGCCAGGCATGGCATCGTATGCCGCCTCGAGGACGAGGGCCGCGCGTCCGGGCCACCGCCGGTAGAGCGAAGCTTTACTCGCCCTGGCGCGCACGGCCACGCTTTCCATGGTCAGTGCCGCGTAGCCGGATTCGGCGATCTCGGCCCGGACCGCCTCGAAGATCGCGCTGTTCAGGACCGCCCCGCGGCGGCGCGGCAGCTTCCGGTGGTCCGGCTGCAGCGGCATCTCAAGATCCCTCCAGAGAAGCGGCCGGCAGGACCACTCCCAGGGTTCCGTCCACGAGCACACGCTGGCTGTCAACCAAGGTGCTGGTGCCCGAACCGGTGCCCATAACGGCCGGAATCCCGTACTCCCTCGCAACAATCGCCGCATGCGAGCCGAGCCCACCGGCGTCCACCACAACCGCGGCTGCCCGCTGGAACAGCGGCGTCCAGGCGGGGTTGGTGTACGGGCAGACGAGGACCTCTCCGCTGCGCAGCCGTCCGAACTCTGCCGGCGTACGGATCACACGAACCGGCCCGGTTGCTTGGCTGCGGCTGGCTGCAGTGCCGGAGACGAGGACCCCTTCCATCTGGCGACCCGGGTGGCCTCGGCCAAAGAGCAAAGCCGGATCGAGCAACGGGATGCCTTCGAGTTCTCTCCGCTTCGCCGCCCGAGCCAGAACCAGCGGCCTGAGACGGTCGCGGAGCGAAGCCGGCAGCGCGCCGTCGTCGTTGTCTGTGATGGACTCAAGTTCCTCGAACCGCAGGTGATGGATTTCGTCCGGCTCCTCGAGCACCCCGGCGAGCACCAGCCGGCGGCCGAGTTCCCGGTACGCCCGGCGGATCGGCGGTATGGCATTGGTGGCGTAGAAATGGCTGTACTCGCGGAACGCCATGCCGGCTTGGGCGGACTCGACGGCGGCGAGCACCCTCCGCCGTAGCGGTTCGAACCGGAGAGCCGGGTGGCGTTTCAATTCCGCAAGCGCATTCCCGGCCTGGTCCGCTTTTAGGGGCCGCTCTCCCGACATGGCCTTGACCAGCCCAAGGACCACTTCGGGGGCATCGGACCACGTGGGCGAACTGCTGAGGACAACGCTCGTGGTTTCACGGTGGCCATACTCGAGTTGGAACGCGTCGAAGGCCTCACGGAATGCACGATGTCCGGATTCTTTTTCCAGCAGCCCAAGGATTTCGCGAGGGTCCGACTCAAGGAGCGCGCGCGACAGCCCGGGATCGTCCGCCGCGATGGAAGCGAGCCGCTCAAGTGCCCGGTTTGCCTGGCTCGTCCGGGTTTCCGCCCCAGCGATCAGCGAGGGCGCAAGCTTGATCTTGCCCAGGAGCAGAAGCATGAAACGCATCTTCAGCACCGGCACCGGAATGCCGGGCAGGTAGGAGACCCTCAAATCCGTGATGCCCTGCATCGCCGCGAAGCATTCCCGGGCAAATGCAACAACCGCACTCCACCGCAGCGGGCCGAGGTCCTTGCCGTTCAGCCTTTCAATGTTGTCGATAAACAGGGAGAAACGTGGATCCCGGGTCCAGTTGGCGGCTTTGAACCGCCTCGACCGGTGCAGCAAGGACACCGGCGCGGCAAACGTCCGGATGGTTGGGCGCGGGACGGGTGGGATGAGTTGCACCACCACTCCTTCCTCCTCCGGCAGCAAATCCTCCACCGAGGGGAAGACCACGCCCACGCTCCCGGCCATGCCATGCAGCATGGCAAGGATTCCCCGGCTCATCCATCCGGATACATCCAAGGGATACGGCCGCGCCTGGAACATCTCGATGAAGAACGGCCCCACCCGACGTTGGACCGCGTTGAGGACGGGCGGTTGGGGCGGCAGCGCGGTCATCGGCCTCGACTGCAGCATGTATAGCGTGCCGCCTGCCGCCGCCCACTCGATGTCCTGTGGCCGGCCGAAATGCCGCTGGGCCTTCTTTCCCAGCGTTGCCAAATCCGCCAATTCCTCCGCGGCGAGCCCGGGCGTCGCTCCTTGCGTGCCGGAGCTTTCTTGGGTGCCGCCGCCCTCGGCCGCGCTGATCACCACCTCGCGGCCACCGGGCGTGAAACTCAGCACTTTTCCCGAACCGTCCAAGACGTAGTGTTCCGGCGTCACCCTCCCGGAGACCACGGCCTCCCCCAGCCCGGGGTTCGCGTCCACCACCATTTCGCTGCGCTCGCCCGTGACCGGGTTCGCCGTAAACAGGACGCCCGCCATGGCGGCCGGTACCATTTTTTGCACGACGACGGCGATGGCCACCTCGTGCGGATTGATCCCCTGCCGTCGGCGATAGGCCATGGCCCGGTCCGTCCACAAGGATGCCCAGCAGTTGGCGACCGCCTGGACTACGTTGTCCCCGCCTTGCACGTTGAGATACGTGTCCTGTTGACCGGCGAACGCGGCTCCCGGGAGATCCTCCGCCGTGGCGCTGGAGCGGACCGCGACCGCCCCGCCGCCCAGCCCCGCATAGGCATCGAGGATCTCCTGCCGCAGCCAGCCGGGCATTTCCGTCGCGGCAAAAAGGGCCCGAAGGGCCGCACCGTCAGCACCCCCGGTGCCGTCACCGGCGTCGGCGTCGGACGCACCGCCGTCGGGGGCTTCTTCAGGCCCGACGGACAGAAAGCCGCCCAGCGCGGCACCCACGTTTGTTTCCGCCAGGAAGGACAAGTACGCGCCCGTGGTGATGATGAAGCCCGGCGGCACCGGGAACCCTTGGCGCACCAACTCCCCCAGCGCGGCACCTTTTCCACCGGCAACTGCGACGTCCCCAACGCCCAAAGCGGCCAAGGGCGCGGTGGTCCGTGTTGCGTGCCGCTGGGAATCGTCCATGGCCCGGCTCCCCTGAATTAGAGAACTGCTGGTTCTCTAAAAGCTACGCTCACGCCCATCGCGGCACAATGCTCCACAGCGACTGCTCCAGGATGCGGAAATGACGACGGTCCCGCACCAAAGTGCGGGACCGCCGTGGGGTCGTGCAGGTGGACGTCCGTCTGGTGGTCTAGGCCAGGCGAGCCTTCAGGCCGTCAAGCTCGGCGAGCAGTGCGGCCGGCAGGGATCCGCCGAACTTTGCGTACCATTCCTCGATCGATGCCAGTTCGGTTTTCCACTCCGAGGCGTCGACACGCACTGCGGCTTCCACCTCGGCGGGGGTCATGTCCAGGCCTTCGAGATCGATGGACTCGCCGGTCGGCACGAAGCCGATGGGAGTCTCGACGGCGTCGGCCTTGCCTTCAAGGCGCTCGATGGCCCACTTGAGGACACGGGCGTTGTCACCAAATCCGGGCCAGGCGAAGCCACCCTCGGCAGTGCGGCGGAACCAGTTGACCAGGAAGATCTTGGGCAGTCGCTCAGGGTTGGCCTTGGCGGACAGGTTGACCCAGTGGTTCAGGTAGTCGCCTGCGTCGTAGCCGATGAACGGCAGCATGGCCATGGGGTCGCGACGCACAACGCCGACGGCGCCGGCCGCTGCAGCGGTGGTCTCGGAGGACAGCGTCGAGCCCATGAAGATGCCGTTGGACCAGTCGCGGGCCTCGGTGACCAGCGGGATGGTGGTCTTGCGGCGGCCGCCGAAGAGTATCGCGGAGAGTTCCACGCCGTCGGGGCTGAAGTATTCCTCGGCGAGCATGTCGATCTGGTCGATCGGCGTGCAGAAGCGGGAGTTCGGGTGTGCCGCGGGCTTGCCGGAGCCGGGAGTCCAGGAGTTGCCCTGCCAGTCAGTCAGGTGCGCCGGAGTTTCCTCCGTCATGCCTTCCCACCACACGCCGCCGTCGTCGGTCAGCGCAACGTTGGTGAAGATGCTGTTGCCCTTGGCGATGGCGCGCATGGCGTTGGGGTTGGTGCCCCAACCGGTGCCGGGTGCGACGCCGAACAGGCCGGCCTCGGGGTTGACGGCGCGGAGCTCGCCCTCTTTGCCGAAGCGCATCCAGGTGATGTCGTCGCCGAGGGTCTCCACCTTCCAGCCCTTGATGGTGGGGTCGAGCAGCGCGAGGTTGGTCTTGCCGCAAGCGGAGGGGAATGCCGCAGAGATGTAGTAGGTCTTCTGCTCGGGCGAAGTCAGCTTCAGGATCAGCATGTGCTCGGCCAGCCAGCCTTCGTCACGGGCCATGACGGAGGCGATGCGCAGGGCGTAGCACTTCTTGCCGAGGAGGGCGTTGCCACCGTAGCCGGAGCCGTAGGACCAAATGGAGCGCTCTTCGGGGAAGTGCACGATCCACTTGTCCGGGTTGCAGGGCCACGCGACGTCGGCCTGGCCGGCTTCCAGCGGAGCGCCCAGGGAGTGCAGCGCGGGGACAAAGAAAGCGTCGGTCTGCGTGATGCGGTCGAGGACGTCGGTACCGATGCGGGCCATGATGCGCATCGAGGCGACAACGTAGGCGGAGTCGGTGATCTCGACGCCGAACTTCGGATCTTCGGCATCCAGGTGGCCCATGACGAACGGAATGACGTACATGGTGCGGCCGCGCATGGAGCCGGCGAACAGCCCGCGCAGCTTCTGCTTCATCTCCGCCGGAGCCATCCAGTTGTTGGTGAAGCCGGCGTCGTGTTCCTTCTCAGAGCAGATGAAGGTCTGCTCTTCCACACGGGCTACGTCCGCGGGATCAGAGAATGCAGCGAAAGAGTTGGGGAAGAGCTCTTGGTTCAGCCTCTTCAGGGTCCCGGCCTCGACGAGCTCGTCGGTCAGCTTCTTGTTCTCAGCTTCACTGCCGTCAACCCAGTGGATGCGGTCCGGCTGTGTCAGCTCGGCAACTTCCTCCACCCAGGCCAACAGGCGTGCATGCGTAGTAGGTGCCTTCTCAAGCAACGGCAGTCGCGCCAGATCGCCCATCGTGGTTCCCTTCCTCGGGTTCAGTGGTGTGTCCTAAATGCTAGGGGTCGCGGAGTAGACCAATCTGGGCTCGGACATGGGATCTCTTGACCATTTCGGAGCAAAACCCCTAAAAATCAAGGATCCGCGTCAGCGATTGGCCAAATTTAGTGACCAAGGTCACATAGACCGGTCTAGTTAGGCAGATTACACCGAGTCGATTTGGCACGAACGGGGATCTCGCGTAAAGTTTATTGAGGTTCGAGGGGGGAACGAGTTTGAAACTCCCGAAAATCACCAAGATGCGCCCATAGCTCAGCTGGATAGAGCGTCTGTCTACGGAACAGAAGGTCAGGGGTTCGAATCCCTTTGGGCGCACAAATGAAGACCCGCACCGGACCCGGTGCGGGTCTTTTTTCGTCAAATTCCGGGCCGGGTTGGTTGGCGCGCCTCGCCTCGTGGGTTGCGCGCGCCGTCCTGACCCTCTTTGCCGCCCCACGGCCACCACATGACGAGACTCGCCGTGTCGTAAGCGCTTTCCCAAACCAAAGAAGGTCAGGAAGGGCAGCGTCTCCGGGGGTTGCGCGCAAAAGGCAAGGGCCGCCGTCGTACTTCATGAAAAGTACGACGGCGGCCCTCGGGCTTGGGTGCCAGGCCTCAGACTGCGACGGCCTCGCTGATGCGGCGGCGGATTCCGTCGAAGTGACGATTGAGCAGTTCGGCGGCCGCGAGCCTGTCGCCGGTTGCGACGGCGGTATAGATGCTTCGGTGCATGTCCGCGGTGGCTACAAGATCTTCGTTGTCGGAGCCGATCTCCACGTGGATCTTCCGGTAGACCTTCCAGAAAACGCCCATGAGATTGATGAGGAGCTCGTTGTTCAACGGCTCGAACAGCCGGCGGTGGAACTCGGCGTCGGCGGCTACGAAGTTCTCGCCGGAGGCTGCGAGCTCCTCCATCCGCTTGACGGCCTCTTCGATCAGGGCGAGCTGTTCAGCGGTCATCACATCCATGGAGGATCCGATCAGCCCCGATTCGAGGGCCTGGCGCACGTCCACCAGTTGCAGCGCCTCGAGCCCCTGGTGGCGCAGGGACAAGCGGCCCCGGAACGTCAGGCCGTCGGCGAGCGCCTCGAAGTTGCTCGGGGCGACGAACATGCCAAAGCCGTGGCGGATCTCGATGACACCGAGCGCCTGCAGCACCTTCAGCGATTCGCGCAGGGTGTTGCGCCCTACCCCCAACGCCACGGAGAGTTCATTTTCCGTGGGCAAAGGATCGCCCGCCTCGAGCTCGCGCTCGAGGATCAATTCCATAATGTCCGACTGAAGGGCCCTGAGCCGGGCCTGTGCGCTGAACCGCGCCTGCGGAACGACACCGGAAGTGGTCATGGCTCTCCTTGCAAAAGTACCCCTCCCTGACCCGGATCCTTTCAGGACCGGGGACAAGGAATCAGTGCAGTGTTAATGTTGAGGTGAGCCTAGCGCCCACCGTGGATATAGTGCTTCGCAACATACAATATCGGATGTCCCATCTCCTTGATAGATGTTCGCCTTTATTTTTCACCGAGCCCCGGGCCCGAATCTCGCAGGGTAAACCGCGGCGCCGCGCCCACCGGCAGCACTCCGGCAGCACCGCCGCGACCGCTCCTCCGGCCACCAGTGATCCAGATCTCGCTTGACGACTTCATGTGACCACCCTTACAGTTTCTTTACGAGCATCGGATGTCCTACATCCGATAACCAGAAAACTTGAATGGTGAGGCATCTTATGAGCAACACGATTAACACCCTGCCGCTGGTCAGCGACGCCAGCCGACGCAACTTCCTCAAGCTGACCGGGGCGATCGGAGCCGCGGCAGCGTTCACGGCCACCCTGTCGGCATGTGGCGGTCCTGCCTCCACCACCACGGGCGCAGCAAACAACACTGCGGCCGTCAACAAGGATCTCACCATCGAAGCAGGCATCTCCTATGCCCTGTCCACGGGTTTCGACCCGATGACGTCCTCCGGTGCCACGCCGCAGGCCGCCAACCTGCACGTCTTCGAAGGCCTCGTGGAACTCCACCCCGCCACCCGCGAGCCCTACAACGCGCTGGCCGCCAGCGACCCCAAGAAGGTCAACGACACCACGTACCAGGTGACCATCCGCGACGGTGCCAAGTTCCACAACGGCGCCCCTGTCACCACCGACGATGTTGTCTACTCCTTCACCCGCGTGATGGACCCGGCCAACAAGTCCTTGTTCTCCCAGTTCATTCCCTTCATCAAGGACGTCAAGGCCCTCGATGCCAAGACAGTCGAGTTCTCGCTGAAATATCCTTTCCCCGGCTTCGGACCCCGAATCTCCGTGGTGAAGGTGGTGCCGAAGGCGTTGGCCTCTGCCGATCCGAAGGGATTCGATGCCAAGCCCGTCGGTTCCGGCCCCTACAAGCTGATTTCGGCAGTCAAGGACGACAAGATCGTCTTCGAAGCATTCGCCGACTACAACGGTCCCAAGCCGGCACTCGCCAAGGGCATGACCTGGCTGCTGCTCTCGGACGCGGCCGCCCGTGTCACGGCAGTCCAGTCAGGCCGTGTCCAGGCGATCGAAGACGTCCCGTACCTGGACATGGACGGGCTCAAGTCCAAGACCCGCGTGGAATCCGTGCAGTCCTTCGGCATGCTGTTCCTGATGTTCAACTGCGCCAAGGCCCCGTTCGACAACAAGCTGGTCCGCCAGGCACTCCACTATGGACTGGACAAGGACGCCATCATCAAGAAGGCCTTGTTCGGCAATGCCAAGGCTGCGTCGTCGTACTTCCAGGAAGGCCACCCGGACTACGTCAAGGCCAAGAACGTCTACGGCTACGATCCCCAGAAGGCCGCGGACCTCCTCAAGCAGGCCGGCGTGAGCAACCTCGAATTCGAGCTGCTCACCACCGATACTGCCTGGGTCAAGGACGTTGCCCCGCTGATGCTTGAATCCTGGAACAAGATCCCGGGCGTCAAGGTCACCGCAAAGAACCTGCAGTCCGGCGCCTTGTACTCGGACAGGGTTGGCAAGGCCGACTTCTCCGTGGTTGCGGCCCCGGGCGACCCTTCCGTCTTCGGCAACGACGCAGACCTGCTCTTGAGCTGGTTCTACTCCGGCGCCACCTGGATGGCCAAGCGCGCCTACTGGACCACTCCGGAGAGCGCCACCCTCCAGGGCCTGATGGACAAGGGCTCGCAGGCCGCAGCCGCCGACGCGAAGAAGATCACCGGCCAGATCGTGGACCTCGTCTCCGACGAAGTCCCGCTGTACCCGCTCTTCCACCGCCAGCTCCCCAGTGCATGGGACGAAAAGAAGCTCTCAGGCTTCAAGCCGCTGCCCACCACGGGGCTGTCCTTCATCGGCGTCGGCCGCACCTCCTAGCCACACCCAACTGGCTCGCATTTGTTGTCGTTTAGACGGCTCAAAACGACACTTACTGCGAGTCAGTTGGGTTCCCGCACCAAAGCAACCGGAGAACAAATGGTCATGATATTGCGTCTGCTTGGACGTAGGCTCGCGGCATTGCCCTTGATGATCCTGGGCATCACGCTGCTGGTCTTCCTCGTCCTTCAAGCAGCCCCAGGCGACCAGGCCAGCACGGCCCTCGGCGAAGGCGCCAGCGAGGCCGCCAAACAGCAGTACCGCCAGGACAACGGCCTGAACGATCCCCTGTTCGTCCAGTACTTCCGTTTCCTCGGCAGGCTCCTGCAGCTCGATCTCGGCGTGACCACCCCGCCGTCCAAGTCGGTGGCAAGCATGATCGCGTCTGCCTTCCCGCTAACCCTCCAGCTGACGTTCCTCGGCGTGATCATCGCCGTCGTGCTCTCGCTGGTATTCGGCATCATCGGCGCCCTTTACCGCGACAAGTGGCAGGACCAACTGGTCCGGATCTTCTCCATCGCGGCCATCGCCACCCCGTCCTTCTGGCTTGGCATCCTGCTCATCCAGTGGTTCGCGCTCGGTGACAACCCTCTGTTTCCCTCGGGCGGGATCGCGACGCCGGAGTCCGGCTTCGGCGGTTGGCTCAACTCGATGGCGCTCCCGGCCCTCGCTCTCGGCATTCCGGTCTCCGCTTCCCTTATCCGCGTGGTCCGCACGTCCATGGTGGAGGAACTGGACCGCGACTACGTCCGGACAGCCATTGGCAACGGAGTTCCATACCGCGAGGTGGTGTCCCGCAACGTCCTGCGCAACGCGCTCGTGACTCCGGTGACCGTGCTGGGACTCAGGATCGGCTACCTCCTGGGCGGCGCCGTCGTGATTGAAATGATCTTCGCCCTTCCGGGCATGGGCCAGCTGATCCTCAACGGCATCACCAACCTGGACGTCAACCTGGTCCAGGGCGTGGTCCTCACCATCTCGGTCACCTTCGTTCTGGTGAACATCGTGGTGGACCTCCTGTACCTGCTCATCAACCCCCGAATCAGGACGGTATAGCCATGCGCAGCAAACTTGCTGAACGGCTCAGCGCCCCGGGCGTCCGCTTCAAGTCCCTCCCATGGGGATCGCGTTTTGCCCTGTTGTTCCTCGTGGTCATCGCCCTGGCGGCGATCTTCGCGCCCGTCATCGCGCCGCACGATCCCCTGGAAACGTTCATTCCTGCGCAAGCTCCGGACGGCGACCACTTCTTCGGCACCGACCGCCTGGGCCGCGACGTCTTCTCCCGGCTCCTATACGGCTCGCAGTCTTCGCTCATGATCGGCCTCGGCGCAGTGGCCCTTGCGATCGTCGTCGGCGCCGTGCTTGGCTCGCTCGCCGCGACGTCCAGCAAGGCCGTCAACGAGATCGTCATGCGCCTCATGGACATCCTCATGGCGTTCCCAGGCATCGCCCTCGCAGCTGTGCTCCTGGCGGCGTTCGGCAACTCGGTGCCCACCATCATTGTCGCGATCGCGATCATCTACACCCCGCAGCTCGCCCGCGTGGTCCGCGCCAATGTGCTCTCCCAATACGGTGAAGACTACGTCCGCGCCGAACGCGTGATGGGCGCCGGCCGCGCCTACATCCTGCTCAAGCACATAGTCCGCAACACTGCGGCCCCGGTACTGGTTTTCGCCACGGTCATGGTGGCCGACGCCATCATCCTCGAAGCATCGCTGTCCTTCCTCGGCGCCGGTGTGCAGGATCCCGCGCCGTCGTGGGGCAACGTGATCTCCTACGGCCGCAACCTGGTCCTCTCCGGCGGCTGGTGGGCAACCACCTTCGCCGGCCTCACCATCCTGCTCACCGTGCTTGCGCTGAACATCCTCGCGGAGGGGCTCACCGATGCCATGGTGAACCCGAAGCTGCGGAAGGCGCCGGTCGTGAAGGACGACGACGGCGCTGCCGCTGCCTTTGCGGGCGCCGCGGTGGCGGGCGCCGCCGTCGATACCGAGATCGCGACGTCGGTGGCCCAGTCTTCCGTGGTGGAACAGCACGAGCTCGACGGCGTTCGCGCCGCCAACGGCGATCCGCTCTCCGAAGAGGACTACGCGGCGTCCGTCCTGAACGATCCGAGACTCGCAGCGGAGAATCCGCATGCCTTGCTGGACAAGGAACTCGAGCTCCTCGCATCCATCGAGGCCAAGCGCACGGACCGGCTCCCCCAGGTTCCCGCGGACGCCAGGAACGTCCTGGAGGTCAAGAACCTGTCCATCCGCTTCCCGGGCCGCTTCGGCGACACCGCGATCGTGGACAACGTCTCCTTCACCGTCCGCGAAGGCGAAACCATGGGCCTGGTGGGCGAATCCGGTTGCGGCAAGTCCATCACGTCCCTCGCGATCATGGGCCTCCTGCCAAAGACCGCCGAGATCACCGGTTCCATCGTCTTCGATGGCAAGGAACTCCTGGATTCCGGCTCGAAGCACAGCAACAGCAAGGCCTACCAGGGCCTGCGCGGCGAACAGATCGCCATGGTCTACCAGGATGCGCTGAGTTCGCTCAACCCATCCATGAAGATCAAGGAACAGATGACCCAGCTGACCAGGCGCGGCGGCCGCAAGACCCCTGCCGAGTTGCTGGAAATGGTGAAGCTCGATCCCGTCCGCACCCTCGCCAGCTACCCGCATGAGCTCTCCGGCGGCCAGCGCCAACGCGTCCTGATCGCCATGGCGCTCTCCCGCTCGCCGAAGATCGTGGTGGCAGACGAACCCACCACCGCCCTCGACGTCACCGTCCAGAAGCAAGTAGTGGAGCTGCTCAACGAACTGCGTGAACAGCTCGGCTTCGCCATGGTCTTCGTCAGCCACGACCTCGCCCTGGTTGCCTCCTTGGCGCACCGGATCACGGTCATGTACGCCGGCCAGGTGGTGGAATCCGCACAGGCTTCGGAGCTCCTGCAGAACCCGCGGCACGAATACACGCGCGGTCTGTTGGGCGCGGTCCTTTCGATCGAAGCCGACGCCGTCCGCCTCCACCAGATCCCAGGCACCGTCCCGTCACCGCGCGATTTCGCTCCAGGCGACCGTTTTGCGGCGCGTTCGTTGAGGCCCGACGCCGACCCGAACCAGCAATTGGTCCTCGCCGTTGTTGAACCCGCCGGCGGCGGAGCAGACCGGGACCATTACTGGGCCAGCCACTTGAAGGAGGACGCAAAGTGAGTGTTTCAACCGGCAAACCGGTCATCGAGCTCAAAGACGTCAAGGTCCACCACCGGGCGCGCACGGGCGGCCTCTTCCGGCCCAACATCGTCAAGGCAGTCAACGGCGTGGACTTCAGCATCAGCCGGGGCGAAACGGTCGGCATCGTCGGCGAGTCCGGCTGCGGCAAATCAACGCTCGCGTCAGTGCTCGTGGGACTCCAGGCCCCGACGTCGGGCCAGGTGCTCTTCCACGGCAAGCCGGCCATCAAACGCAACGCCCGGATGCGCAAGGAGTTCGGACGCGCCGTATCCGTCGTCTTCCAGGACCCCGCCACGGCCCTCAATCCACGCATGACCATCCAAGACATCCTCACCGATCCCCTACAGGTTCACGGCATCGGCAACGCCGCGTCGCGCTCGACCAAGGTCAAGGAACTGCTGGCCCTCGTCGGCTTGCCACAATCGGCGGCCGAGGTCACGCCGTCGCAAGTCTCCGGCGGACAGCGCCAGCGCGTGGCGATCGCCCGCGCCCTCGCCCTGGACCCGGACATCATCGTGGCGGACGAGCCGACGTCGGCCCTCGACGTTTCCGTCCGCGCCCAAGTCTTGAACCTGCTGTCCGACCTGAAAACCCAGCTGAACCTCGGCATGGTCTTCATTTCGCACGACATCCAGACTGTCCGCTACGTCTCCGACCGCATCTGCGTCATGTACTTCGGACAGATCGTCGAAGAAGGCCCGGCCGCCCAGGTCTTCGACAACCCGAGCAACGACTACACCAAGAAGCTGCTCGGCGCCGCGCCCAGCCTGCTCCACACCTAAGTTTTTCCCATCCAGATCCAAGCAACGGAGATTTTTGTGTCTACTCAGTTCCAGGGTGTCATTCCCCCGGTCATCACCCCCCGCCACGCCGACGGGCGCGTTGACACCGCGTCCCTGAAGAACGTCACCAAGCACCTGCTCGACGGCGGCGTGTCCGGCCTCTTCGTGCTGGGCTCCTCGGGCGAGGTCCCCTACATGACCAACGAAGAGCGCGAACTGGTGGTCTCCACGATCGCCGACGCGAACGCCGGCGCCGTGCCCCTGATCGTCGGCGCCAACGAACAAACCACCAACCGGGTCATCGAAGAAGCACGCAAAGTCGTGGACCTCGGCGCCGACGCAATCGTGGTCACCTCCATGTACTACGCCATCGGCAACGCCCAGGAGACCGAAACCCACTTCCGCAGCATCCACGCTGCCGTGGACAAGCCGATCTTCGCCTACGACGTCCCCGTCCGCACCCACTTCAAACTGCCCACCGACCTCCTGGTCCGCCTCGGCCGCGACGGCGTCATCGCAGGCGTCAAGGACTCCTCCGGCGACGACGTCTCCTTCCGCCAACTCCTCCTCGCAGCCAAGGACATCCCCGACTTCGACATCTTCACGGGCCACGAAATCGTCGTCGACGGCGCCCTCCTCGCCGGCGCCCAAGGCGTAGTACCCGGCCTCGGCAACGTAGACCCCGCCGGTTACCGCCGCCTGTTCGACGCCACCCAGGCCGGAGACTGGACCGCAGCGGCCGCCGAACAAGACCGCCTGGCCGACCTCTTCGACATCGTCTACACCCCCAATGGCCGGGTCTCAGGCGGCGCAGCAGGACTAGGCGCTTTCAAGACCGCCCTCCAAATCATGGGCATCATCGAATCCAACACCATGAGCTCCCCCATGCTCTCCCTGAACGCCGAAGAAACCTCCGCAATCCGCACGATCCTCAAGCGCAACGGCCTGGTCTAGGAGGGCGGCACCGGCTGCTCTCGCCTGAGATTCGGATCTACGCTCACCTGAGCGGGCTGGGGTCACTTTCGTGGCGTTGCCGTCAGCTCACCCGTGCTTGTTGCCGTGGTCGGGTCGTGCCGCAGGACCAGTTTTGCCGTCCCTTAGCGTTCGGCCCCTCCCCAAGCCTCGCAAGCTCGGCTCGGGCCCCTGGGGCCTCTCTTCCTCCCGACGCCGCATTACCGTCGCTGAGCGACTTCCGCAATGCTCTGGTCGGCGATGCGGGACTACACAAAACCGTCCCTCCGGCACTCGGGCGATTGCGGAACCTTTGCGGCAGGGTCGGGATCCGCACTGTGCCGCCTCAGGCGGCAGCAGGCGGGACAACAGGCGGCAGGTCCCGATCGGCGAGTCGACAGCGCAAAGCGCGGGCGCATTGTTTCGTGTAGGCGCGCATCGCCGACCAGAGTCGTCTGAAGGTCGCCCAGCGACCGGAAGACGACGGCGGGAGGTGTCTAAGCGCCGGCGAAATGATGGGTCCGCGCTGTCCCGGCCAGAGCTAACCTGATCATCAACGAACCGCAGCCTGGGCGCCGCGGCGACGACGGCTAACCTGACCATAACGAACCGCAGCAACAGCAACCGAACGATCCGGAGGACAAACATGATGTACGTGGTCGGGGTCGATCTTGGGGGGACGAAGACTGCCGCGGGGGTTGTGGGGGCCGATGGGGAGGTGTTGTTTTCGGAGCAGATTCCTACGCTGAATCGGGACGGGGGCGACGCTATTTTGCGGGCAACTGCGGCGCTCGTCGGGCGGCTCATGCGGCGGGCGGCGGGTGCGGGAATCGACGTCGTGCGTGTTGGCGTCGGTTCGGCCGGGGTCATCGATGCCGTGAATGGCGAGGTGGTTTCGGCGACTGATGCGATCCTGGGGTGGGCCGGGACCAGGTTGACGGCGGGGTTGGCGCAGCTCCTGGGTTTGCCTCGGGGGTCGGTGAGTGCCGTCAACGATGTGCATGCGCATGCTCTGGGTGAGGCGTGGCGTGGGGCGGCTGCCGGGTCTTCGAGTTCGCTCATGGTGGCTTTCGGCACGGGTGTGGGCGGCAGCTTTGTGCTGGACGGCGCTCCTGTTTTGGGGCACCACTATGTGGGTGGGCACGTGGGGCATTTTGCGTCGCCGTACGCCTATCACGAGGGCAAGGCCCTCCCGTGTGTGTGCGGCGGCTCGGGCCACGTCGAGGCGATCGCTTCCGGCCCGGCCATCCACGAATCCTTCGTCCGTTTCGGCGGCTCCCCCGAGGTCCCGGACACTCGTGCGGTGTTTGCCTTGGTGCACGACGGAGATCGTGCCGATTCGGCCGACGGTACGGCCGCCATCAAAGCCATCGGGGCGGGCGCAGGTGCCGCGGGGCAGGCGATCGGCGGGCTCGTCAACATCCTCGACCCGGAGACGGTGGTGGTTTCCGGGGGTTTGGCGGATGCGGGAGATTTCTGGTGGAAACCCATGGAACGCGCCCTGCGCAAGGAGCTCATGGCCCCGCTTGCCGACATTCCCGTGCTTCGCGCGGCGCTAGGCAATACCGCGGCCATTGTGGGCGCGGCCAAACTCGTCCTGAACTGACACCCGAACGCCCAAACGCCCAAACGCCCAAACACCCGAACCCCTCGCAAGGAGAACCCCATGATCCTGACCCCCGATGGCCTCGAAGCCCTCCGCTCGCAGTTGATCGTGTCCTGCCAGGCCTACCCGGGCGAACCCATGCGCGATCCCCGGACCACCAGCCAGGTGGCGGCGTCGGCCGTTATCGGTGGAGCCGCCGCAGTCCGCGTACAGGGCCTTGCAGACGTCCAATTCACCCGCGCAGCTGTGGAGGTCCCGGTGATCGGGCTCTGGAAGGACGGGCACGACGGCGTTTTCATCACCCCGACGCTCCGGCACGCCCTCGCCGTCGCGAATGCCGGCGCCCACGTCGTGGCCATCGACGGAACGCGACGCACGCGTCCCGATGGCTTGACACTCAAGCGAACCATTGACGGAATCCACGCCGAATCGCACGCCTTGGTCATGGCTGACTGCGGTTCCTACGCCGATGCGGCGGCCGCCGTCGACGCCGGTGCTGACCTGATCGGCACCACCTTGGCCGGGTACAGCGGGGACCGTCCCAAGACTGACGGCCCCGATCTTGAGCTTCTCGCGGAGATCGCCGGCGCTGGGCTGGGCAAGCCGCTCATCGCCGAGGGCCGCATCCATACCCCGGCACAGGCCCGCCAGGCCCTCGACGCCGGGGCGTTCGCCGTCGTCGTCGGCACTGCCATCACGCATCCGGCGAGCATCACCGGCTGGTTCAAAGGCGCGATGGACACCTGACCCGGCAGAACCCGTCGCCGGATCCCTGATCCCGGCCTGTGTCCGGGCGTAGGCTTCTCCCATGGCTGAGGAGAATATCCGGGAATTCGATGTCATCGTGATCGGCGCCGGGACTGTGGGGGAAAACGTTGCAGACCGGGTGGTCCGGGGCGGCCTCACCTGCGCAATTGTGGAGGCTGAGCTCGTCGGCGGGGAGTGCTCCTACTGGGCCTGCATACCGTCCAAAGCGCTCCTTCGGCCGGGAACCGCCCTGCACACGGCACAATCAGTGCCCGGAGCGTCGGACGCCGTCACGAAGGTCCTGGATCCCGCACCGGTCCTGAAATACCGTGACTACTTCACCAACAAATGGCAGGACGACGGCGCGGTCCAGTGGCTCGTGGACACCGGCATCGAACTCATCCGGGGCCGGGCACGCATCACCGGCCCGCGTGAAGTCCAAGTGGATGGCAAGGACGGCACCAGCTACTCGCTCAAAGCCCATCACGCCGTGGTGGTGGCCTCCGGATCCACACCGCTCATCCCGAAAATCGACGGCTTGCGCAACGTCCCCTACTGGACAACCCGCGGGGCCACCTCCGTGCGGCAAATCCCTAAACGGTTCATCGTGCTGGGCGGAGGGGTCGCCAGCGTCGAACTTGCCCAGGCTTTC
The DNA here is from genome assembly GCF_052115325.1 of Arthrobacter sp. 2RAF22. Taxonomy (NCBI): domain Bacteria; kingdom Bacillati; phylum Actinomycetota; class Actinomycetes; order Micrococcales; family Micrococcaceae; genus Arthrobacter; species Arthrobacter sp. 2RAF22. The sequence continues at coordinate 63,438 of NZ_JBFRGL010000013.1, read as the reverse complement.
GCCCGCCTAGGCTCGTCGGTTTCGATCGTTGCCCGAGGCCGACTCTTGAGCGCGTTCCCCGAGGAAGCCGCCGATTTGGTCGCTGCGGGACTGCGGGCCGACGGCGTTGATCTGCACCTCGGGACCGACACCACGCGGGTCGAACACGAGCCGGACCATGCCTTCAGCGTCACTCTCGGCGACGGGACGGTCTTGAACTCCGACCAGTTGCTGGTGGCCACAGGTCGTCGGCCTTCCCTTGATAATTTGGGACTCGAAAACGTAGGGCTCGACGCCGAAGAAGGCAAGCCATTGCGCCTCACCACGGACTCGAGCGGCTTGGTTGAGGGCGCCGCCAGCGACGGCACGAGCGGGCTATGGCTTTACGCGGCCGGCGATGCCGCAGGATCGGTATTCCTCACCCATCAGGGCAAGTACGAGGCCAGGGCAACCGGCGACGCCATCGTGGCCCGTGCCAAAGGAACCCTCCACGGCACCCCGAAGGCATGGAGCGCCCTCGCGAAGACGGCCGACGAATATGCGATCCCCAGCGTGGTCTTCACGGATCCGGAAGTGGCATCCGTGGGCCCGGGCCTCAAGCAGGCGCTGCAAAAGGGCATTAACGCAAGCTCGGTTGAGCTCCCTATCAACGTGTCCGGATCCCAGCTGCATTCGGAAAATTACCAAGGCTGGGCACAACTGGTGGTGGACGAGGACCGGAAGGTGGTGCTGGGCGCGACGTTTGCCGGGCCCGGAGTGGCCGAGCTCTTGCACGGCGCCACCATCGCGATTGTGGGCGAAGTGCCGTTGGACCGGCTGTGGCATGCCGTGCCGTCGTTCCCCACCATCAGCGAGGTGTGGCTGCGCCTGTTGGAGAAGTACGGACTCTGACCCCCTGGCCGCCGCCGGTCGACGAACCGTTGTGGCGTCGGGAACGCGGGAGGAGAATGGCCGCATGGCCAAGCACCTCGACATTGACGGACACCCAACCTGGGTGGAAGACCTGGGCGGTCCCGGCGAACCGCCCTGCCCATCTGGTGGGGTGGAGTGACGGCGGTATCGTTGCCCTGCTTGTCGCACTTCGGCAGCCTGAACTCGTGCGAAAGCTCGTGGTCATTGGTACCAATTACCACTACAACGGCACGGTGCCCTTCGACTTGGATCCCCAATCGCCCATGGCGCAGGAACTGGGCAGGGCCTACATCGAGCGGTCTCCGGATGGGCCCGAACACCTGGATGTCGTCTTTGGCAAGAGTGTCGCGATGTTCACCACGGAGCCGACACTCATCACCACCGACATCGCGCAAATTAACCAGCCGGTGCTCGTCATCGTCGGCGACGACGACGTGGTCACCTTGCCCCACACTCTCTCGCTCTACGAAGGCTTGCCCGAAGGCCAACTTGCGGTCGTTCCGGGCGCATCGCATGGGCTTCCACTGGAACAGCCTGAAACAGTCGCCGGCCTAATAAGCAACTTTCTGGCCGCGGCGGAGCCGCCGCGCACGTTCATGCCAATTCGCCGTGCAAGGCAAACAGACAGCTAGGTTCCCAGGAGGCGAAGGGATCTATTTGAACTGACTGGTCAGTTCAGTTACGATTGGAGCAGATAACAAGTTCTGCGAAAGGTCCAATTGTGCTGTCTGCACAGCAACTCCAGATCGATGGCCGCCGGGACGATCTCCTCCCTCCCACTTCCCTCGAAGCCAGGCGCGGCGAGCTCCTCCTTGTCAGCGGCGACGGTCAGGACCAGCGCACGGCCTTGGCACTTGCTCTGAGCGGCCGGATGAAGACCAGCAAAGGCCTCCTGAGCTGGGACAACTCGGCGAAAACCAAGAAGCTCCGGGCTGCGAGCGCCCTGATTGACGCTCCGGGTGTCAACGAGCCGGAGCAGCATCTGAGCGTCCGCGACCTCGTCACCGAAGACCTCTCCCTCATCCCCCGCCGTTACCGCGGCGCGCTCCTCAGCAAGCCGTGGCTCAAGATCAACCGCTTCGAAGACATCGCCGGGCTGTGGATCGAGCAACTCCCTGCGGACCGCCGCCTTGAACTGCTGACCGCCCTGGCCCTCGCGGACCCTACCCTCGACCTTCTGGTGCTCGATTCCCCGGACCGGCACAGCGCCAACACTGCGGACTGGCTCCCCCGGCTTGAGCAATTGGCGTACGACGCCGGGCGGCCGCTCGCCGTCGTCGCCGTCGTCTCTGCCCTTCCGGACGGCTGGGACGGCCCGGCCGCCGTGATCGGCAACTCGGTCACGCACACGGCACCCGCCGAACCCGCGGAAGCCGCGCAAGAAGATCCCGAAGAAGTACCCGAAACCCTGCAAAGGACCGCAAAGTGACTGTTCTGCGGCTGGCCCGCTCCGAACTCAAGCGCATGACCGGCGGGCTCCTGCCCAAGCTGACCATCCTCGCCCTGACCATGGTGCCCCTCCTCTACGGAGCCGTGTACCTTTACGCGAACTGGGATCCTTACGGCAACCTCAACCAGATCGACGCCGCCTTGGTCGTCGAGGACGCGGGAGCCCAGCCGGCAAGCGGCCCGGAGCTGCAGGCTGGCCAGAAGGTTGCCGACAGCCTCGTGGAGAGCCACGTGTTCAACTGGCAGCGTGTGACCACCACGGCCGAAGCCGACGCCGGCGTTGAATCCGGCAAGTACGCCTTCGCCCTGAAGATCCCGAAGGATTTCTCGGCCAACCTGGTCTCGCCGGGCAGTTTCAATGCGGCCAACCAGGCGATGCTCAACGTCACCACCAATGACGCGAACAACTACCTCCTCAGCACCATCGTGGACAAACTCACCACTGCGGTGCACTCCACTGTGGCCAAGGAAGTAGGCGAGGAAACCGCCAACCAACTCCTCACAGGCTTCGGCACCATCCACGCTTCGATCGTCAAGGCGTCCGACGGCGCCTCCCAACTTGCCGACGGCGTCGGCAAGCTCAGCGACGGCGCGGCCGCCCTTCACGACGGCACCAGCAAGCTCAGCAGCGGTGCGTCCGAGCTCCTGGCGGGCCAAAACAAGCTGCGCGACGGCGCCAATCAGCTGAACGGCGGTGCCGGGCAGCTCAGCGCGGGCCTCACGGAGCTGAAGAACAAGACCGCGTCCCTCCCGGCAGACTCCCAGAAGCTTGCCGACGGTGCCGCCCAAGTAGCCGCCGGAAACGCGCAGCTGAACGCGAAGGTCCAGGACGTCGTCGGGCAGCTTTCGGCGTTCGACGCCGGGGCGCGGGACCGCGTGGTGGCCTCCAACGCGAGGCTCGTGTCCGCAGGGGTCATCACCCAGGACCAGGCGAACAAGATCCTGGCCGACTTCGACACGGCCGGCGCGTCCGCTCCGGTCACCGACGCCAAAGCCAAGATCTCGGCAGATGCCGCGCAGATCCAGCAGCTCTCCGACGGATCGGCCGCGGTCAGTGCCGGCGCCGCCAAGCTTGCGGGCGCTACCCCGGCGCTGACGGGCGCCATCGGCCAGGCCTCGGCAGGCGCGGACCAGCTCAGTTCCGGAGCCTCCACGCTCGCCGCTGGCGAACAGTCCGCCGTCAACGGCACGGCGGCCCTCGCGGACGGTGCCGCAAAGCTCGACGACGGCGCGGCGCAGCTTGCCACTGGTGCTGCAAGCGCCGCGGACGGATCCCGCACCTTGGCGAGCGAGTTGGCGAAGGGCGCAGGCAAGGTCCCGAACCCGAACGACGCCCAAAAGAGCGAGGTGTCCAAAGTGATCGCGGATCCTGTGGCGGTCAACAACGTATCGCAGGCCAAGGCAGGGTCCTACGGTGCGGGCCTGGCCCCGTTCTTCCTGACACTGTCCCTCTGGATCGGCGTGTTCATGCTGGTCCAGGCGATGCGTCCCATCACCCAGCGGGCCTTGGCCTCGAACGCCCCGTCGTGGAAAATCGCCGTCGGCGGTTGGCTCCCGTTCTTCGTGGTGTCCGTGCTGCAGGCAAGCATCCTCACCCTCGTGGTGGACCTGGGGCTGGGCCTCAATGCGGCGCACCCGGTGTGGATGTGGTTGTTCATGCTGGCTGCGGTCATGGCGTTCACGGCCCTGATCCAGGGCATCGTGGCTTTGCTGGGGACTCCTGGAAAGTTCGTGGTGCTGATCCTGCTGGTTCTGCAGTTGGTGTCTTCGGGCGGAACGTTCCCCTGGCAGACCACCCCCATGCCTCTGCACGTGGTGCACGAGATCATGCCGATGGGCTACGTAGTGACCGGCATGCGGCACCTGATCTACGGCGGCGACTTGACCATGATCTGGCCGATTGTCCTGGGGCTGCTTGGCTACACTGTGCTGGGGGCCGCGCTATCCACGCTGGCCGTCCGTAAGCACAAGTTCTGGACCCTCAAGACCCTGAAGCCGGAGATCGCGGTATGAGCATGCAAGAGCCCAATGTCTCGGGGCTCCCGGAGAAGAAGCTCCGCCCGGCCCGCACCAACGCGACCAAGCAGCGCCTCTTCGACGCTTCGATGGAGCTGATCGGCGAGCGCGGCGCAGCGGGCGTGACGGTGGACGAGATCGCGGCCGCAGCCGGAGTGTCCAAAGGAACGGTCTATTACAATTTCGGCAGCAAGTCCGATCTGATCGCCCAGTTGCTGCGCCACGGCGTCGACATCATGCTCGGCCGGCTCCAGACGATTGAAGGCCTGCACGCCGATCCGCTCGAGGCGATGGAGGCCATGCTCGGGCAAGCCATGGACTTCATGGACGACTACCCGTCCTTCGCTCGGCTCTGGATCAGCGAGAACTGGCGGACGCCCAGCGAATGGGGCAAGCTCTTCGTCGAGCTCCGCAGCGAGCTGTTGGCCGTGATCGGCGCGGCGATCGAAAAGGTCGCCACCACGTACGCGGTGGATACGGGGATTGCCCGGGGCAGCCTCGAGGCGGCGATGTTCGGAGCGATCTTCGTGGTGGGCCTTGACCGGCAGACGTACAACCCCGAGCGCACCCGCGAGCAGAGCATAGCGGCCCTCATGACCATCATGCGGGGCTACGTACTGCGGTAACGGTATGGCAACTGCCGCGTCTTGGGGCGCGGCGCTGCCGCGGGTCAGGGATGATTAATCCCATGCGTCACATGGGGAACAGCGGAAAGCTTGCGATCATCTCGGCTGTGGTGTCTGCTGGTTTGCTGGTGCTCCTGGCCATCACCCTTGACGAAACCGTGATGTACATCTTCCTGGGGGCCCTGGCGATCGGCTACCTGGCGTGCGTCGCCGAGGTTTTCACCCGTCGCAGGTACTTCATGCTGGTTCTCGGGGCCATCTCGACGATCCTGTTCATCGCGTTCGGAATCGCGTTCCTGCGCATGTGGGGCCTCGCCTTCAACCAGGACGAGAACGCCCTGGGCAGCGCGGTGAGCACCAAGGACTCGGACATCTATTTCTACCTCGCCGCGCTTGCCGGCTGCAGCTCCCTGCTGATCTTGTTCGTGGGGGCGGTATGGCCATCGCGCCGTGCGAAGGCAGTGGCCCGTCCGGCTGCCCGGCGGCCCGCGCCCCGGCCTGCTTCGCGGCCTTCCCCGGCACCCGGCAGGACCGCCCAGCGACCGGCGGCCCGTCCGGCGTCGGGAACTGTGAAGCGCCCTGCACCACGCACCCCCGCCAAGCGCCCGACGTCGGGATCCGCCCCTCAGCGCAAACCGGCCCCCAAGCGCTGACGTACTTCGGCCGCCGCCAGGTCCCCAGGCTTCGCGCGCCGTTGCAGCACGGCAGTCGCGACGCCGCCCAGCAGGAGGAGCCCGCCGGCCAGTTCCGCCGTCGTCGGGACCTCTGAGATGAGCAGCCACGCGGCGGTCATTCCCACCACCGGGACCAACAACGTGAAAGGCACCACGGCCGAGCTCGGGTACAGGCTGAGCAGCCGGTTCCAGATGCCGTAGCCCACCAGCGACGCGAAAATGGCGGTATACAAGGCGCTCAGGATGGTGGCCGGCTGAAGGTTGGTGAGGGTCCCGACGACGGCTGCCGGGCCGTCGACGATGAGCGACAGGGCCGCGAGGGGCAAGGGGACCACGGCCCCGGACCAGACCACCAGCCCCAGTCCCGAGGCCGCCTTGGCTTTGCGGGCGATGATGTTGCCCGCGGCCCAGGACAAGGCGGCGGCGAGAACGATCATGAGCGGCACCACGGGGGCCACCAAGCTTCGACCCACCGCCACCAGCGCTAGCCCGGCGACACCCAGCACAACCCCTGTCAGTTGCCGCTTGCTCGGCCGCTCCCCCAGGAAGCGGGCCGCCAACAGCACCGTCAGGAGCACTTGGGTCTGCAGGACAAGCGAGGCAAGTCCTGCAGGCATGCCGAGCGCCATGCCCAGGTAGAGGAGGCCAAACTGCCCGGCGCTCATGAAGAGCCCGACGCCGATGATCGCCTTCCAGCTGACGTCCGGTTTGCGGACGAAGAAGATGCAGGGGAACACCACCAGCACAAAACGGATGGCCACGAACAGTAGAGGCGGCACGTCGGCCGCGCCACCGCTCCCGTTACCGGGGTGCAATCCAAAGTCGATCGCGACGAAATTCAGGCCCCAAAGGACGGCGACAAGAACGGCGAGTGCTGAGTGGCGGATATTCACGATTCAACTCTGACAGCCAAGCCAATGAAGCACCAGCGTTGAATTCTGCATCGGATCATGTACGTTTGCTTCATGATTGAGATTGCGGCGCTACGGGCCCTCGTAGCAGTGGAACAGCAAGGCTCGGTGGTGGCTGCCTCGGAGGCTATGGGCTTCAGCCCCTCGGCGGTTTCCCAGCAGATCAAGAAGCTCGAGAAGCAAAGTGGAGTGACGGTCCTGGAACGCCACGGCCGCGGCGTACTGCTGACCGACCGCGGCATGGCGTTGGCAGAGTACGGACGCCGGATCCTGGGCGAGTTGGAGGAACTGCAGGCCACGCTGCTCGCCGACCCAACGAAGCCGAGCGGCGTGCTGCGGCTCGTGGCATTCTCCACCGCTTGCCGGGGTCTTGTGGGGCCGATGCTGGCGAAACTCGGCACGGCCCAAGCCGTTGCCGCCGGATCTTCGGCCGCGGCGGGCTCCGGGCTTGGCGCATCCGGGCTTGAGGTCCGTGTGGTGGCCGAAGACCCGCGCGAGGCCGTCCAGAGGGTCGCCACCGGGGAAGCCGATCTCGGCGTCGTCCACAATTGGCACTCCGTACCCTTGGTCATTCCGGAGAACATGGTCCACGAGGACCTCTGCCTGGACACCGCCGACGTCCTGCTGAACTCAGCCCACCCGCTGGCTGGCCGGACCGCCGTCGAACCTTCCGACCTGGTGGATGAAAGCTGGATCAGCACGCCAGCTGGGGCCATCTGCAATGAGGCGTTGCTGGCGATCCTGGCAGGCCTGGGGCGCGTGCCGGACATCCGCATCTACGACCCCGACTTTTCCACCCATATCGCTATGGTCCAGCAGGGCGTGGCGGTGGCGCTCGTGCCACGGCTCGGTAGGCCCGAGCTCCCCGCTGGAGTGGTGGCGGTGCCCGTGGTCAATCCGATGCAGCAACGCCAAGTGGGAATCGTGTACCGGAAGACTATGATGGCAAGCCCCAGCATCCGCCACGTGGTGTGCTTGCTGCAGGATGTGGCGGCCGGCCTCGAGGTGGGCTAGCTGGGACCATCCGCGCGAGCGGGCGGCAGATGCCCTCTGGCCGCGCAAAAAAGGGCATTAGCTGCCAGTTCGCGCGAGGGAGCTACTTCTTTGGGCGCGGAACTGCGAAGTGGGTCAGCCGGGCATCCTGCCCATCGAGTTCAGCCCACGGCTTTTCAAGTTCCATGACTGTCATGGCGCTCGTGGGGTAGCGCGTTGCGGCGTCCATGTAGGCGTCATGGTCCGAGTCGCGGGAAGCCAAGTGCATCGCGAGGTCCTGCACGCCGGGCATGTGCGAAAAGATCATGAGAGTGGTGACGGTTTCCGGCACATGGTTGATGACGGTCAACATGCGTTGCGCGGAGGCGGCGTACAGGCCGTCCTCGAGTTTCGGCGTCGGGGCCTTGTCCCCCAGCTCGCTGCACACCCACGTGCAGGTCTGCCGGGTCCGGAGCGCGGACGAACACAGGATGAAATCCGGAATCACGTGGTGCTTAAGGAGCCATTTCCCGGCAAGAGGGGCTTCCTTGTGGCCGCGTTCGGCAAGGGGTCGCTCATGATCCGGCACACCAAGGGGCCAGTCCGACTTCGCATGCCGCATGATCACCAGCCGCTTGATGTGATGCTCGCTCATCCCCCCACCCTATCGCCGCGGAGGCACATGCTCACTGGTCCTGAGCGCAGGAATGCGGCCGCCTGGTTCGCGCGGGCGCTGTCGCGTGAGCGGGACATCCCGAAAGCGCCGTTGTTGCGTGAGGGACGAGCGCAGGCGCCGAGGGATCGTCCCGCGGAAGCGAAAGCGCCCGCCCCCAAAGAACGGAGCGGGCGCTTTGAGCGCGTGGGGACTAGATCGAGTATTCCGGAGCGGCCCAGACGATAACCTCGGGGTGCTCGTAGAAACGGTAGCCCTGGCCGCGCACGGTGCGGACCGTGTTTGCCAGGCGGCCGAGCTTGGAGCGTAGGCGCCGGATGTGGACGTCGATGGTGCGCTCGTTGGGGACCTCTTCGGCGTTGCGCCACAGGCCCTCGAGGAGTTCGTCGCGGCCCACGGTGCGGGTGCCGTTCTCGACGAGGTAGTTGAGGAGCTCGAATTCCTTGAACGTGAGGTTCAGGGAATCGCCGTCGAGGTGCACCTCACGACGGGCGAGGTCGATCAAGACGCCGGACGGGCGGGCTTCCTGTGCAGGCTGCGGGCGGAGCGCCTCGGAGCGCTGGCGGTTGCCAACGGTGGGGTCACCGAAAGTCGAACGGACGACGTCGAGCGCGGAACCGGGCGCGCTGGCCGGGGCTACTGCGACGGCGGCATAGCTCTCGGCGCCGGAAACGAGGGACTGGGCGTAGGCCCGGATTTCCTGGGCCAACTTGGCAATGGACGTTCCGGCGGCCGCGGCCGTGTCCTCGTCAATGCCCATGTAGAGCACGAAACCGCGGGCCACATTGTCATTAGCAACGGGACGGATAGAGCGGTCCGCTGGAGCCAAGACCGGCGTGGGCGCAGTCATCGGCGAGGCCTCGTTGGCGGGAACAGCGCGGAGCTGGCCGTAGGAGTTGGGGTTATAGCCCTGGGGGACGTAGCCGGGTGCCTGGCTGCCACCCTGTGGTGCGGGCTGGGCGTAGGCCGGGCGGTTGCCGAAGCCGGGACGCAGGCCGGCGTTCGACGCGGCCTTATTGGCGTTACGGACGGAGATGTGGACGTATCCGGATGCAACTGACATGGAGTGCTTACCTCAAAGTGAATAGCCGTCATCGCGGCTTCGAATGCTGGTCTGGTCCCCGCAATGAGATGGGGAGGGGCGCCCGACGCTGGGCAGGGGGCGAATGCCTGAAACTTGTTGGGGTCTTAAGTTAGGCATGCATTCGACAACAGCTCATCGAAGTACCAGCGGGTGCGCTGGGCTCGATCGCTGCGGCTGCAGATGCTGTTGAGTTCTTGTTCACATTTGAAGTGTGCAACGTAACAAAGGGAACTTGCAAGTAACAAAGGGCCGGACCGTCCACATTTTGAGACGAATCGGACTATTGTGCCGCACATCACAATTCACACATGTCCAAATGTGACCCATTCTCGTTCGTCACACTGGCTATTCTTGGCGCAATATTCGAATAAAATTTGATGGATTTGCCGTTTTCTGAATCTCAAGCCACGTCACGCGCTTGCCTTTGAATCTCGAGATATGAAACAACCCTTGTCCAATCCTGGATCGGCATCTCGTGAAAATTCTTTGGCAAATCGTCTGCTAGGACCCCCGCAATGGCCCTAGCCTCACGCCGCGCTCGCACTGGATGTCGTTTTGAAGGCCCGTAACGACATCAGCTCCGTGGGCCCACGCCGCTAGGGTTCCCTGGCCGTGGGGCCACGCCGGCGAGGGTCCCTGCCTGAGCTTGCGAAGGCCGGGACCCGGTGGGGACTTGCGAGGCGAGGGTGGCGGTGGGGACTTGCGAGGCGAGGGTGGCGGTGGGGACTAGTTGGTGGTGCCGGTTCCTTGGGTACTTGATGTGGTGGCAGTAACGATCTGGATGGACTGGGCCGTGTACTTGTCCGATTCCTTGAGCGCAGTGACCCTCACGCTTGATCCGGATTTCACATCGGCGAGGGTCAGGGTGGTGCCGCCGCTTCCGCTTCCACGTTGCCGCAGGCCTTCAGCTACCACGACGTCCGTTCCCAGCGCATAGGTTTTCGTGAACCCGTCCTCGCTCTTGACGGTCATGGAGCTCGCCGAGATGTCAGTGACCGTACCCAACTGGCCCGCCATGGTGACATAGCTGCCGTTCTGGAGGACCACATATTCCGAGTGGACCGCGGCGTTCAGGCCGCCCATGCCGACGCCGAGCCCGCCAGGGCCTGCGTTCGTGCCGCCCGGGCCACCGAATCCGCCCTGGCCGTTCTCCCGGTCCCAGGTCCCTGCGCGTTGGTGGTATCCGCAGCCGTGGTCCCGTTGCCGGCGGCATATGCACCGGCTCCTGCCGCTGCCGCGACCACCACCGCGACGCCGCCAACAATGAGCCCCTTCTTCAGGCTCCAGTTCTTGAAAAACGAAGGTCGGGGCTGTCCGGCGTTGTATTGCTGCGGAGCACCCCACCCAGCGGCCGGCTGCTGGTTCGCCGGCGGCTGCGGAGCACCCCACCCGGCGGCAGGCGGCTGATTCGCCGGCGGCTGCGGAGCACCCCACCCTGCGGCCGGCTGCCCGGCACCAGCCTGCGCAGAATCATCAAGGGGGCGGATCACCGGCTGCGGGTGTCCGTTCTCCGGCTCGGAACCAGGTACGGAGGGGTTGTTTTGCTGATCCATGGTGTTCTCCATCGAAATCGAGACTGTTTGGTCGTGATTGTTCTTGTCCCAAACAGCGTCAGCCGCTTTGCTGTGCGTTGGCTGTGTCGAACTGAAGGCTTCCCTGTGACCTGCAGAACCGCCACAACCTCCGGACAGGTGGCTAGGCTGGGACTCACAGGGTGCTCACAGCAACGGCAAAGCACTGGCAAACCGGCAGATTGGAGAGTTGTCCCATGGCATCCTCGCACTCCATGACCAACAACCTTCCGCAACTCAGCCACCCGGACGGTTCCCCCATCCGTGCCCTTGTGGTTGACGACGAACCCAGCCTCGCCGAGCTCATGAGCATGGGCCTCCGCATGGCGGGCTGGTCGGTGGCGGTGGCGGGCGACGGTCCCGCCGCGGTAAAGCTCGCCAAGGACTTCCGACCGGACGTCCTGGTGCTGGATGTGATGCTTCCAGGGTTCGACGGCGTCGAGCTGCTCGGCAGGATCCGCGCCTTTGCGCCGGAGGTGCCTGCGCTCTTCCTCACCGCCAAGGACGACGTACAGGACCGCATCGTCGGGTTGGCCGCCGGCGGCGACGATTATGTCACCAAGCCCTTCAGCATGGAGGAAGTCCTGTTGCGCCTGCACCGTTTGGTCCAACGCTCGGGGGTGGCCGCGATGGACACCGCCGAGCTGGTGGTGGGCGACTTGACCCTGAACGTCGACACGCGTGAAGTTACCCGCGGCGGCGAGGACATCCCGCTCACGGCGACCCAGTTCGAGCTCCTGCGCTACCTCATGGAGAACCCCAAGCGCGTGGTCAGCAAGGCCCAGATCCTGGACCGCGTGTGGGACTACGATTTCGGCGGCCAAGCCAACATCGTGGAGCTTTACATCTCATACCTGCGCAAGAAGATCGAGGCCAACCACCCGCCCATGATCCACACGGTGCGCGGAGCAGGCTACGTCATCAAGCCTGCCGAATAGCCGGGGCGCCGAATGTCCGCACTCTCGGGTATCCCCCGCCAGACCGACCATAGCTGGTTCAATCCTTCAACCTGGCACTTGCGCACGCGCTTGATCCTTCTCTCCATGGCACTCCTTGTGGCCATCTGCGGTGCAGTCGGGGTGGTCAGCTATGCCTCCATGGATGTGTTCCTCACGAAGCAGCTCGATCAGCAATTGATGCAGGCCTCCCATGGCCGCCCGCCGCAAGGCAACCCTGGCGGCCGTCCGGACCCGCTGGACCCCCGCGGCCAGAGCATCGGCACGCTCAATGCACGCATCCTTGCAGGCCAGGTGAGCAGCGATGCCGGCTTCTTGTCCTCCGATGCCACACGTGCGCCGTTGTCGCCCAGCGACGCCCGAATCCTGTCGGCGCTCCCGTCCGATGGCCGCCCGGTTGATCGCACGCTGTCCACTGGCGGCTACCGGCTGGTGGCCACCGAAACTCCTTACGGCGATGTTGTCATCACAGGTCTCCCGCTCGCCTCGAAAGAGGACACCGAGGCCTCCCTCGTCTGGACCATGGTGCTGGTCTCCTTGGGCGGACTGGTCCTGATCGGGCTGGCCGGAACCGTGCTGATCCGCCGCACCATGCGGCCGTTGGAGCAACTCTCCGACGTCGCCACCAAGGTGTCGAAACTTCCACTCGACGCCGGCGAGGTGGCCCTCGCGGTGCGTGTTCCGGCGTCGGCGGCCCATCCGAGCACCGAAGTGGGAAGCGTCGGCCATGCTTTGAACCTGATGCTGGACAACGTCTCGAGCGCCCTCGAGGCCCGCCAGCAAAGCGAAACCAAGGTGCGCCAATTCGTCGCGGATGCGTCGCACGAACTACGCACTCCGCTGACCGCCATCCGCGGCTACACCGAACTCTTGCGCATGACCGAGACGTTCACCGAAGACGGGCGCAAGTCGCTGGGCCGGGTGCAGAGCCAGTCCGAACGCATGACCACCCTCGTGGAGGACCTCCTTCTCTTGGCCCGGTTGGACGAAGGGAAGGCCCCGGAATTCACCGATGTGGACCTCACGCAGTTGGTGATCGAGACCGTCAGCGACGAGAAAGTCATGGCTCCCGAGCACATCTGGCAACTCAAGCTCCCGGATGAGCCCCTCACGGTCCGCGGCGACACCACCCAACTCCACCAGGTTTTGGCGAATCTGCTCTCCAACGCCCGCAAGCACACCGAGGCGGGAACCACCGTGGTCACGGGCGTGATGCGCTCCGCCGATGGCAGCGCCGTGGTGACCGTGACCGACAACGGCCCGGGCATCCCGCCTGAATTCCAGGGCAGGATCTTCTCCCGCTTTGCCCGTGCCGACGCCGCCCGGTCCGGCTCCGAGGGCACCTCCGGCCTCGGCTTGTCCATTGTGGAATCCATCGTTCAGGCGCACGGCGGCACGGTCGAAGTGGCGTCGCGGCCTGGCCGGACGGAGTTCGCGGTGCGGCTCCCGGCGCTCAGGACTGCCCCGGCCTGACGGGCGAACCAGAAGAGTACGACGCCGGTGCCCGGCGCGCGCAAGTCGACGCACCGGCGTCGTGATCTCCGTTACCTAAATGTGACTTAAGCTGGATCCTCCTGTACCGTCGAATAGGTGCGCTGGATCATTCCGGCCACCGCCGGGTAGGCGCCGAGCTCTGCCACTCCCCGGTGCCCAACAGTCCAGGCAGAGACGGGGGACCCAGGTCTCCGGGCAAGCGCTCATGTTGAGCCAGCCCTAGGGGTGAAGCCGTGCCGCCACGTTCCGCTGTGGCCACGGCCGGATGACCTCATCCGAATCCGACAGCTAACTCCGCAGGCGTCGAGAGGCAATCACCATGTCTGATTCCAAGGATCAGTCGCGCCCTGTTGCGCGCCACCGCGGCGAACCTGCCCGGAGAAACAAGTCACGTTCCACGCTGAGGCGAGCCGCCTCGAACCTCGGCACCGGCCAGCGCATGGCAGTTGTTGCCGGCGTCGTTGCCGTGTTCCTCGGCGCAGGCGCTGCCACCCAGGCCGCCGGACAAGCCATCAACGCCCAGGACATGAGCCGCACGTCCGAATCCCGCACGGTGGATCACTCAGCCACGCCTTCGGCCACCGCCACGCCGTCGGCGAGCGCAAGCGCGAGCCCCAAGCCGAGCGCTGCGTCGACGCCAAGCCAGGCAGCCGCGCCCGCTCCGGCCGCCGTCGCGCCCCAGGCTGCCGCACCGGCCGCACCCGCTGCACCCCCTGCTCCAGCGGCACCGGCTGCACCCGTCGCCGTCGATGATCCCTCCGGCGCCCAGGCCTACGCCGCAAGCATCCTTCCCTCCTACGGTTGGGGCCAGGGCGAAATGTCGGCCCTGATCACCTTGTGGAACAAGGAATCGGATTGGCGCACCACTGCCACCAACGCCTCCAGTGGCGCTTACGGCATTGGGCAGTCGCTGCCGGCCGAAAAGATGGCGTCCGAAGGCGCCGACTGGCAGACCAACTACCAGACGCAAATCCGCTGGGGCCTGAACTACATCAAGGAACGCTACGGATCGCCGTCCGCGGCATGGTCCTTCCACTTGGCCCACAACTGGTACTAAGCCAAGAGCCACCCACAAAGTACGTCGAGGTCCGTCCCTTCCGGGGCGGGCCTCTCCGTTCTTGGCCAGGCAAGTGATGCGCCACGCTGGTCACACATCCACAGCCACGTCACAGGTTCCGCCTAAAGCCTTCATATTCGGCAACGGCACTCTGGATACATGACGCTCATCGAATCCACCTCCGGAACCCTGAAGGACCCCGCGGTGGTGCCGCCGGGCCTTCCCATCCAACCCAGCACTCCCATCCAGCGCGGCACGGGGCGGCGCGCCCCCGTGGACACCCACGCCGCCATCCCCGTCCTCGACGTCACCATCCCCGTCTTCAACGAGGAACGCGATCTCGAAGAGTGCCTGCGCAGGCTTCACGGCCACTTGCGCGAATCCTTCCCGCATGGCTTCCGCATCACCGTGGCGGACAACGCGAGCACGGACGGCACGTTGAAAATCGCGGAGCGCGTAGCCCGGGAACTGCCCGAGCTCGCGGTTGTCCACCTTGACGAGAAGGGACGCGGCAACGCCCTTCGCAAGGTGTGGCTTGCATCGCCGTCGCCCGTTCTGGCTTACATGGACGTTGACCTTTCCACTGACCTCGCCGCACTGGCGCCCCTTTTGGCGCCGCTGATCTCCGGCCATTCGGACCTCGCCATCGGCACCCGACTGACCCGTAACTCGCGGGTCGTCCGCGGCCCCAAACGCGAGTTCATTTCGCGCAGCTACAACTTGATGCTGCACTCGTTCATGGGTGCCCGCTTCAGCGATGCCCAGTGCGGCTTCAAAGCGATCCGGGCAGACGTCGCCCAGCAGATCCTCCCGCACACCATGGATAACTCGTGGTTCTTCGACACCGAACTCCTGGTCCTCGCCGAACGCTGCGGCCTCCGGGTCCACGAAGTTCCCGTCGACTGGATCGACGATCCCAATTCCAGCGTCGACGTGGTGCGGACCGCCCTGGCCGACATGCGCGGCATGGTCCGGCTTACCCGGGATCTCGTCTCTGGACGCATCCCGATTCCGGAACTGCGGGCGGCACTTGCACGCGGGCCTCTCCCGGCGTCGTCCCGCACTGCCGAGCAGAGCCCGCGAAGCAGCCTATTCGGGCAATTGGTCCGGTTCGCCGCGATCGGGGCTGCGTCCACCCTCGCCTATGTGCTCATCTTCCTGTTCTGCCGCGGCATCATGGACCCGCAGCTGGCGAACTTCCTGGCGCTGCTCGTCACGGCCATCGCCAACACCGGCGCCAACCGTCGCTTCACCTTCGGCATCCAGGGCGGCAATCCCGTTCGGCACCACTTCGAGGGGTTGATCGTCTTCGGGATCGGTCTCGCACTCACCTCCGGGGCCCTCGCCCTGGTGCACAGTACGACGACGCCGGACCGCTGGGGCGAGCTCCTCACCGTGGTCGCAGCGAACCTCGCCGCCACGGCAGTCCGCTTCCTGTTGTTCCGCCTTTGGGTCTTTCGGCAGCCTGCGGCGCCGTCGGCTGAACCCACGACACAAGCCAAAACGCGCACAGAAACGGCAGCATCATGACCTCCACGATTACTCCCGCAAGCACAGGACCCGCCGCCGGAAATGCTGACGCCGGCCCCGCCGTCGGGATTGCCGACGCACCGCGCCACTCGGCAGGCCCATCAACCCCGGACGCCAAGCCCCGCTGGACCCGATACGCCTTTGGTCGGCAGCCCCGTTGGGTACGGCCGTCCGCCGCCGGGCTCCTCGTAGCCACCGCGTTCCTGTATCTCTGGAACCTCGCGGCCACCGGCTACGGAAACTCCTTCTACGCAGCGGCCATTCAAGCCGGCACCAAGGACTGGACGGCGCTTCTGTTCGGTTCGCTCGACGCCGGCAACGCCATCACCGTGGACAAGCCTCCGGCCTCCTTGTGGATCCCTGCTTTGGCGGGCCGGATCTTCGGCTTCTCTCCCCTGAGCATGCTGGTTCCCGAGGCGCTGATGGGCGTGGCCGCCGTTGGATTCCTTTACTTGACGGTCAAGCGGGTTTCCGGACCAGGCGCTGGCTTGTTGGCCGGTGGGGCATTGGCACTGACCCCGGTGGCGGCGCTCATGTTCCGCTTCAACAATCCCGACGCCATGCTGACTCTCTGCCTGGTCCTGGCGGCGTACTTCACTACCCGCGCCATCGAACGGGCGGGCTGGAAGTGGCTCGCCGCTGCCGGCGCTGTAGTGGGCCTCGCGTTCCTGAGCAAGATGCTGCAGGGTTTCCTGATTGTTCCAGGCCTGGGACTCGCGTACCTCTGGGCCGCCCCGACCCCGTTGCGGCGGAGGCTGCTGCACCTGCTCGGCGCGCTGGCCGGAATCGCAGTAGTAGCCGGCAGTTATGTCGCCCTCTTCCAGCTGACCCCGGCATCGGCACGGCCTTACATGGCGGGTTCGCAAACCAACAGCTTCCTCGAGCTGACCTTTGGCTACAACGGGCTGTCCCGCATCACGGGTTCGGGCGAAGGCACGCCCGGCGGAGGCGGAGCGGGCGCCCCTGCTGGAGGCAATCTCGGTGGCCTCGGCGCCTTCGGCGGAGGCGGTGGCGGCAACGCCGGATTCGGTGGCGCTGCCGGGATCACCCGCATGTTTGGCACGAGCTTCGGCGCTGAGGTCTCCTGGCTTCTCCCTGCTGCACTGATTCTGCTGGCGGCCGGCCTGTGGTTCACCCGCCGGGAAGCGCGGGCTTCCCGCACCCGTGCCGCGCTCATCCTGTGGGGTGGCTGGCTTCTGGTGACGGCGGGCGTCTTCAGCTTCATGAGCGGCATCGTCCACCCGTACTACGCGGTAGCGCTCGCACCGGCAATCGCGGCCTTGGTAGGCATTGGCAGCGTTGAGCTGTGGCGTGGCCGTGGATATTGGCCGGCCAGGATCGTCCTGGCCGTGGTCATCCTCGGTAGTTCGGCCTGGTCCGCGGTTCTCCTGGGACGCGACGCCTCCTGGCTTCCGTGGTTGCGCATCGTGATCGTCGTTCTCGGCGTGGTGGCGGCAGCGGCAATCCTGCTCCGCCTCGACTCGTTGCGCTTTGCCGGCCAAAACACGGCGGGGCGGTTCCGGAACGCTGCGGCCGCGGCCGTCGTCGTCGTTTCCCTTCTGGCCGGCGGCCTCGGAACAGCGGCGTGGACGCTCGCGACGGCGGCTACAGCACACTCCGGTTCCATCCCGACGTCGGGACCCAGCGGTTCCGCCATGGGCGGCTTCGGAAACCGCGCCGGTGGGTTCGGCGCAGCTGGTGGCGCGGGTCAGGCGGGAGGGCCCGGTTTCGAGGGAACGTCCGACGCCGGACTGACCGCCCTGCTGAAATCCACCACCACGAAGTGGTCGGCGATCGTCTCCGGTGCCACCCAAGCCGCAAGCCTTGAGCTCGCCACGAACACCAACGTGATCGCGCTCGGTGGCTGGAACGGCGGCGATCCCTACCCCACGCTGGCAGAGTTCCAGGACATGGTGGCCAAGGGACAGATCGGCTACTACATCGCAGGAGGCGGCATGGGTGGCGGCGGGTTCGGAGGCCAAGGCGGCAATTCCGAGGTAGCCTCCTGGGTACAGGCGAACTTCCAAGCCCAGACGGTGGGCAACTCCACGGTCTACAAGCTGACAAAGTAGATTCCGATGACCACTTCCTATTCCACAGGCACGGACTCCGAGGCAAGGCAGCCGGCTCCGCCGCCGCTGTTGGTGGGGCCGACTGCGCCGCAAGAAGCGGCCGTTCCCCACGGAGGGGGCGGCCGCGCCCGGGCCGGTTCGCCCCGCCGGTCCCGCCAGCCCCGCCGCACCCGCGGCCCGCATGCCCTGCGGCACCGCGTGGAGCTCGGTTTCGTGCTCCTGGCAACGGCGGTCCTTTATCTCTGGAATCTCGGCGCTTCCGGCTGGGCCAACGCGTTCTATTCCGCGGCGGCCCAGGCCGGTTCGCAGAATTGGGCCGCATGGTGCTTCGGATCGTCCGACGCCGCCAACTCCATCACGGTGGACAAACCGCCGGCGTCGCTCTGGATCATGGACCTCTCGGTACGGATCTTCGGGCTGAGCTCCTGGAGCATCCTGGTTCCCCAGGCGCTCATGGGCGTGGCCACGGCCTGGCTGCTGTATCTGGCAGTCAGGCGAGCCGCGGCCCCCGCTTCCGGCGATCCACAGCTCGCCCACCGGGCCGGGCTGCTCGCCGCCGTCGTCATGGCCATCACCCCGGTAGCCACCCTCATGTTCCGGTTCAACAACCCGGACGCCCTGCTGGTGCTACTCATGACGGCCGCCGGCTACGCCACCCTGCGGTCCATGCAGGACAACAAACTGCGCTGGCTCCTGCTGGCCGGAGTGTTCCTTGGCTTCGGCTTCCTCACCAAGCAACTCCAGGTCCTGCTGGTGGTTCCTGGATTTGCGGTGGCGTACTTGGTTGCCGCGCCGGGTGGAGTGGGGCGTCGCCTGCTTCATCTGCTCGGCGCGGGGGCGGCCATGGTGGTCGCGGCCGGCTGGTGGCTCGCCGTCGTCGAACTCGTTCCGGCGAACATGCGGCCATACATCGGCGGCTCACAGAACAACTCCATCCTGGAACTGACGCTCGGTTACAACGGCTTGGGCCGGCTCAGCGGCCAGGAGACCGGCAGCGTCGGGGGCGGCAACGGCTGGGGAGTTCCCGGGCTGTTCCGGATGTTCAACAACGAATTCGGCGGCCAGATCGCGTGGCTGCTCCCTTCGGTGCTGGTCCTCGGGGCCGGGCTGCTGTGGCTGGGCCGGCGTGCCCCGCGCACGGATAGCGTCCGCGCCTCGGTGATCGTGTGGGGCTCGTGGGTGCTGGTCACCGGGCTCGTGTTCAGCTTCATGGCAGGCATCATCCACCCCTACTACGCGGTGGCGCTGGCCCCGGGCATCGCCGGGCTCGCGGGCCTGGGCGGGGCGCTTTTGTGGCAGCACCGCGCACAGCTCGTCGCCGCGGTCGTGCTCGCTGTGGCAGTGGCCGCAGCTGGATTCACGGCCTTCGGCCTCCTGGGCGGCACCACCGCTTATGGTCCGTTGCTGCGCTGGGCCGCGCTGCTGGGCGCATTGGCGGCTGCGGCCGGCTTGCTGCTCTCGGGACGTTTCCCGGTCCGCATCCTCCACCGCACGACGGCGGCGCTCGCCCTCGCGGCCTCCCTTGCCGGTCCGCTGGCGTACTCGATCTCTACCGCCTCCGTGACGCATAGTGGCGCAATCCCCAGCGCCGGTCCCGCGACTACGTTCGGTGGCTTCGGCGGCTTTGGAGCCCGGGGCGGCTTCGGGCAAAACAACGCAGCCCAGAACACTCCCCCGCAGACCCTCCAACAGCCGGGCGCCCAGGCCGGCGGCTTCGGAGGGAACCGGCAAGGCGGCGGCATGGGCGGCCTGCTCGGCGCCACCACGCCGTCGTCGGAAATGGTTGCCGCACTGAAATCCGGCGCCTCGAACTACACGTGGGCGGCCGCCGTCGTGGGCTCGAACAACGCCGCCGGCTACCAGCTGGCCACCGAACTGCCGGTCATGGCGGTGGGCGGTTTCAACGGCACGGACCCGTCTCCCACCCTTGAGCAGTTCCAGCAGCTCGTGGCACAGGGCAAGATCCACTACTTCATCGCCGGCGGGACCATGCAGGCGAACAGCGGATCGGAAGCCCCCGCCCAGATCGCGCAATGGGTGGCTGCGAACTTCCAGTCACAGACCATCGGCGGGACCACGGTGTACGTACTGGCGGGGTGAGCCGGCCGGCTGAAGCACCCAAACGGGTTGTGGCGGTGACCGCGGAGTAATCCGAGGGCACAGCCACAGCCTTTCTGTCGCCTTCCAGGCCCCGCAAGAAATCTTTCAAAAAGACCCTTGTTTTGCAAACGTTTGCAGAGAAAAGTGGACGCCACTGCAGATCCCATTTCCAAGCTTTCGTTGCATCAAGGAGCATGTATGTATTTCGCCGACTGGCTCGTTTTAGGGGCCTATTTCGTCGTCATGATAGGGATCGGCTGGTGGGCCAAGAGCCGAGTGAAAAACGCCGCGGACTTCTTCACAGCCGGCGGGAAGATGCCGTGGTGGCTGGCGGGAATCTCCCACCACATGTCCGGCTATTCGGCAGCTGTCTTCGTGGCCTACGCCGCCATCGCCTACACCACCGGATTCGCACTGTATGTCTGGTGGGCGCTCACCATCACCATCGCCTGCCTTGTTGGCGCTGTCTTCTTCGCCCCGCGCTGGCCGCGCCTGAGGCAGCGTTTGGGAATCATCTCCCCGCTCGAATACCTGGCTACGCGCTACAACCTGCCCGCGCAGCAAGTACTGGCTTGGTCCGGTGCCGCATTGAAAGTCTTCGATGTTGCGGCCAAATGGGCGGCCAGCGCGATCCTGCTGAACGTGTTCGCCGGGGTTCCGATCGCCGTTGGCATCCTGATCGTTGGCGGGGTCACGCTCATCTATTCGACCATTGGCGGTTTGTGGGCGGACGCATTGACGGATATGGGCCAGTTCATCATCCAGTCCGTAGCGGGCATTGCGATGCTTATCTTCGCCGTGGCCAAGCTCGGGGGCGTTTCCTCGATCGCGGGAATCTGGTCCCGTCTGCCGGCCTCGCACTCACAGCCATTCGCGGGGGACTACACCATCGGATTCTTCCTCGCCTATTGCCTGATCAGCACTATTTCCTACAACGGCGGAACCTGGAACCTGGCTCAACGCTTCATCGCCGCTCCGTCCGGCTCAGCGGCCCGCAAATCAGTCCTGCTTTCGGGCGCACTGTATCTCGTGTGGCCTCTGGTGCTTTTCTTCCCGATGTGGGCCGCGCCGCTGATCCTGCCCAATCTGACGCACCCGGATCAGGCTTATGCGCTCCTGACCCAGCAACTGCTGCCGGCCGGCCTGGTGGGGTTGGTCGTCGCCGGAATGTTCTCACACACCATGGCCATGACGTCTTCGGACGCCAACGCGATTTCCGCCGTCGTCATCCGGGACATCATCCCTGCGCTGCGCGGTTCCCGGCAGCCCCTGACGTCGCGGGCGGAACTACTGGGTGGCCGGATTTCCACGTTCCTGTTCATCGGATTGTCGATGGTCATCGCCCTGAGCGCGGATTCATTCGGCGGCGTGCTTGGCCTGATCATCCTCTGGTTCGGGGCCTTGGTGGGGCCGATCGCCGTTCCCATGCTGCTAGGGATGTTGCGTCCGTTCCGGCGCTGCGGCCCATCGGCAGCCCTGTTCTCCTGGGCTACCGGTTTGCTCGTTTTCGCACTCGCAAAGTACGCTTTGGCCGCTCCCATCGCGAGCCTGGGCACGGCCAGTGCGCAGACAATCAACGTGGCCGCTCCGGTGCTTGCCTCGGCGATCGTCTATTGCGTCTTCGGCTGGCTGCGCCCGTGGCACAACGAAGCATCAGACGCCCTTGTCGAGTCCCTTGACCGGGACCTTGAGCCAGCCACATCGATTCCAGTCGAAAGCCCCGTGGCATGAGCGCAACTGGATCCGAAATACGGGATCAGCTGCTCAAGGGAGTCCTCCCCTGGTGGCTCGAGAACGGGGTGGACAGGGAAAACGGAGGGGTTTTCACCTGCTTTTCCAACGCAGGGCGATTGCTTTCGAACGAAAAATATACGTGGTCCCAAGGCCGCTGGGCTTGGCTCTGCTCAAGGATTGCGCTGGACAGCGAGGCCGGAATCATCGGGGAAGATCCCCGGCTGTGGGCAACCCTCTCGATTGAAACCGCCAGGTTCATCCAGGCACACGCCATCCTGGACGGCAGCGTGACGGCATACCGCACATCGGCTGAGGGACAGGCGCTACCGTCCGGGCCGCAAGGGGAGATCGCCGTCAGCGTACTGGCCGACCTCTTTGCGGCCTTGGGCCTGGCGGGTGCAGCCCGGCTTCCCGAAGCGGCTGGCCGCGAACGTGACGAGTGGCTCCAATCAGCCCATGCGCTTCTCGCCCACGCCGAAGAAAGAATCGAGGCCCGGAAGGCTCCGTCCGAGCCCTACCCCGTCCGCGCCGGATTCAAGGACGCGGCCGGGCTGATGCTGCTTCTGAATGTGGGCGCCCAACTCCATTTGGCCTGCGGCTCTGTTGAAAGCGCCGAAACAGCCGGTGCCGCGCTTTCCCAGCTGCTCGGCGACGGATCCTCCGAAGGCATGTGGAAGGCCGACACCTGGTGGGAATACCGGCCTGACAGTAGCGATGACCTGGACACGCTCCTGGCCCGCCACCGCACCCCCGGCCACTTGTTGGAGATGCTCTGGATGGTCATGGAAGCCGCCGAAATAGTGCCCGGACTTGCACCACGTATTCCGGATTGGCTACCGGACCTTGCCATCCGTGCCCTGGAAGCGGGTTGGGATGACCAGCATGGCGGCATCTTCCGATACGTCGACAGCACCGGGGATGAACCGCGGGGCAGGCTTTTCGGCAACGACCCCTACGAAACGTTGGTGACCCAAACGTGGGACACCAAGCTGTGGTGGGTCCAGGTTGAGGCCCTCTACGCAACCAGGCTGCTCGCCGAGCGTTTCGGGCGGCCCGACCTCCTGGATTGGCATGAGCGGATCTGGTCCTACACCCTCGGCACCTTTCCGGATCCCTCCGGCCAGGAGTGGCTGCAAATCCGCGACCGCGAGGGGAAGCCCCTCGACAAGGTGGTGGCGCTGCCCGTCAAGGACCCCTTCCATATAGCCCGATCCCTCCTCCTGACTACTGAACTAGAAACCCGAAGGACACACACGTGACAGCACTGACCACTTACAGCCCTGTCGTTTCCACACACCCGGACCGGGCCGCACTGGGGGAACACGCCGGCGCGCATGCAGCGGAAACGCTGCGCAAGGCGCTCCGGAACCAGCGGGAGGTCCGGCTGATGCTCGCAGCAGCTCCCAGCCAGGAGGCAACGCTTCAGGCGCTCGTCCAGGAGCCCGGCATCGATTGGAGCCGCATAACGTGTTTCCACATGGACGACTACCTCGCGCTCGAGCCGGACGCACCCCAAGGATTCGGAAACTGGCTGCAACGTACGTTCTTCAGCTTCCTTCCGCCCACCACCTTTCACCGCATCAACCCGGGGAACCCTGCCCAAGACGAAGCGGAGCGCTATGGCACGTTGATGGGCCAAGATCCCTTTGACCTCGTCTTGCTCGGATTGGGGGTCAACGGCCATCTTGCCTTCAACGATCCCCCGGCCGACCTCGCCGACCCGCTGCCCGCCCGCGTCATCAACCTGGACCAAGTAAGCCGCCAGCAACAGGTGGACGAAGGGCATTTCGCCGGTTTCGACGACGTTCCGCAGCGCGCCATCACCGTCTCCATCCCGCGTTTGCTGCATGCCTCCGAAATCATCGCCTCCGTGCCAGGCCGTGCCAAAAGGACTGCCGTCCACAACACCCTGAACCAGCCGATCAGCGGAGACCATCCGGGTACTGCGCTGCGCACGCACCCCAACGTCACCATCTACCTCGACGCCGAATCCGATCCGCGATGAACTCACGTGAGCAGCTCTCGGGCGACTACCTCGGAAGAATCACCGAGCTCCTCGGGCGGATCCGCCTGGAAGAAGCCGAAAACATCAGAGTCGCCGCGGACATCCTTGCGGCCCAGGTAGCCAAGGACGAACTGGTCCACATCTACGGCCCGGGCGGTCATTCGAACCTGGCAAGCCAGGAAGTGTTCTTCCGGGCAGGCGGGTTGATGCACGTCTCGGCCATTTTGGACGAAGGCACCTTGCTCTCCGGCGGCGCCCTCCGCTCTATGGCCATGGAACGGACTCCGGGTTACGGCCGGATCGTCATCGAAGACGCGGGCCTCGGACCCGGGGATGTCCTCATCCTGGTCAACGCCTACGGCATCAATAGCGCGCTCATTGACGCGGCGCTGACGGCACGCGAACTATCGGTCACGACCATCGGCGTTTCCTCGCGCGAGCACGCGGAGGAAACAGCCGGTGACCACCCCGCACGGCATCCGCAAAAACTGAACCTGCACGACGTCGTCGACCACCACATCGACACGAAGGTTCCGGTCGGGGACGCCGTCATGGAGGTCCCCGGGGCAAAGGAAAAAACGGCCGCAGTGTCCACCTTCGCCAACGCCTTCGCCCTCAACTGGCTCATGATGTCCACCATCGGCAAGCTCAACGAAATCGGCATTGAGCCGCCATTGTGGCGATCGGGAAATGCTCCAGGCGGGGACGAAGCCAACCAGCAGTTCATTTCACGTTTCAAAGGACGGGTACACAAGCTGTGACACACCCCAAAACGATCGTGGGCAAAGACCCCCACCGGGGGATCAACATAGAAATCGCCTACGACACGACCATCCTGTCGGTGCGGGAGATCGGCCCTTTCCAAGGGGTGCCCGTGATCGCGCCGGGATTTATCGACGGCCAGGTCAACGGTTACGGCGGCCTGGACGTCAACTCCGCCGACGTCTCGCCGCAAACCATCATCAACCTGAGCGCGGAGCTTGCGAAACTGGGCGTCACCACGTGGGTCCCGACCATTGTGACAGCGTCGGAGGAGGCAATCACCGTCGCGCTCGAACAGATCAAGCGTGCCTGCGACATTGGTCCGACCACCAGGGCAGCCATCCCCTGCGTGCACATCGAGGGTCCTTTCATCTCGGACCAGGACGGTCCCCGCGGTGTCCACGACGCCGCCTTCGTCCGTCCCTTGGACGCAGATGAGATTCGGCGCTGGCTTCGCGCAAGCGGAATGGTCGGTATCGTCACCGTCTCCCCACATACGCCCGATGCGCCGGCCCAGATCGCCCGGATCCGCGAACTCGGCGTCGAAGTGGCCATTGGACATACGCACGCGAGTCCTGAACAAATCACGGCTGCCATCACCGCGGGAGCCGGTCTGGCCACCCATCTGGGCAACGGCATCGCCACCACCCTGCCAAGGCATCCGAATGCCCTGTGGACTCAACTCGCTGACGACCGGCTCACGGCGGGACTCATAGCGGACGGCCACCACTTGCCCAGCGATACGCTCAAAGTCATGATCAGGGCAAAGACCCCCGAGCGCGCTTATCTGGTGTCTGACAGCACCGCACTGGCCGGTAGCGCGCCTGGCCGCCACCGCACTTCCGTGGGCGGCCTCGTGGATCTCGCTCCTGGCGGGAGGCTCTCCCACGTGGGTACGGACCTGCTCGCGGGGGCCGCCGCTACCCTCCCGGACGGATTCCGCAACGTGATCCGCAACGTCGGCCTGGAGCTACCGGAGGCCCTCAAAATGGTGACGTCCACTCCCGCCCGGGTGATTCCGGGCACCCGGCCGGGGCTCGGCCACCTTCGAGTCGGTTCCCCGGCAGATTTCGTCCTGATCACCGGGGAGGGACCCGGAGCCGGGACCATTACCGAGGTCATCCAGTCCGGCCGGAAAGTATCCGGCGGACCGGAATGAGTACCCCCCAAGCCGAGCAGGGCGTCCTGAGGGTGGGCGCCGCCGTCGTCGGGATCTCGCCGCCCGCAGGTACCCCAATGGCCGGATTCGCGGCGAGGACTGAACCGAGCACCGGTGTCCACGATCCCCTGACCGTCCGGGCGTTGGCTGTCGATGACACGTGCTGGATCACCGTGGATGTGTGCGGCCTGCACGAAGACACATGCACCCGCATCGCACGCGGCCTGCCCTTCATGCCGGAACGTGTCGCGATCACCGCGACGCATACCCACGCAGGTCCGTGCGTTATGCCGGGCCGACTCGGAGGCCATGACCCGGGTCTCCTGGAGGAGATAGTCGTGGCTTGCCACGAGGCCGCCGAGACCGCGTTGGCCTCCCAACAGCCTGCCACCTTGCACTACGGCGAATCGCGCGGAGTGGACATTGCCAGGAACCGACGCCATCCCGAACGTGCCGTGGACCCGCCCGTCCAAGTCGCCACATTCAGCGACGAAGCCGGACAAGTGCTTGCCTGGATCCTGCTCTATCCGTGCCACCCGGTGGTCCTGGGTCCGGAAAACCGGCTCATCAGCGGCGACTATCCGGCGTTCACCAGGAGCGTCCTGGAGGAACGTTCCCCAGGCTCAGTGGCCCTTTTCCTGCCCGGGACCGCCGGTGACATCAACTCGGGCCATCGTGCCGACGCGTCGTACTCGCTTTCCGGCTCAACGGGCAGGACGATGGAGCAGGCGCGAAAGATCGGAGAACATGTGGCGGCATCCGCGTTGGGGAGCCCGCTATTGCCGGTCTTCGGTTCCCGGGAGACCTCGGCGGCCCGGAGGACCGTCGGCGTCGCAATGAATGCGCGCGACGCGGTTTCCCCCTCGGCGTTGGGCCGGCAGTGGGAGGCCGAAGCGGTTTCTGCCGATCCGGGCCGGCGATCCCTTCTCAACACGTGGATGCAGTGGGCGATGGACCGCGGTCCCGACGACAAAATGTCCTGGCGCGCGCCAGTGAGCGTCTTCAACTGGCAGGGCCTGACCCTCGTAGGACTACCCGGAGAACCATTCTTGGCCGCAACGGAAGCCATCGCCTCCGAGCTCGAAGGGCCCGTATTCGTCACGGGCTACACCAACGGGTGCCCCGGATACTTCCCGAGCGCGGACGAATATGACTTCGGAGGATACGAAGTGGAGGACGCGCACCGCTATTACGGTATGCCTGCCCCCTTCGCGCCTGGCAGCGCGGAAGCCCTGGTCCGTGCCGCATTGGAGCTCGCGGGTGAGCCCCAATGACGGGCCGTCCAACCATCACGCAATTGGCGGCCGAACTCGGCATAGCCCCCTCAACCGTGTCCAGGGCCTTTACCCGGCCAAACCTGCTCAAGCCCGAGACGGTGGCAATGGTTCAAAAGGCTGCCGAAGCCGCCGGCTACGTACCGAACCATCACGCTCGCGCCCTCTCGACAGGACGCGCCGGCGCTATCGGACTCATCGTGCCGGACATCGCCAACCCGTTCTTCCCTCCACTCGTCCGCGCGGCCCAAAACTACGCGAGCGACCTCGGACTGTCCGTGTTCTTGGCGGACACGGATGAAGACCCCACCCGGGAAGACCGCCTCATCTCACGGATGGCGCCCCAGGTCGAAGGGTTGATCGTCGTATCTTCCCGGCTCGCTTCGTCCCGCATCCGGCAAATCGCCGATTCCCAGCGGGTAGCCTTCATCAACCGCGATGTTCCGGAGACGTACCGGATCCTCCTGGACACTACGGCCGCCATCCGCTCCGGTCTGACGCACCTGTCCGGGCTCGGCCACCGCCGCATCGCCTACGTCGGCGGGCCACCACAATCATGGGCAAACAAGCAGCGCCGCTCGGCCGTAGACAACTTCTCGAAGGCCCACGCCCTCGAGGTCATGCACTTCAGTGCGGACCCGGGCACCTATGACGCCGCGAAGGCTCTGAGCGATTCGGTGGCAGCGTCCGGAGTCACCGCAGTCATCGCTTTCGACGACGTGATCGCGCACGGCTTGATGGGCGGGTTCGCTGCCGCGGGCGTTGACGTCCCGAAGGACTTGAGCGTCATCGGATGCGACGACACCCTCGCGACCGAAACGTTTCCTGCCCTTTCGACGATCGCGGTCAACGTCGGTGCTGCAGCCCGGCGCGCCGTCGCCGCCCTCTCCGAGAACCCAGGCTCAACCAGCCTGACGGGCGCAAGGATCATCTTCGAAGGAACCCTCGTCCTCAGGGGAACAACAGGACCGGTCCGTCCCGCATCCAGCCCGCTGACGCTAGAACCGGAGCTCGATCACCCATCGACCGGAAGCGTCCAGGCTCGCCGTGGCAGTGACAGCTGAATAGTCCGCGATCTGCCACAGCCCATCCGCCGCCTCGCCGCCGGCGTCGCCCACCACCACGGTCCGCATTCCGGCCGCACGGGCGGAAGCGATGCCCGCGGGGGCATCTTCGAAGACGACGACGTCGGCCGGCTCGGCACCCAGCAGCGCTGCGGCCCTGAGGTAGCCTTCCGGCTGCGGTTTGCCACGGGTCACGGCCTCGGAGGTAACAGTGGTCGCGGGCATCTCGAGTCCGGCTGCCTGCATGCGCACCCCGGCAAGGATCCGATCGGCCGAGGTGACCATGGCGACGGCGTCGGCAGGCAAGGACCGCAACAGTTCCGCGGCTCCGGGCAACGCAACGATCCCGTCCGTCCGGGTCCGTTCCATCTCGCCGAGTTCCTCCGCGAGCGCGTCGATGTCAGCTCCGGCGGGAGCGAAACGGCGCACCGTGTCCTTGGCTTGGACACCGTGTGAAGTCCGCAGGATCTCCTCGATGTCCAGTCCATACCGGCCCGCGAATTCGCTCCAGACTTCCTCCACGATCGCGGTGGAGTCCACCAAGGTTCCGTCCATATCGAAGAGGACAGCCCGGACGGTCAGGGTTTTCACGGCTTCAGCAGGCAGATTCATGCATCCATCCTGCCGCTGAAGCCGGTCTGCGGCCCAACTCTTACGGTGTGAGTCCTAGCCGTTGGGCCGGTGGGGGATGTACTGAACGGCCCATTTGTTGCCGTCCGGATCGGCGAAGTACACAAAGTGGCCCCAATCCTGGATGTCGATGTCGCTGACTTCCACGCCGTTGGCCTTGAGCTGGCTGTGGGCCTCCTGGATATCCCCCACCACCATTTGCAGGCTGGGAGCGGTGCCTGGAGGGGCGTCGTTGAGGCCCTCGCCGATGCAGATGGAGCAGGCCGAGCCGGGCGGAGTCAGTTGGACGAAGCGAATACCGTCCATGGGCCGCTCGTCGTAGTCGGCGTTGAAGCCCACTTTGTTGACGTAGAAATCCTTGGCGCGGTCCACATCGGACACGGGGACAAACACAAGTTCAAGTTTCCAGTCCATGCGCCAAAGGCTATCGGCGGAGCCCGAAAACCGGTAGGGGCGGAGCACAACGCGGGGTCACTTACGGCCCATGTTGCTGCTCGAATTGGGCCGTAAGTGACCCCGCGTTGACGAGTTCGACGGCGGCGCCTCCCCAGGTGCCCACGCCGACTTCTGTTTCAGCTTGCGCGCGGGCTCGGGCGCGGGACGGGAGGAGCCACGCCGCCAACGTGGCGAGGACCAGCACAGACGCACCCACGTAGACGGCGGGAATGGCCGCGTCCACATAGCCCGTGGGAGTGAGTTTGCCGCCGGCTCCCGTGAAGACTGCCGTCAGGACGGCCACGCCCAGTGCCACACCGATCTCCCGAAGGGTGGAGTTGGTCCCGCTCGCCTTCGCGTGGTCCTCGGCGCGCATGTTGGCGAGCACCGCCGTCGACATCGGGGCGAAAACCAGGCCCATGCCGATTCCGGCCGCAACAAAGCCCGGCACCAGGGTTTCATAAGGGACGGTCGCGGAAAGGACTCCGGCCAGCCAGAACATGCCCGCTGTCAGCAGCACGAGGCCCGCAATCATCAGGGTCCTGGTGCCAAGCCGCGGGGCCAACAGGCCGGCAAGCGGTGCCACGAACATGGGCGCCAAGGTCCAGGGCATCGTCATGACGCCTGCTGCGAGGGGTCCGTGGCCCTGTACTACCTGCAGGAACTGGATGAGGATGAAGACAGACCCGAAGATCCCGAAGCTGAAGGTCAAGCCGATCAGGTTTGCCACGGTGAAGCTGCGGTCGCGGAACAGCCGGAGCGGAAGCAGTGGCGCAGCGACCCGGGATTCCCACAGAACGAAGGCAAGCAGCAGGACGCCGCCACCGATCAAGCCGGCGAGGACTTCGGCACTGGACCAGCCGGCGTCGTTCCCCCGGACAATGCCGAAGACGAGCCCCAGGAGGCCAAGTCCGGAAAGAAGAAGGCCTACGACGTCGGCGCGGACGCGGGCGCCGAAGCTGTTCGGCAGCGCGAAGAGCGCCAGAGGAATCGACAGGATGCCGATGGGCACGTTGAGCCAGAAGATCGCTTCCCAGCTCCAGCCTTCCACGACTGCGCCGCCGATCAACGGCCCCAGTGCGACACCCAGGCCGGAGACTCCGCCCCAGATGCCGATGGCGAGCGGGCGCAGCTTGTCGCTGACCGAGCCCACCAGCAGGGTGAGCGATAGCGGCATGAGCGCTGCGGAGCCAACGCCCTGGACCGCGCGCGCGGCGATGAGCTGCAACGGATCCGTGCTGACGGCTGCCGCTGCGGACGCGAGGGTGAAGATGGCAAGGCCCGCGATGAACACGTGACGGCGGCCGAAGCGGTCACCCATGCCGACGGCCAGCAACATGAACGCCGCGAAGCTCAGGGAGTAGGCATTAACGATCCACTGCAGTTCCTCGACGCTCGCACCGAGGGCCTTGTGCATGACGGGCAGTGCGTTGGTGACCACGAGGTTGTCCAGTGTGGCCATGAAGACGGGGAGAGAGGCCGCCACAATGGCCAGCCAAACGGGAATGGTGCGTTTCATGATGACTCCACGGGGTCTCTGAGGTGCCGCTGAATCGGGTTGTTGTAATCGAATGATTACTTAAGGCCCAAAGTTAGTTATCGACTGATAACATGTCAAGTGTGGCGAAGAAAACAGGGGGCACAGGCGCCCCGGAATCGGGCTCAAGCAGCCAGGCAACTGCCGAACGCATACCTGCGGCGCAGCGGCGCGAACTGATCCTGGAAGCTGCCACCGGCGTGTTCGCCGAGCGTGGCTACGCTGGTTCCACCACGGACCAAGTGGCAAAGGCTGCGGGCATCAGCCAGCCGTATGTCGTGCGGATGTTCGGCACCAAGGAGACACTGTTCCTGGAGGCCCTGGATCGCGCCCAGGGCAAGCTGCTGCGCGCGTTCCGCGACGTCATCGCGGCGTACGACGCCGGAGAACTCGCCGAAGAATTGCGGCACCTCGATCCTGCCGCCGGGAGCGGCCGCCCGGAACAGCTCAAGCAGCTCATGGCCATCGCCTACGCCGACCTGATCGAGGATCGCGGCATTCTCATGATGCTGATGCAGGCCTTCGTCGCCGGCCATGAACCCGCCATCGGGGCACGCGCCAGGGAAGGATTCCTGGATATTTACCGCCTGGTGCGGGACGAAGCCGGCCTGTCCCCCGAAACCTCCCGCGACTTCCTTGCGCAGGGCATGCTCATGAACACCCTGATCGGCATCCGCCTGCCGGAAGTCTACGAGCAGGACGAGACCGCCGAGGAGTTGCTTGAGTGCACCCTTCGGTCCAAGCTGCCCATGGTGCTCAAGGCAAGCAAGGCCCAGCGCCGCGCGGGTTAGTAGCTAGCCGGACTCGCTAGCCGGCCACGCCGTAGAGGCGGTCTCCGGCGTCGCCCAGGCCCGGAACGATGTAGGCCTTCTCGTTCAGCCTCTCGTCGATCGACGCGAGGACGATCTTGACGTTGGCTTCGGAAAGCTCTTCTTCCAGCTTGGCCAGGCCCTCCGGGGCTGCGAGCAAGCAGATGCACGTGACGTCCGAAGCGCCACGCTTGAAGAGGAACTTGATGGCTTCGCGCAGTGTGCCGCCGGTGGCGAGCATGGGGTCCAGCACGAAGATCTGGCGTCCGGTGAGGTCTTCGGGGAGGCGCTCGGCGTAGGTGATGATGTCGAGGGTCTCTTCGTCGCGGGCCATGCCCAGGAAACCGACTTCAGCGGTGGGTACCAGCTTGGTCATGCCCTCGAGCATGCCAAGGCCTGCGCGCAGGATGGGGACCACCAGCGGCGTCGGCTTCGTGAAGGCGGTGCCGATCGCCTTGGTGACAGGGGTTTCGATCTCTACCGCTTCAGTCCTGACTTCGCGGGTGGCCTCGTAGGCCAGCAAAGTGACAAGTTCTTCGGTGAGTTGCCGGAAGACCGGTGAAGGAGTGTTCTTATCCCGCAGAACGGTGAGCTTGTGAGCGACCAGCGGGTGGTCCACGACGAGTGTGCGCATGACTCCAAAACTATCATTGAGGCATGAGCACCAACGAGCCTTATCACGCAGAGCACGCGGCCTGGATGGGTCTGGCCCTGGACGAGGCCCGGCGGGCGCTGGATACGGAGGATGTGCCGATCGGCGCCGTCGTCCTGGGGCCCGACGGCGGCGTGCTGGGTGCCGGGCGGAACGAACGGGAAGCGCACGGCGACCCGACGGCGCACGCCGAGATCGTTGCCATCCGCGAGGCGGCCGCGGCCCTGCAGCGCCATGCCCTTGAACTCGGCGAGGGCGGAGACGGCTGGCGGCTCGAGGACTGCACCCTCGTGGTGACGCTGGAGCCGTGCGCGATGTGCGCCGGAGCCATTGTGCTGGCCCGGATTCCGCGGGTGGTCTTCGGCGCCTGGGATGAGAAGGCCGGGGCTGCCGGATCGGTGTTCGACATCCTGAGGGAACGCCGGCTCAACCACTGGGTGGAGGTGTACGCAGGCGTGCGCGAAGAGGAATGCTCGGCTCTGTTGCGCGATTTCTTCGCGGCCCACCGGAAATAGCAGCTGCCTCCGGATCGCCCTTGAAATTGTGAGGTGTTGGACGTCAGATGGTCTCAGGCAGCACACCTGAGGAGGACCTCATGACCGTCTCGTTCAACCACACCATCGTCTATTCGACGGACAAACGCCGTTCCGCGGAGTTCCTCGCCAAGGTGTTTGGGCTTCCGAAGCCGCAAGCCATGTGGTCCTTCATGACCGTGGCCTTTGACCATGGAGTCGCCCTCGATTTCGCCACGGCGGACCGGCCCATCTCTCCCCAGCACTACGCCTTCCTGGTCAGTGAGGACGACTTCGACGGGATCTTTGCCCGGATCCAGGCCGAGGCCATCCCCTACTGGGCCGACCCTGCACGGTCCCGCCCCCAGCAGATCAACCACAACGACGGCGGACGCGGCGTCTACTTCGCCGATCCGGACGGTCATTTCCTCGAGGCGATCACGAGGCCGTATGGATCGGGTGCCGCATGAGTTCCCCGGTACGCGTCACGGCGATGGTGACCGGCCGCGTCCAGGGGGTCGGTTTCCGCTATTCAACAATGCACCAAGCCCGAATGCTGGGACTGACCGGGGAGGCGGCGAACCAGTTGGACGGCTCGGTGCAAGTGATCGCAGAGGGAGACCGCGAAGCCGTCGATTCCCTGCTGGAATGGCTGCAGTCCCGGGACGCCCCAGGCCGGGTAAAACACGTGGATGCCACCTTCACGCAAGCCACCGGCGAGTTCTCCGGATTCTGGGTGGACTGAAGCACTCCAACCTGAGACCAGCGTTCGCCTTATGAATTGGCGCTGTACAGGGCGTCGATGCGTTTCTGTCGCGATGCCGGCGAGTCCAGGCTGAACGAGCGGAAGTCCCCGAGGTCTTCGCGGATCCAGCTCTCCACCTCATTGATCCGCCGGGTGACGGCCGCAGTGGGCTTGTCGAACGTCCATGCTGCGATCCGTTCCTTGCCCGGATCGTATTGCCACAGCCCGATGATCCGTCCCCGGTCCAGGATCGGGTGGTCGGACAGGTCCGCCTGCAGCGCGAGCGTGGTGTCCAGGATCTTCCGGCCCCGATCTCCTTCGGCCAGCATGTCCGCCGAATTCCTGCGCAGCAGTACCAAAGAATCCGTCCCGGCCAGAAGATGGATCTGTTCCTCCTGCGGCGCCGTGAACGCGGAAAGGTGCTCGACGTCGTCGGGCAGCATCCAGAGCGGCTCGCCTGCCGCCGTCGTCACTTCGACGGCGCCGACGGCGGCCAGCGCCGCCTTGCTCTGCGCGACGGTGAATCCGGTAAGCCATTGGCTCTGCTTGAACGTCGCTCCGCCAGTCCAGCGCAGGTACCGTTCGATCAGGCGCGCGCGGGCGGCGTCGTCGTCGAGGCCACTGGGCGGCAGCACCCACGACGTGTAGGCGTAGCGCTGCTGGTCGAGGCGGCCGTTGACGGGGACGCGACGGATGCGGCCATCGGCTTGGAGGAGCCCCAGCGCCGTGGGCAGGGTGGTTGACGCACCTTTCTTCTTGCCTTCTTCGCCGAGGCTGCGGACGGATTCGCCGAGCTCGTCCCTGAGCTGCTTGGGATCCATGGGGTCGCTGGATTCCAGGAGGGTGTGGAGTACTTGCTCTTCGAGGAGGGTGATCTCACCGCGTTCGACGCCGAGGCGGGCGAGGACCTTGAACGGCGCCACCGCGGCGTCCCGGCCGACTTGGAGGCCCCACGCGAAGTCGTTCCGGCCCAGGACGTAGGTGCAACCGCGGGCCGTGGGGAGCTCGTGGATCCTCAACTCGGCGACGTCGCGATCGACCTGTTCGCGCCGGATCCCGGCCCGGGCGAAGAGCGTCAGGTAGGGGTTGGCACCGCCCACCGAGCGGGCCCAGCCGGCGCGGTCCAGGACTTCCTCGGACGTCTTGCCGGAGAGGGAACCGTCCAGGCCCTGTCTGTGCCACGCCCAGGCGCGGAGGAGTTCCGGGGTGAGCGTTTGGGTGGAAAGCACGGCGGACGTCATGGCCCCATTCTGCACCGTTTATCCGCCATCCGGGGCGGTCCCGCGCGAGCTACCGCTCGAAATCCAGCGAGAAGCCTGCCCAGGCGTCGGGATGTTCCCGGAGGAGGACGTCGACGCCGGCGAGCGCACCGCCGTCGTCGCTCCCGCGGACTTTCGCTGCAACCGCCTCAGCGATGAAGCGGGCCAGCACTTCCGTCGTCGTGAGCTGTCCGGCGAAGTCCGGGTGTTCGTCGAGGTTCTTGTAGTTGAGGCCGGCCAGCACCTCGTCCAGGATGGTTCCAGCGGCGCCGATGTCCAGCACGATCGCGTCGTTGTTCAGCTCCGCCCGGCGGAACGTCACCTCGGCCACGAAAGTGGCTCCGTGGAGTCCCTGGGCCGGGCCGAACGATTCCCGCGGAAGGCTGTGGGCGATCATGAAGTGCCGGCGGACGGTGAGTCTGAACATCGTTATGCCTCGTTTCCTTCCCGCTGCGGGGTCCCGGGGTAGTTGATGACTCGGCAAAGATCGTCCAGTTCGCCGTTTTCCAGGCCATTGAAGACCTCCGGCAGTTCCTCGAATTGCGACTCCCCCGTGAGGAACGCGTCGAAAATGGGGTCCCGCAGCAGAGAGACCGCCAGTTCCAGCCGCTCTCTTGAGGTACGGCTATGCCGGCGCGAACGTGCCACCACTCCCACCTGGCTGGCTCGGATGGTGAGGCGCCGGGCGTGGAAGTCCTCCCCCAGCGGCAAGGAGACCTTCCGGTCCCCGTACCAGGACATCTCAATGATCTCGCCCTCGTCCCCCGCTAGTTGCAGGCTACGGGCCAGTCCTTCATCCGTGGCCGAGCAGTGGAACACGATGTCGCAATCCTGATGCGCGTCGTCCGGGAGCACGAACTCCACGCCCAGGGATTCCACGAACCCGCGCTTCGCCGGGTCCGTCTCCACCAGTTGCAAGCGCTCCAGCGGGAAGCCGCGGAGGAGCGCCGCGGTCATGCCGCCCACCAGTCCGGCGCCGACGACGGCGATCCTGTCACCCAGGCGGGGCCCCGCCTCCCAAAGGGCGTTGAGGGCGATTTCGGCGATGCCAGTGAGCACAGCGCGGCGTTCCGGCACGCCGTCGGGGATTCGCGTGAGTGAGCTGAGGGGCACGACGTAGCGGTCTTGGTGCGGGTGCAGGCAGAAGACGTTCCGGCCGATCCAGTCCTCGGGGCCTTGTTCAACTATTCCGACCGATAGATAACCGAACTTGACCGGCGCGGGAAAGTCCCCGGTTTGATGGGGGGCCCGCATCGCTTTCGCGGTTCGTGTGGGCACGTGCGCTTCATGGACCACGAGCTCCGTTCCCCTGCTGATTCCCGAGTACAAAGCACGGACCACAGCCTCGCCCTGCGCCGGCGCCGGAAGGTCCTCGCTCCGGAGCTCGCCTTGGCACGGGCCGACCGTCCAGTAGGCCAGGGC
Source organism: Arthrobacter sp. 2RAF22 (assembly GCF_052115325.1). NCBI lineage: Bacteria > Bacillati > Actinomycetota > Actinomycetes > Micrococcales > Micrococcaceae > Arthrobacter > Arthrobacter sp. 2RAF22. Next base: position 27,363 of record NZ_JBFRGL010000013.1, on the reverse strand, counting down.
CGTTTGGGGGTGCGTGTTCTGGGTGCCCGTGTTCTGCGGTGCGTTTCGTGGAAGAGTCATCGTGCTTGCGAATCTAGTCCTGCGGCTGCGATTACGAAAGGGAAGGCTACTTACTAAGTGGGCGTCGCCCGGCCGTTTTGGGGAACGGGCCTCCACTCCGGTACCCTATTTCAGTTGGTGACGTGTCCGAGCGGCCGAAGGTGCAACACTCGAAATGTTGTTTGGTGTAAAAGCCAACGTGGGTTCAAATCCCACCGTCACCGCCAGCGGGGGTTTTACGAATTACCCCCGACATTGATTACGAATTCCCCCGGGCAGACTTGTCCGGGGGAATTTTTCGTTTCGTGACGGTCTCGGACGTCCGGATCGTCGCCGACGGGCCTGTCTTGGCGTATAGCGTTATACGGTCTCGGCGTCCTGGTCGTGCTGCAATCTGTCTGAGCGCACGCCGATGACCCCGGCGCCGTGAGGCTCCGGGGTCATCGTGCCGGTTGCGCTAGCTGGCCGGGTGGTCCGTGATGAGTTTGGTCCGGCGGGCGCGGGTCTTCTTTGGTTCGGGTCCGTAGTCCCAGTGCTCCCCGCCCCAGGGGTTTTGCAGCCGCCGGTTGAAGGCCCAGTCGCGCACGATCCAGTAGTTCAGGGCGACCAACGTAATTGCCAGGAGGAAGGCGGTCCGGGTCCGGTTGAAGGTTTTGACGTAGCCGCGTCGCCAGTTGAGTTTGTTGGTCCTGACGTCGGCGTTGAAGGATTCAACGGCGTTTCGGGCACCGTATAGTTTGAGCCAAGCGGTTGTTCTGAACAGTGGCCATTGGGACTCGCGGGCATGGTCTTCCGGTCCAAGCGTCACCGTCCCAGTGCAGCCACACTTGGTGTCCGAATCGCAGAGGGTTTCGGGGTAGTCGTCATCAACGAAACGCATCGACTCGGGGTTGTTCGGACATTTGAGCTTGCCCGCGTTTGCAGGACCTTTGAATCGTTGACGCCCTGTTTCCGGGTCGCGTGCACCGTGTGGTCGGTAGGCGTAGTGGCTGCGTTCGTCGTACATGCGCGCCCGTTGGTCACTCTCGTCTTTGCTGATCCCTTTCTCGGTTGGTGAGAGCAGCTTTTCCCTCAATTTCATGGGCAGGGCGTCAGTGAAGAGTGCCCCGTCGATGAAGATTGTCCCGCTGTGCCTGCTGGGTCGTGTGGTCATCTGGTTTTGGGCCAGGTCGAAAACCGGGCACAGGTTCCTGCTCCATAGCGGTAGTTGCCAGTTTTCGGCCGTCAGCATGGAATAGCCCCTGTCGACATAGACCCGCGAGAGTCGATATCCCTCGCCGGCTACCTTTTTCACGATGTCCAGTCCGGCCAGGGCAGCCCTGGCCCGGTTTGTGCTCGCCGGAACGATGATGAAGGACCTCAGTACCCGGGGAGCGTCAACCGCTCCTTTCGGGTTCGCGTCTACCCCGAAATGGGCCTCATACCCGAAATACATTTCCTTCGGATTGTTGTCTGTGGCGGTCTTCTTTCCCCAGCGCGCGTCCGGGTCGACGGAGCGCCGACGTCCCGGCGTTTGCGGTTCATCGGGTAGGTCCCCTTTTCTGCGCTTCGCCGGTTTCGCCGCACGTCCAGGCGCCTGGCCGTGGTCAGCACGATCGGGCAGCGCATACGCCTCCACGCCTGTACCGTCGATGGCCGTCCCTGCTGGCAAGGGGTGATCCGGCGGGACGGAGGCGGCGATCATCCAGTTCAAGAAGACATCGAATGATGACAGTAAGCTGCGGTCGATGCGGGCATCGTCAAGGATCTCCCCCGTGCCCTGGTCGGTCCATGGTTCTTCGTCCATGGTGAATTTGGTGAGAAGTCTCAGCAGGGAGGATTTAGTCTCCCACAAGTTCTTTGCCGTGGCGGCGCCTCTGATCCCGAGTTCCTTCTTGCGTTGCCGGCTGAGCAGTTCGATTTCCTGCGCGATGGCACTCATGTGCAGGCTCGAGGGGTTGCGGTTGAGCATGTGGAACGCGGCGCCGACGAGGAGGGCTTTGAACGGGACCTTCCGCTTGGGCCCGGTCCGGGATTCTTCGTAGTCAATGACGAGTTTCGGAAGGCTCAGTCGGGCGTACCAGTCAAGCGCGGCAGCGTAGGCCTGCGCCTCGGTCAGCCGCGGCGCGTTGCTAAGGTGGCGGACGTCCAGGGGTTCAGTCATGGAAGGTCGCCGCCTCTCCGAACCATTCGAGCACGTTGCGGAACTCGATGAAGGGAACCAAGTCGATCAATGACTTGGTGCCTTGCAGCCCGGACATGTACAGCACCTCGGAAAGATTGCACCCGGAGCGCAGCATGCGCGTCAGCCATGTGGTTCGGAGCCGGTTGGTCGTCGGGCGTTTGATGCCCGGGTAGTCCGGGGACCTGAGGATCCTGTCCAATCGGTCTCCTGGACCAGCTTCCGTCAGCGGCGCGATGAACGGTTCAGTAGGGAACTTCTCTCCGATTTCAAGGAGCGGATCGACGTACCGCTGGTGCATCGGGACCTTCCGGGCCCGCTCACCCGGGATGTCCAGCATAAACACTTCATCATGCAAGATCAGGTGTTCCAGGCCCACGCTCAGGTACTCGCGCGCCTGCAAACCCGCGCCGAGACCAAGGCACAGTTGCGCGGTGGCAACACGTCGTTTGAACGGTGTGCTCTGCTGACTAGCCATCTGAAGAAAAAGCTCCACCTCAGAGCTCGTATAAGGAGCCTGAAGCTGGTGCATCTGAAACTCCCTGCCCTGCGGCTGCCACGGGGCTCGCCGCGTGACCGCCCTGCCCACCCGGCCAAGCGATGCCCTGCGAGTGGCCCGGGAAGCCGGGACCAGGTGCTCGGTCGCAGTCTTGATATAACGCTCAACCCTTGACGGGGTGAAGACGACCTCCACATCCAGGAGCGCGCCAAGCTCATAGGCCCAGAAAACGTAATACGAGATCGCGTGAATGTAGTTCTTCGCTGTGTCCGGAGCCATATCCCCGATACGGGTTGCCGCGTCACGCACGAACGGGCCGATCACAGCCCAAACCTCATCGGGGATCTTGCCGGGGTTCGGCCGATAATTCGCGATGACCTCAAGAATCCGCTCCCGGCTCATGCGCAACTCCCCGACAGGGGGTAGGACTTAGGATCAGAAAGCTCAGGAGGCAAGCAAGGGGAAGGGATGCGCCCGGGCAGGACGCGGTACGGGCGACGAGGAGGGACAGAAAATGGGGATGTTGAAGGGCGCACGGGACCCACACATTGCGTACCAAGGCTGGAGCCGGTAGCATCGAACACGTCGGTGAAAAAGACGTTAAGTGTGACCCTAGAGCCTCCGGAAAATGCGCGGGAACGCATTTTTGTTTCGGGGGCTTTTTGGGTGTCCGGTGCCGCCTTGTGGCGGCTGTTCATGTTGTCCGATCGGTCCTTTCGGATCAGAGAATGTGCCGAATCAACTCGGCTTGACTAGCACCAGCATGGCGTGTACTATCGTACTGTAGGCTGTTTATGTTGGTCCGAGGTACACTGTACCGTATGTCCTACGGAACTGATTTAGTGGCGACGCCGTGAGCTCGCCAAAGTACGCGCCTAAAGGCTTCGCGCAGGTTCCCGCCCATTTCGGTAAAAGGCAGCATATCCTTTGGAATGGCGCTGATTCACCACTTCAAGCAGACCGTCTGGCCGCCTCAATTCTTCAGCACCACTACGCGTTCAAAATACGGTCCCGAATCGCCGAACTCGGCATGTCGCTGATAACGTACTCTGACTCAACTGCTCAAACCTATGACCGAAACCTCAAGATACTTGGTGGCGACGCCGTCATGCGCCTGGATTTCGTCACTGAAGCGGAGCGGCTCCTCGGTCATATCCTTGACGACGAAGCGAGCTGTGTGCGCTCGTTCAGTCGAGATGCTGGCTTCTCGGGGTCCCCGCGAACACCTCGCACCCCGGCCGAGGTCCATAACGGAGTAAGTCCATGGAGTGCGGGGTCATAGGCTTGGCGTCGCGAAGGACGCCGTCATCGCACTCCAGATCTAGCCGCATCAACTCGGTGACCTGGCCGTTTTCCGGGCAAAGGATCCGTGCCAGCCATCGGAGTAAGGGTTCCGGTGCGGGCTGGCAGTGGAGTCCGCCACCGCCAGCCCGCCCGAGGGGGCAGAATTCCCCAACTCGCCCCTCAAAGCGGGCATCACCGTCAGATCACGTGACGGCGGCATGACTACTGCCCGCGAAGAGATAACGGCCGAAGACGCCGGTTGTGACGTCACGGAGGACCGAGGCCAAATACCCGCCGTGCCGCACGCGGGCTGGAGCGACGTCAGCTTCGACGGAATTCGATACCGGAGCCGCTCCCGAGCGCGGTCCGCCACTGTGTGCCGGACGTCGTGGAGGACTACGACCCAAGCTACCGACGGTTGCGCGACTCCCTGGTCGCCAAGCTTCCGCGGGAAGCCGGAACCGTCCCCCTCCCGGCTGGGGCCTCCTTACTGGAAGCGCCGTTCGGGACGCCTTACCACCTCAGCAACAGTGCCATGACCCCGCTCATCGGCGGGAGCCTCGAGCGCCTGGGCTACGAGCGGACTGTGCCCTGCGGCCCTCGGGAACCCGGTGCCTGCGCCGCGCCGGGAAGACGTCCGGCCGCGGAACGGCACTGAGGTCTCGACTTCGGCAGGCGGCATCCATCAAAACAGGAAATGCTCCACTTTTGCTCCGACCTCGGACTCGGTGCAAAGGCCGAACCCATCGCGGGCAGCAAGATCAATGACGCCTACGAACGCGCCCGAGCCTCCGACGTGCACTACCGGATTGTCATCGACACATCGACCTTGAGCTAAAACGTGCGCACAGCAACACGGGCAGTTCATGTCGGTGGACTTTTCCGCGGAGAGCCTGCGTATGACCCGTTTGGGCAATTTCGGTGGAAATACGGCGCCGGCGGGGACGGGTCTATCTGCTCGCAGATACCGCCGCGCTGTGTGCAGTGGTGCAGAACCGCGGACACGCCATTCCCGGAACACCCGGGATGTCTACGACACTTCGGCCCTGACGGAAGACAATGATCCGACGATCGGGTTGAAGTCAATGGGGCTGCGCAGTGCCCTCGTTGCTTGTTCGACTGGACACCGGGACCTCGGCTAGCTACGCTTAAACCAGCTCATCGACCATGCGTCGAAAGAGTAGCTAGGGCCGTGCGCATCGCGTACGGCCCTTGATTATTTCCCTGACCAGTACTCTTCGTGCTCCCGTTGGAGCTTACGCCTGCGGTGCTTCTGTTCAACACAGTATGCCGTGACGAGTAGTGCATAGTCCGTGCGCTCATCGACGATGACCACGTAGGAGAAGTCGGAGTTGGCAATAAGATAACGCGGAGCTCTAGGATTCCTGGAACTAATCCACCAGTTGATCGAACCACTTCCAGCATCCGGGTACACGGAATTGAAGTGGTCGAGGATAGGCCGAATCCAATGAACTCTGGCGCATCTACCGTGGTCAAGGATCCTCAACTCCTCGTCGGAGCTTCCACCGGAAACACAATGCCAGAAGCTGGCGTGACGCCCATACATCTCATCGTGGCGACGGCAGGAAACCTTGGTTCCGTTAGGGCTCCATTGAGCGTGACTATTCACTAGCTCATCGAGGAATCCCGCGTAGAGCGTATCGATGTATTCTTCTTCGGCAATGCCCAGTGTGTGGAAGGAGGGCCCGACGATCAGGGTAAGCGACATCAGGCCGCCCTCGCACGCCAAACAAAGACGTTGAACTTTTCCTCGGAGGGCAGGGTGGAACGCGTCAACTGAGCATCCGAGCGCTTCTTTACCAGTTCCACAAGCTCCAGCTTTGCCGAGCTTGTGCGAAGCTTGCGGTTGGCGTAGTTAGTCGCGCCGATGAGTAGGTCCGCGAGCTGAAGCTGATTGACATGGTGAGATTCAACGATCTGCACTCGTCGAACAATCCTGCGATCAAAGTCATAGGTGCTGTTAGCAACCACCTTGTGAAGCTTCTCGACTTTGATACCGCTCCTGGTGTCCTTCTTATCCAGATAGATATGAACGGGCACCTGAGGTTTGAGGATGTTCCGCACCAAGAGGAACATCATCTTGTAGTACCAGTCATCATGAGTCTGCGAGAACTGCCCATGATTCAACTTGGCCTTCGGTGCGACCACAGCTCGAAACGACAGATCGTCGTTATCGAAAAAGAAGTTAACCAGGTCTGCATAGAACGGCAGCATCGCGGGCGACACTTTCGACCACTTGATTTCGAAATCATGAGGCACCCCGTGGGCCGCCCGAATCTCAAACATTCGTTGCGACACTCTCCGGGTGGCCTCACTTGTGCAAGCGATAGCACCCAGCACCATGAACGGCATTCCATCATTCGGGAGGTGAGTGCTTTCGTCACAGTAAATATTCAGCGGCTGTTCCATCGGTTCCTCAAAGAGTCGAGCGTCGGTTAAGCCTATACGAACACCCCGACAGGCTTGCCCCGCATCGGATCACATGGTTCCCGTGTTATCGTCCGGCACTCCACCACACATGGCGCACCGGCACGCACTCGCCGAACTTTTTTCGGCCTCCTTTCGGGCACCGCTTGACACCGAGGCTTCCGGGGCCTGACGATTCCCAGCCCCATTGCGGCAGCGCGCCCTCTCTGAATGGCTGTCCGTCTGACCCTGACCACGAGACCGGCTCGGAGGGCGGACGGACCCAGTCGGTATCGAGGCCCTTGGCTCCGGTGCGGGCGGCGTCGATCAGAGGACTGAGCTTCCATCAGCTGCGCCATCGAACTTTCCTTTGCGACCCCGTAGACGGTGCCGGGACAATCGAGCGTGCGTTGGATATCCCAGATGTCCTCATGCCGTTCGGGCGGGAGGATCCTTGCCGGGTCCCCTACGACAACCCATCCGATGGGCAAGATTGCCCCCCGGGTCAAGCTTTGAATTCACTTGCACGACGCCGCTGGTGCGGACTTCCGTTCCGGCGCCAACGGGTGACCCGGGGAAAAGGGACGCTACGGTGGCAATAGACGCGCCCCGTTGGCGACCGTAGCACCGTTGACATGGGCATGCGGGCCGACCATCACGCTGTCCCCAATCACGGCAGGGTGCCCGGAACGTTCCCGGACAAGGGTGTGCTCCATGATGACGGTGTTCTTCCCGACCCGGACTTCACCATCCTCGGCGGTCACTACCGCGCCATGAAGGATTCGAGCGCCCGTTCCCACCACAACAGCACCGAACACGACGGCCGTTAGAGCGATGTAGGCTGACGGGTCGAGGGCGGGCGAAAGCCCCGGTGTTCAATCAGCATTACGCCATCCTAATAGGCCACCGGTCACCCCAGGATCCGGCACCATCGACCGGTTTTGGGACGCTGGAAGCCATCCATTCGAAACCGGAAGGCCGTAGTCCGTCCGACCATCCCCGAGCCCGACGTCACCTTAGCGATCCCCCGGCGTTAAGAACCCCGGAACAAAGTAAGCAAAAAGAAGGTAGCAGACCGTTCAAGCGGTCCTTCACCCGTGGTTTCCACCTACAGTGCGGGGTCGATGAGAGAACCGGTTGAAGGGAAGCCTGCGGAATGTGAATGAGCAATAATTCGTCAAGGAACCCCAGCATATGAAAACTCAGCCCCTGGCTCAGGCAGCCGAGCCCACGCCGCACCACGTCCCGGAATGGGAGCAGCTCTCAGCTTCAGACAATGTCGAGGTGTACCGGCAGGGAATTGCCCTAGCCGCGGGGCGCGTCGACGAGACCACGCCTGAAGGCAGCATCATCTGGCTCTTCCTGGAACACGGGCAGGGCCGGGTCGTGATCCACAAGTGCGACAGCATAGACATCTTCAAAGTTTCCCAATGATCAGCCTGGCTGACCGCTTTAGGGAGCACGCCGTGGGGTGTCCGGGGCGCGGCCGCCTTTGGAGGCAGGAGGCTAGCACCGTCTTTCAGGGCGTCTGACACCAAATGGCCCCTTTTAAGGGCACCCTCTAGACAGGGAAAAGCTCGTGTCAGGCTGCACGACCGCTCTCCGTCGATGGTGCGCAGGGTGCGCCAGGGCGAAGACTACTCGCAACAAGCTCTAAACTTTTCTGCCCTCGCGCGCCGGATAGAAGCCGCATGCAAAGAGGGTTGAATGGAGTTACTCGAAAGATACTCGATAGTCTGAGACTCCGTCCTATCGGCTTGCTACTGTAAGCGATCCTTCGTGCTCTTCCGGTCAAGGGCAGATTTTTCTTGTTTCCGTACTGTGCTACCTCTGGCCGGGCCCTGTTTTTCGTAGGCTGCCCGGAGCCCTGCCCTGGCACGCAGCAGCAAAGCCGAGGCGGCGTTCGCACTGATTCCCATCAGCGGGGCAATATCCCTCGGTGCCTCTCCCAGCGCTTCGGCATGCCATAGCACCGTCCTCCACCGCACCGGCAACGAACGCATCGCGGCTGCGATTCTCTCGTTCTCGAACAACGACAACACCGCTTCCAGGCCAAGATCCTCCACCGGCTCCGGGTCCATGTCCTCGTCCGGCGTGGGCTGCTCACGGCCCTGCTTTTTCCGGAATGTGTTCGCCACGGACCGGATCGCCGTGTACAGATACGCTCCGAAGACATCGGTCGGCCCGTACCCGTTCCGGATCGCACCCACCGCATTCGCGAACGCATCGTGCAACACGTCTTCAGCATCCTGTGAACCGCTCATCAGTCCTTTGGCGAACCGCAACCCCGGTTCCCGGTACCGGCCATATAACGCGGCCATCGCCTTCGGATCCCCTGCCCGGACACCGGCCAAAAGATCCGACTCCGGACCCCGGATCCGGGCAGCAACCGCGGTTTCCGGTTCCGCGCCTCTATTCGCGACACCCCGGGCCTTGTCCGCGCCGGAGGATTCCCGGGTCAAGGCCCCGCGCCCCTCCTGCGGTGGAATGTATTCAACTGTGTGCATTGCCGTTCCCTGTCTACTGCCCGAGAGACCGAAGGAAACCGAGAACCATTCCCCTCCGGCCCTTCGCTTGCCAGCTTCACCCGGGGCAGCGACGTTTCATGACGCGGAAAACCAAAAGATCGATGAACCGTAAAGGGTTGGTTAGGAGCCAAAAAGGCCCGGCCCTTGGAGAGTTTGTTCTTGGCGATCCCTGGACCGACGTAAAAGGCATCCGAAAGGTTATTGAACGTGCCGGTCTTTGAAGGTTTTTTGAAGGCATCGAGCAACCGCGGGGGCACCACGGTCATTGACCTTCAATGACCGCACGATATTTGGGAACCCGCTTTGGTATCCCGCACTCGCTGACGCGAAGACGTCGGCGGCCGAGTAGAGCAAATTCTCATTACCGTGTCACGTTCCTACAACGCCCGGCATGGATCCCACCGCGTCGAGACCTTCCACCCAGCGGCTCACGGGACGTAACCTCACCGCCTGGATTGAGAGGAAGAAGCTAGGCCACACCGCTTCCAGCCGTCCAAGGCGGCACGGTATCGGCCCCCCCACGGCACCTCCCGGCCGGAATGCATCTCGACGAAATTGAACATGTTCAAAAACCATGCAATCCTTTATTTGAACACGTTCAAATAAAGGAGGATCCTGGTGGCGGTGAAGAGTGATCAGACCCGGCAGCTGCTGGCGGATGTTGCGTTGCGGATGTTCCGGGAGGTCGGTTTCGAGAAGACCACGATGCGGGCGATCGCGGGCGAGGCGGGCGTGTCGGTGGGCAACGCCTACTATTACTTCTCGTCCAAGGACGACCTTGTCCTGGAACTCTATGAACAGGTCCAGGCGGACCATACCGCGAGGGCTTCGCGGGCCGTTGAGGGCGTCAGGGGTTTCGGGGACCGGTTGACGGCTGTGTTGCATGCCGGGATTGATGTGATGGCCCCGTACCACGGCTTTGGCGGGGAGTTCATTTCCACCGCCATCCGCCCGGCCTCGCCGGTCAACCCGTTCGGGAAGCAAGCGGCGGCCGCCCGTGAAGCCTCGCTTGCCGTCTTCAGCGCCGTCGTCCAGGGGTCTTCGCCGGCCGTTCCGGAAAAGTTTCGCGCCGATCTTCCCGAGTTGCTGTGGCTGGCATACATGGGCGTCACGTTGTTCTGGGTGCACGATGACTCCGAGGACCAGCAACGCACGCGCAGGCTCATCGACGGTCTTGCGCCACTTGTCGCCAGGGGTATTTCGCTGGCCAGGATTCCCGGCGTGAACAAGGTCTTCGACGACGTCCTGGGACTCGCCCGCAGCATCCGCGCCCGAACCATCTGAACCATCAGGACCCGGCCCTGGCCGTTCCACATCGGAGGAAGAATTGAGCACGACCACTCGACCCGACAACATGCCCCTCGCCTTTGGCTGCAATCACCCGGCAGGCACCCGTGTCGTTCTTGGCATGCGTGGCTTCATCATCGGCAGCCTGGTCGCGCACGCCGCGTTCAACCTGATCTTGGTGGTCTTCGCGGGGGCGCCACAACAAGATGCCTTCTATTTTCTCTTCATGGCTTTGCTGGTTTTCATCTTTTCCGCGGTCGTGGTCCTGCCCGTGGCGGTCATCTTCGGCGCACCGACGGCCTTGGCCCTTCGCCGGGTACACAGCCAGACACTCCATGTCCTGGCCTTCTTCGCTGCAGGACTCCTCCCCGGGCTTCTACTCTTCCCAGGCAACCCCCAGCTGGGGCTCATCTCCGGCGCAGCAGCCGGCATCGGCCGGCTCTCCGTCTGGAGACTAGCCAGAATCGAACATGAGCCGGCAAAGAGTGACCGATGACCGGTACCGGCCTTCACCCGCGGCCTCCCTCAGGCCGCGGCTACCGCTGGTCAGAGGTATCGGCGGTCGTGGGGGAGGGCGAAGCGGTGTGGGCGCGCGCCGCTACCGGGGTGCTGCACTGGAAGGTGAAAACCGCCAGCGGCTTTTCGGTGGACTCAACGGCCCCGGTGTCCGAAGGCGACCGCGTAACCGTCACCGCACGACTGTTCGGCGTGAACATCGTGGAACCGGTGGAAGTCGTCACGGTGCTGCGGGAGCCGGACCGGGTCGGGTTCGCCTACCGCACCCTGCCAGGGCATCCCGTGTGCGGCGAGGAAGCGTTCATCGTGCACCGCAACGGCGGGGAAGTGTGCCTCACCGTCCGCTCGCTCACACGCCCGGCACCGCAACAACCCTGGCGGACACTTTACCCCTTCCTTCGCATCGCCCAGTGCATGGTGCACCGGCGATACCTGCGCTCGCTCGGATGACCCACGCCAGACAGAGCCCTTGGCCCTCCTCGTCCACCCCGGCCGGTTTCCGCGCCGGAGCCTGTTGCCTCCGCGGAACCCGCACCTGGAAAAGCCCGAAACGGGCCACGCGGGAAGGTCCGGGAAGCCCCCGGAGGGATGTCGCGTTATTCGTCATGAACCGCAGCGCGCCGGGTTAGCCAAGAGCGGGCGGGGCGGTGGTTACGGAACGTCGCCGGCCCCGGCCGGCATCCACCCGGCAGGTCTGGTCCTGCCCGTCGAATCCAGTCAACGCCAAGGCCGCGCTGATACAGCCGGGCCCGACCCTGGCCGGGATCCTCAGCCTGGTCCAGGGCCTGCAACGGCTTGAAACAACCCACATTCGCTGACGGCGACGAGACCGGCCAGCCCACATGGCGCCGTCCGGTGACGGAAGCCCCGACCAGACACGGACCTCATGACCTACGACCCGCACGTGCCGAAGCATCCGCCGACCACGGCCGATGAGTGGGACACCCGCCACCCGCTACGCAACCGGACTGAAGAGTTCTTCCACCAAGTGGGTGTCGGATACGCGATCCTGACCCCGGTCCTGATCGTGCTTCTGATCGGCGGCGGCGGTGCCCCTTTGGGATTCCTTCTTGCTGTGGCTCTCGGGCCCGGGCTGACGATGACCGTCACCTCCGTCATCGGGCTGCCCATACGCCTCGTCCCGAGTATCCGGCGCTGGTGGATCCGGTACGGCGAGATCGCCATGGCCGGCATCGTCCTCAGCCTCGCACTGGTCGCCTACGGCTACGCCACGGGACACGAAGCAACCTATCCGGACCCGGAGGTTCCCGGGACCATCACTGAGTATGAGCCCGACGGGGCCTACGTCTGGCCGGGCTGGCTCCTGCTGACCTTCTTCGCCACGCATACCTGGATCCCTCCACGGTGGAGAAAGCATCGTCTGGGTGGGTCCTCGACAGTCCCGTACCCGAAGGAACCGTACGTCTCTCCTGTATGGCAGCCCCAGCAGGCCGTCCCGGTTGGCTTCGGCACGGTCCCGCTGTGGGCGCCGTACTACGGTGCGGAAATCGGGGAGGCCGTGAAGCGGTTCTTCAGGAAATACGCCACGTTCACCGGCCGGGCCAGCCGCAGCGAATACTGGTGGTGGTACCTGGTCTCCTTCGTGGTAGGCATCGTGCTCGCGGTCATCACGACCGTCCTGTCGAACGCCTCGGCCCAGGAATCGGACGGATATGTCACTGCGGAACCCGGGGCAGGGTCCGCGGCCGGGATCATCATCTGGATCCTCTGGCTCCTGGCTATCCTCGTCCCCACCTTGGCGTTGACCGTCCGGCGCCTGCACGATGCGAACCTCAGCGGCTCGCTGATCGTCATCGGGCTCGTACCGTTCCTCGGCGGCCCGGCCCTCCTCGTCCTCACATTGCTTCCCTCCAAAACGGAAGGCCGGCGCTTCGACGTCCCAGCCTAGGTCCACCCCGTTCCCCGTACCGGGACGAGAAGACCCAGCCGCACGGAGGAGGTCTTCGCGCTCATCGGGGCGAAGCTTCCTCTCAGGGTCGATATCGAACTCAAGGACAGAAGCCGGGCACTTTTGGCGGTGCGGCACCTCTGCACCTTCCGGCCCGGGGCCCGTGGTTCATAGTTCGGGCGCGCAAGGTCCCTGGCCGAGTTGGGCGAGTCCGGTGAGGTCCCCGGCGGCGTAACCGGTGAGGTGTCCGTCTGTGACCGGGTTCATCAGCTCTTCCGGGTCTTGGACGTGGTCTTCACCTACGAGGTGGGCGAGTTCGTGGGCGATAACTGAACCGTAGATTGTCCGTCCTTCGTAGGCTGCGGCGTCGGCGAGGGCAGGGGCGTTCAGGCTGATCTGCCCCGAGACATATACCCGGCGCCCGTCACGGATGCCCACTGGACTACTTCCGCCCAGGCCCACCATCAGCTGCTTTCCCTCCGGGGTTTCCTTTGAGGCCATGATCGGGTATTCCTCAGTGCTGGTCCAGGTGACCAGCACCGGTGCCCACCGGTCACCGTAAACGTCGGGCTGGTAAGGCTTGCGTTTCTCGGACGGCGCCTCCTGGGTGGCCCCGTCATAGACGAACTTCAGGCCGGTCACCCGGGAAAGCTCCGCGAAACCGGCCTGGACGAGCTCCAGCCCGCCGGCGGGCGCATTCGCCGCCCGGACAACGTAGTGGATCGGCCTGCACGGGTCATAGGCAACGAATTTCTGACCGGCGGTCCCGCCTGGCAGGAACGCGTACGAATCACTCTTCCCGGGAAGCGGGGCCGGGAAACCCAACGGTCGGCGACGGGCTTCATGCCCGGGCGTCGGGTAATAAGGGTTTTTCGCCATGGGCGCTGCCGTGGCTTTCGACGACGAGGCGGGGTCCTTTGCGGCGGGCCGTGACCCTGCGAGCCCTGCCGCGAATCCTTGAACCGCCATGGTTGCCATTCCAGGTGGATTGATGACAGCACCCACGGCAGCCAGCGAGAAGGCCACCACCGCACTGATGAACAAGACACGCGCCCGGCTTGGGTACTTTCGTACCGGTACAGCCGGATCCGGTCCGTGCCTCTTTTCCCCAAGGCCGGAGTCAGGGCCGGAGTCAGGGCCGGCAGGCACCGCAGCACCGGCAGGCGGCCCGTGACGCGGCGTCTCCTCCCCCAGTCCGATCCAATCGGTGCCGTCCCAGTAATGGCGCGCGGTAGAGCCGTTCGGATCGGGATACCACCCCGCCGGGGCGGTTCCGGGCATTTGTTCCATAGTCAGATCTCCTAAACGTGGGAGGCATTGCCCTGGCGATCCCTGCTGACCGCGCGGTGCCCCCTTATTGGTGGTTCCGAGTGCGTCTTGCCGTTGGTTCAGTGTCAGGAACCGGGGGTTCCCGGGCGGGGCGTGTGCTGCGTGCAAGGGTGCGGATGGTCCTGGCGCAGCCTAGGGCCGTGAACAGGACTGCGAAGAGGACGTCGCGGGCGTAGGTGGTCCGGAGTTCCGGGTTGCCGGTTCTGACGCGCACCGGGCCGGGTTGCCGTGGTGCCGCTCCCGGATCGCTGGCCGAAGAGAGGATCCGAGGGCCAATCCCTGCCCTAGCAGGCTTTCGAGGTCCCGGAGAAGGCCAAGCCGCGGTTCCTGGCATCCTCGCAGATAACCATGGTCTGGACGGGCTTCGTCTGCACGGCTTGACTTGATTGTTCCGAAGGTGCGGCGTTCGTCGGTTCCTGACGGGGAGCCACAGACGCAAAGGCCGCGCCGCCGGCGAACCCGGCGAGACACAGGGCGGTTGCCACTCCAATGACCCTGACCTTCATCGGCACTCTCTTGATCCGGGCGGTCAACGCCGCGTGTGTATGTTCTTGGCTATCGTTCATGAAGGTCTCCCCGTCGATTGAAATGTTCAGGAACTACACCGGAAAATTCCAGGATCGTGACGACATGCACGGCGTGGCCCCGATTGGCGGCCCCTCATGCAGGCCCCCACGAGTCCGCACCTTCGGGTATGGTCGCAGCGCTTACCGGGCACTCAAGGCAGCCCAAGCGCATCGGGCCGGATCCCCTCCACGGTCGCTGCCGTAAGGAAAAGACGCCGGGATGGTTGGAAGAGCGTGCACGCTGTACCTCAGCTGCGTCCCCCATAGCGACGATGGGCCGAACGTAAACGGCCTGCATTTCGTACGTGGACTTGAGTGCCCCGCGGACGGTAGGGCGGGTGGTTCCTTCAAGTAGTCGAACCAGCGGTTGCCGCCGCCCCTTTCCCACGTCGCGTCAACCAGGCGACGGGACAACCCCGCCCGCAGCAACGACAAGAACGGTGATGAGCATCAGCCCGACCGCAGCGCAAGCCGCCCCCGATCTTGAACCCGTCCTCGACGAACTCGCCGGGCTCGGCACGGCCCTGATCCGCACCTTCAACTCCGGCCCCTTCCCGGTCCGCAGTCGCCTGGCCCGCAACATTCGCACCGTGCTTACACAGCAGGCCCCGGCGGGAGCGCTTCATTACCGGATCGGCAAGGCGAACACCATGCTTCAACAGATGGACGCACTTCAGACCGCGATCGCCGACCTTCCCGACATCAGCGTCTTATACATCCACCGCCTCGCCAAAATAGCCGACATCCTCACTGTCTACCGGGCGTCCCTGGAACCCGATGCCAGCCCCCGGAGCGCACCGGTCTCCGCACGACCTCTGCCGCAACCCCTGACTGGTTCTCAGACCCGATAACACTAAAAGCTTCAATGAAGGAGAATCCATGGCTCACGCGAATCTCGCCCCGCAGCGGATTGTGCCGCCCTTGTCCGCGCCACTGTACGGAGCGTCCCCGCGTGCGGCGCTTAGGCGCTATTTCAACAAATGGGCCGACTTTTCCGGGCGTGCCGGCAGAAGCGAATACTGGTGGGTGGCCCTGCTGATCAACAGCGTCACTCTCAGCCTTGACGCCGCCGTGAACGTGTTTACCCACACGACGTTCACAGGCACCCGTGTTCCTGAACCGCCCAGCATCTTTGCCCTCTGCGTCCTGGTCGTCCTGTCAGTGATCATGCTCGTCCCTACCCTGGCCCTGACCGCCCGACGGCTCCATGACGTCAACATGCGCGGCTGGTTCATCTTCCTGCACCTGGTCCCGGTCCTTGGCAGCATCGCCATGCTGATCATCACCCTTCTACCGCCCAACCCCCGCGGGGAGCGCTTCGACTTCATACTCCAGCCCCGGACAGCACCCGAAGGCACCGAAACATGGTAATAACCCTGCCGGTACAGGCCCTGAAGGGACTCGATACTTAGCTACTTTGTGCAGAAGTGCCGGCACGTCCCAGGACCCGCTCTCAGGTTCTGCTGTGCTCCGGTCCGCACCGGTCCGGGCGTGGTCTATTGCACGAGCAGTGTGGAGGAGGCCTTGATGGCGCTGAAGACCGTACTGACCACCAGTACGGCGATGAGGTAGACGATCGGTGCGAGGCTGCGGCCGGGCAGGGCTTTCCTGATGATCACGGTCCTGCCGATGATGTACACGGCCGGCAGGAATCCCCAGGCCCAGTGGAAAGGACGCACGACGCCGGCCTGCCCGAGTCGCCGCCAGTCAAAGTAGGCAAGGACGACCGTGGCGGCGTAGAGCAGGCCGCTGGCGCCAAGGAGCAGGAAGTACGTGGGGGTGAACACTGAGAGCGGGCTGGCAGTCACGATATGGCCGGCGTACATGTAGCGGGTCACCGGGACCATGGCCCATCCAAGCAGTGCCCCGGCTACGGGCATCGCAAGAATCACCCGGATGAACGGGTTGTACAGCGGTGTTGTCTTGTCCGGAACGGGCCGGGCATTTCGGGCTGGATCCGTGTACGGGCCGGGCGGCCAGGGCGACTGGCTTGGTGTTTGGTTCATGGTGTCCTCCTGTTCAGGCCCGTGCAAAGCGTGCCTGCTTGTTTGTGATGGGCGGTGCTGTCCCGTTGACCCGCCCAAGGGTCAACCCCTATACCCGGGGCGGTAACCTTTCATGACGCAAAAGGGCAAGCCGGGGTTCCTCCGCGTTCCCTGCGACGGAAGCCAGGGCATCCCTCCCGCCCCGGAGGGCTCGTTGGGATCGTGCCCGGAGCAAAACCCCCCACACTGTTGAGGGCCCGTATGCCTGTGGGGAGTCCGTCTTCGGGGTTACTTCCCGGCTTTTCAGGCACCGGGGGCCGGGCTGGGCCGGCGGCCTGTTCCGTGTAACCGCCGGCCCACCCGCGGGGATCGCCCGCTAAGGGCCAACAGAACGGGTCCCGGTTCGTGACGGACCAGCCCCTCATCCCCCCGGCTCTGGCCCTCCTGTTAGGTGCTCAACGGGCGGGTTCAGTCCTTTTTCAGGTTCCGCGTCATGTTTTTGGAGCTTTCCGGTCTACAAGGGGTGTCCCGGTCCGGGGCGCAGCGGATCCGTCCGCGTTCCTAAGACTCATTTGGGGTTTGTTGTGTCGTTTTCTTCTCCGGGGTTCTTCCGCCGCGCGGTTGCTGTGCTGCTTGGCGTGTTGGTGGCGTGTGGGTTCGTGCTGGGCATTGGGGGCCCCGCGCGGGCCGACACCATGCCCCGGCCCGTGAAGGTTGTCACTGCGGCGGGTACTGCGTGCTCACAGCAGGCCGACGCGTCCTCGTGCGACGCCGACGGGGACGGGATCCCTGACGCTGTCGAGGTCGTGGTGTGCGGGTCCGCGACCTGCGCGACCGGCCGGGAGGACACGGACAAAGACGGCATCCCGGACTGGATCGAAGTCAAGGCCTGCGGCACGACCACCTGCGCGGACCCGAAAGAAGACACGGACGGGGACGGGATCCCGGACTACGCCGAGCAGCTGGTCTGCGGGTCCGCTACCTGCGCGAACGGGCACGAGGACACTGACGGCAAGGGCGTCCCGGACTGGATCGATTACGTGATCTGCGGCAACGCCGGGTGCGCTACCGGCCAGGAAGACTACAACCACAACGGCATCTCCGACGTCGCCGAACTCAAAGCCTGCGTGAAGGACCAGGGATTCCTGGCCTCGACAGGGTTCCAAGCCGGCATGTGGGTTTTGGCCGGGGTCCTGGCCCTGGGTGCAGGGGCGTTCCTGTACTTCCAGAACAAGAAGAAAAAACGCACCACCGACGAAGACGGCGACGGCAGCGTCGAAGGTCTTGATGGCGATGGTCCCGGCGATGACGGTGCTGACGGGTTCGAGGAGCCCGAGGACGGCTGGCACTCACCTCTTGAAGACCACGGCAGCAGCTCGTACGGGGCCACGGACCCGACCGGAACCGAACCGGACGCAGGTTCTGTTGAAGGGGGCCGGGCGTGAGCGCCCGCAGCAAGCATCGGGCAAGGTCCCGCGGGTTCCGGTCATGGGTGCGTTCGGTTCTTGGCTGGGGCCCGGTGGCGGTTCTGTGCAGTGTGCTCTCGTGCGCACTGATCGCCACGGGACTGTCTCCGGCGTTCGCCGTCCCCTCAGCGGTGGCAGCCGAGACCGCTGCGGGGTTGCGGGCGCGGACGTTGCAGGCCGGCCAGGACGCGGCCGCGGCGCTGGCGAAGCAGGTGCCGGCGCTCGTTCCGATGGTGGATGAGGACCAGGGGCCGAAGAAGGACACCGACCCTGTGGGGTCCGGGCAGATCAAGGCCGGGAAACCGGTGGATGTCACGGCGGATCCGGTCGGGGCGAAGCTGGCGTTTTCCGGGCACAGCATCGACAAGGACCTGGACGTGAAGGTCCAGGAACTGGCCCCGGGCGCTGCCCGGACCGCGGCGGCCGAAACCGCCGGCGTCGTCCTCGCCTCCCCTGTCGCGGTCACCGCCACCGACCCGTCCGGGAAGGGTGTGACCTCGTTCCCAGCGGATCCGACGATCGTGAAGAACGACAAAGGCCCGGCCGTGGTCACGGCCGTGACCCCCGGAGTGGCCTTGGAGCTGGGTATTGATGCCTCCAAGATCGGGGACGCCTCGAAACCGGACCCTGCGAAGATCGACCCCGCCACGGTGCGGATCATGACCCGCGAAAACCCGGGCGACCCCTGGACGGCGCTGCCGTCCTTCTACGACGCCAAGACGGGCAAAGTAAAGGGCGAGTCGGACCATTTGTCGCAGTTTGTGGTGATCGGCACCCCGTTCGTGCCCCCGGCGGGTCCTCGGGTGGTGCTGGATCCTGATGATGACGTGGCCAACACCACCGGCCCGAACGGGCCAATGACCGAACTCCCACAGAACGAGCGCCTCGCCACCACGGTCGCGGCGATGATGGCCAACACCTGCAAGGCCAATGTCTTGGTCACCCGGCTGCCCGGAGCGCCTACGGCCATTTCCCCGGCCCTCCGCGCGGGCATGGCCGCAGCCTTCAAACCGGACCTGACCATCACCCTCGCCTTCGATGCCCTGTACGGGCACCCGTGGGGTGTCTCCGTGGACGGCGGCACGAAAGCATATTCGCGGGGAAACGCGGACGACAACGCCGTCACGAACTCCCTGGTCGCCGAAATGCCCGGGTACACGGGCCGGCCCGCGAACACCGCCACCATGTCCGGCACGGGCACCCCGTTGCCCTACCCCCAGCTGGGGTCCCTGCCAGGTGCGGTGACGCACCTGGAGACCCTGTACATCGACCACAACTACGACCGGCCCGTGATCGACAACGGCTTCACCTCGATCACCAACGGCGTCTTCACCGGCCTCGGCAAATACCTCGACACCCAGGGCTTCCACTGCACCAACCCCATCACCGGCGGGTGGCCCACCAAGCCGTCGGCGGCGGAGCTGGCGAAGTGGCGGACCCTGGGCTTCCACAACTTCCAGGCCTACGGCGCCGAACCGGTGTCCTTCACCACCGGGAACCTGATCGAAAAATTCCCGGTCTTCACCCTCACCGGGCCCGGCACGCAGAACCTTGACCTGTCCCTGGTCTACAACTCCCAGGACGGCAGGCTCTCGAGGGCCGGGGCTGGAGTGTCCTTCGGGGCCGGGGCCAGGGTCCAACGCTTCAGTGACGGGTCCGTGCTCGCCGTGCGCGGCGACGGGGCATCCTACGTGTTCACCGGCAACGGGGCCGGCGGCTACACCGCCGAACCCGGCACCCTCAACACCCTCACCGAAGCTGGGAACGGGCAGCTGCACCTGGCCTCCCCGGACGGGGAATCCTGGGACTTCAACGCCAGTGATATTGAAGGCATCGGCGAACTCGTCAAGCACACCGACCGGCAAAGCAACGCCACCACCCTGGCCTACGGGCCCGGCACCGCCACCACACAGTTCCTGCCCCTGACCTCCATCACCGACGCCTCCGGGCAGGTCGTCCGTGTCTCCACCGACGGGCTCGGCCGGATCACCGGGTTCACGCACCCGGACGGCAGGGTCTGGGGTTTGGCGTATGACGGGGCCGGGAACCTGGTCAAGATCACCGAACCCGACGGACGCACCCGGACCCTCACCTACGACGGCAACCACCAGCTCCTGACCGCCACCGACCCCTTGGGGGTCACCTACCTGCGCAACGAGTACGACCCCTCCGGCAGGGTGGTCAAGCAGCTGGACGCGCAGAACAACGTGCGGACCTTCGCCTACGACGACGGGGCCAAAACCACCACCTACACGGACAACGAAGGCCACCAGACCATCTACACCCGGGATGATTCCTACCGGGTCGTCCAGATCACCGACGCCGCCGGGGGCAGGCAGTCCTTCACCTACGACGCCCACGACCAGGTCACCGGGTACACGGACGCGAACGCGAACACCACCAACTACAGCTACGACGCCGGAGGGCACCTCACCCGCACCATCGCCCCCGAAAACACCGTCACCTCCTTCACCTACACCCCCGCCGGGGACCTCGCCTCCCAAACCGACAACGGCGGACCCGGCAACACACCCCGCACCACCAGCATCGACAACGACCCCCGCGGCCTGCCCGTGACGGTGCACCGCCCCGACGGCACGGCCCTGGCTGCCGCGTTTGACGGCTCCGGGAACCTGGCCGCGTCCACGGACGGGGCCGGGAACACCAGCAGCTACGCCCACGACAGCCGCGGCAACACCACGGCCGCGACCGACCCGGACGGCAACACCACCGCCTACGCTTACGACGCCGCGAACCGGGTCGTGTCCATGACGGACCCGAACGGGAACGTGACGAAGTACGCCTGGGATTCCGCGGACCGGCTCGTGGCCCGGACCGACGCCGCGGGCGGGGTCACGAAATTCGCCTACGACGGCAACAACCACCTCACCGCGGCCACCGACCCGGCCGGGGCCGTCACCACATACGAATGGGACGCCCTGTTCCGGGTCACCGCTGTCATTGCGCCCGACGGCGGGAAAACCAGCTACGCCTATAACCGTGAAGACAAACTGGTCAAGACCACCAACCCGCTCGGTGCCGCCACGGCCTTCGAGCTGGATCCTTTGTACCGGGTCATCAAGACCACGGATCCGCTCGGCGGGGCCTGGGCCCGGACCTGGGACCGGACCGGGAACCAGCTCACCTCCACGAACCCCGAAAACGCGACCACCAGCCGCATCTACGACAAACTCGGCCGGATCACCTCCACGACCGACCCCTCAGGTGCCACCACGTCCTACACCCTGGATGGTGTGGGGCGGACCACCGCCGTCACCGACCCGTCCGGGGCGGTCTGGAAAACCGGGTACACCCTCCTGGATGAGGTAGCTGCGGTCACGGACCCGACCGGGAAGACCACTTCCTACGTCTGGGACGGGGCGGGGAACCGCACCAGTGTGACCGACCGGCGCGGGCAAAAGTGGACCAGTGCCTTTGACAAGGCCGGCCGGCTCACCACCATGACCGACCCCACCGGAGCCGTCACCGGCTACGGGTACGACCCCAACGGCAACACCACCACGGTCACCGACCCGCTCAAGCGGGCCACCACCGCCGTCTTTGACGTCCTGAACCGGCCGGTCGCGGTGACCAACCCCGCCGGGGAAACGTCCAAGACCAGCTACGACCCGGACAGCCGCGTCACCGCCATGACGGATGCGACCGGGGCCGCCTGGACCCGCGCCTACGACCTCTCCGGCAGGCTCACCAAGACCGTCGACCCGGACGGGGTCACCGCCGCCTACGGCTGGGACCTTGCCGGGAACCAGACAAGTACGACCGACACCAAGGGAACCGTCACCTCCTACGCCTGGGACCCGGCACAGCAACTGACCGCCGTGACCGAAAACAGCAAAGCCGGGCAGCCCGCAGCCGCGGACGTGAATGTCACCACCGCCTACACTCATTCGCCGGCCGGGTACCTGGCTTCCGTGAAGGACCCCAACGGGAACACCACCGGCTACGCCCACGACAAGAACGGGCGCACCACACAAGAGACCAACGCGGCCGGGCACGCCACCAGCTACGCCTACGACCCCCGCGGGCTCCTGGCCAAACGCACCGACCCGAACGGGACCACCGCAACCAACAGCTACACGGCCCGCGGGGACCTCGCCCAGATCAGCTACAGCACCGGGGCCGGAGCAAACACCACCACCAGCTACGGGTATGACGGCGAACAGGCCCTGATCACGATGAACGACAGTGTCGGGGCCAGCAACTGGCAATATGACGCCCGCGGCGCGGTGACCTCCGCCACCGACGCCCAAGGCAAAACCCTGTCCTATGCCTACGACGCGGCCGGGGAACTCACCACCCTGGCCCTCCCCGCCGGCAACACGAGCCCCGCGACCGCTGCCCCGGCCGCGGGCAAGCCCACGGCCGGGGCAGCGACGAGCGTGAACTACGCCTACGACCCCGCAGGCAGGGTGGCCAAACAAACCAGCCCGTGGGGGGATGCGGCCTACACCTACACCCCTGCAGGGCAGACCGCCACCACCACCCGCACCGGCGGGATCATCACCACCACCGCCTACACGGCCGCAGGGCGCACAAAAACCATCACTGACACCACCCCCAAACCCGACCGCACCGTTGCCGCAGCAGCAGCCACGGCTCCTGCAACAACTACGGGTGCAGGTTCGTCAGATTCAGGGACGAGTGCGGCGACGTCCGCGAACCAGGGGCCCCTGTCCCAGGATCCGAAGGCCTGCACCACGGCCGCGTCCTACCTCGCCTCCCGGACCCTGCCCGAGAACGGGGCCACCGGGGCCAACTGCCTCAAAACCGCCGAATACCTCGGACAACGCACCCTGCCCTCCACCGCGGCGGGCATCACGCCCGGTGAAGCCCTGACCCTGGACTACAGCTACGACCCGAACGGGAACGTCGCGACCAGGACCCGCACCAACGGCACCACCCCCGCCGCCGCGGCAGCCACCACAGCAACCACCCCGAACGCCGGACCATCCAACCCCGCCGCCGGGGCCGTCGCCGGAACCAGCGACAAACGCTCCTACAGCTACGACCCGCTGAACCGGCTCACCGCCTCCAGCACGTCCACGGGGGTCACCAACTCCTACGGTTACGACCGGGCAGGCAACCGCACCGGCTGGTCTACTTCGGACAACCCCTCTACCACCGTGGCCGGGGACAAACTGAGCGTGACCGCGGCGTTCAACAACACCAACCAGATCACCAGCGAAACCCGCACCGGCACCGGCCCCAGCGTCACCGGCACCACCAACTACACCTATGACGCGGACGGGAACCGCACCGGCTCCAGTACCCCCGGCGGGCCGGACATCAACTACACCTACACGCCTGAGAACCAGACAGCGTCCATCACCCGGGCCGGGATCACCAGCGCCTACAACTACGACGGCCTCGGACGGAACCTCACTTCGACCGACACCACCAAATACGGAAACCACCAAACCAGCACCGCCTTCAACGGGCTCACCCCCGTCCAGAACACCGACAACCAAGGCACCGCGAACCTGATCCCCGGCAACACCGGACAACCCACCCTCCAAACCGGCACCGCGTCGATCGGGGACCGGTGGAACCTCACCGACAAACTCGGCTCCACGATCGCCCAAACCACCACCGGCACCGGCACAGGCGAAGCCGGCGGCACCGGTTCAGCTGCAGGTACGGCGTCGATCGGCCAGCTCTCCGACTACTCCGACTTCGGCGTCCAGCAATACGCCACCACCGGCTGGGACGCAGACCCCGACTACACCGCCCAACCCACCAACGCCACCCACGGCACCAGCCAATTCCACGCCCGCACCCTCGACCCCGAAACAGCAACCTGGACCAGCCAAGACCCCTGGCACGGACTCCTCGCAGCACCCCAAACCCTCAACCGCTACGCCTACGTCACCAACAACCCCACAACCCTCACCGACTACATGGGATACCTGTCCATGGTCGCCGTCACTGACGGCGACGGTTCCTCCTGGCACGGTGCCCGTGCCACCGTGGAACAGGCTGCCCCGTACGTCCCGAGCTTCCTGCCCCAACCACCGGTGCCACCCGTATCCATCCGACGCCCCGGCTACACACCACCACCCGCGCACACGTACTTCAACCAAGCCATCCAACGGGCCAGCATCTACCCGTATTCGCCGGCCCAAGCCAGTCGAGACAAGATCAGCGCCACACACCCTGCCCTGAAGTGTCTCGGAGACATGAAAGTCGGGATGAGCCCCGAGCAGATCGCGATCAACGAAGCCTGCGGCAAGGCACTCGCCGAGGCCAACCTCCAAACCCAGCCCCAATCGGTGCAGGACCTTGTCCATGCCAACCAGGCATTCGCTGACAAGGCCACGCCACTCGTTGATGTTGGCATCGGTGTAGTACTGGGCGGCGCTGGAGCAGCAGAAGCGGAGACAGGATCTGCGGCCCGCGGAATGCTTGCTGGCAGCGGCCCCGTCTCGGGTGTTTTGGAAGCAAGCAGCAGGGTGAAATCACTCGCGGCCCTTCGCAATTACTACCCCAAGGGAGGGGGCGTTGAGTATGTTTTTGACCCTGAAACTGGAACATTCGCCACAGGCGTCGTTGACCCAAGCGCGGGGCTGACGGGAAGCCCACATGAGCAGCTTGCCCAATCCATCGGCGCAAACCCCGCGACTGTCGTAGGTGGTACCTTGACTCGTGGAGCCGATGGTGCCTTCAACACGACCGAACAAAGTGGGCACTTTTGGCGGAATTGGTCCCCAGAGATTCGTCAACAGTTTGTAGACACAATGAGGGGGTACGGAATAGATGTCCACCACTGATATCCTCCCATCGCCATGGATCAGAATTCTGCGAATGGAGAAGAATGTCTGGCTTGGCCTCTCGGGTGAAAAACTCGCGGTAGGAGACCGCCTTGGGCCGAAACGGGAAGTCGACTCAACCAACCCGATTGGCCTCCTGCCTTGCCTCGAGCGCTCCTATGGAGAGGTTCTCGCAGACCTCCGTGCTAGGGAAATCGAGCTAGAAATGGCACAAGGGGAAATATTCAATTTAGTGCCGCTCGACGCTATTCCCTCAACCGCCGTTGCCTCAAAAATCGACTACTGGATCCAACTGGCTTTGAACTGGCTAGATCAGATGCCTGATTCGTCTGCTGTTAGAGAACTTCTGAGGGTGATATACAACGAATCCTCGGCGACTCAGCGGGCTAGGCACCGGGCAAAGAGAATGCTCGGCAGAATTGGGAAGTGATGATGACTGAAGAATGGGAAGAGTGCCGGATTGATCCGACATCCGATCGACCAATGACAGTACGGTCACTTATCCGGTCGTGGTCTGCTCATATTGCGAGGTTTATAGCAGAGATGGACGTTGACATTGACGTGGCGTATGACTGGTGGGGAGTGGACGACATCATTGCTGCGCTCTGCATAAGAGACTTCCTTTCAGGGGCAAGATCAGTGATCTCACCGGCAGATTTACCTGCTTTTGAAGCGGCCATTTTGCCTGCTGATGAGGAGTTTAAGCGGATAACGGTTGCCGACCCGGATAGATCCATGGCAAGAATTGGCGGGTTCGAGACGCGAAAAGGCTGGTGGTGGGGACGAGTTCCACGGGAGGGGCCCATCGCGGCGGAATTGGCCTCTTGGTCTTGGCCGCGCGAGCTTTCCGGTGAGTAGATCTGGGTTGAAAGTCAGCCCTGTCAACGCCGTGAACTGTGACCCTACTCCGCCGGGCGGGTTCTAGCCTCGATCTTTCACGAGGTAGGATTTCGGCGGGGTCAGGGCTTACTGGCTGCCTGACGTGGTCGATTTTGGCATGAAGGTGTGACAGGGCGGCCGCTGACCGGTGGCGGCTGGCCGCGGGCGGTTCCACTGCCGCCCGTTTTGGTGTTCTTGCGTCCTTTTGATTCGTTGTCCTCTGGCCGGTTTCCGGCTATGGCGGGGTAAGGGCCCTCAGCTTGGCGAGGCCCTTGATCAGCAGGGACGTTTCGGGGGCCGTGGAGGCCAGATGCACGATGACCTGGCGGGCGTGGCGGCTGATTTTCCCGGCGATCTCGAAGACCCGGGCGCGGAGCTTCTTGGGTTCCCACCGCCGCACCTTCGTTCCGGTGAAGGCGAGCAGCTGTGCCCATGCGGTGAGTTCGGCGGCGAGCATGACCAGATGGCACCAGAGCGTGTTCGCTGCGAAGGAATGCAGGGGAAGGTTTTGAAGGCCGGTGTCCTTGGCGCCCCGGATCCGGTCCTCGCAGCAGGCCCGCAGCCGGTGCCTGACTTCAAGGTCGGCGAGTTGGCCGCGGGCCTGGTTGGTCGCGAACGCCGTGTATCTCATCCCGTCGAGGTCCGTGATCCGCAGTTGGGCGCCCGGGTGCGGGATTTCCTTGCAGACGATGACCCGCAAACCTTTGGGCCAGGCGGAGAGCTCGAGCATGCCGGTGACCTCTGCCACCCAGGCGCCGTCGCGTTCGAACCCGTTACTGTTGTAGGCCCGCGTCCACGCCTTGTCCGGGATCAGGGGCAGGACGTTCTCGAGGGCCCCGTGGATCGGGAACCCGACGGAGTAGCCCAGGTTCCGGTGCCGGGCGGTGAGCCAGTGCAGGAACTCCTGCGTGCCGCCGGCCGAGTCCGTGCGGATCATGACCTTCCGTCCGGACCGATGGCTGGCGGGCAGCTGTTTCAGTGCGTCCCTGACCACCTCGATATGGTCCGCGGCGGTGTTGGAACCTGCATTGCCCGGTCGCAACAGCACCGCCAAGGGCTCCCCGGTGCCCTCGGCGCCGTGGTCGATGAACGCGGCCAGCGGATGGAAGCCATAGCCCTTCTTCCAGGTCGGACGGGCATTTTCCTTCTCCGAGTGTGCCGTCAGGAGCGTGGCATCAACGTCGATGACCACCGGGTTCAAGGCGCTGGCGTCGTGCAGCGGCGACGCGTCCCCGGCCGCAGTCCAGGCCCGGGCGCGGGTGGAGAGGGTCCGGACCAGCCGGCTGATTGTCGGATCCGAGGCCACCAGACCGTAAACCCCCGGCTGGGTGCGCAGCCGGTCCACGTCCGCCAAACAATCCCCGCCGGTGGCCAGGGACAGGGCCTGGTCGGTGAGGATCTTGCCCGGATCATGCCGGGCGAACGGCTTGCGCCACGGCTCCAATCCTGCGGACAACGCTGCCATCAACCCCGTGGCCCGGACCGTTTCAGTCAGCACCAGCCCGCCCGCCTGCGACACCACCCCGTCACCGGCGGAATCAACGCGGACAGACGGGTAGGACGAGGTAAGATCAGACACCAGAAAGGTGCTCCTTCGAGCGGGTCAAAACAGTGCGTCAACAACACTATTTTCCCAGCTCAGGGGCACCTTTCCCTGCTTGAACACGCGCTGTCAGCACCCGCTTCATGAAATACCGAGG